>CAJWEF010000146.1 GCA_913031305.1 uncultured Acidiferrobacteraceae bacterium
GCAACAATATCCGCCAGATGGCTCAGGAAGTCGGGGTCGACAACGCTTTCGACTATCCAGGATTTGTGCCCGCCTACGTCAGGCCACTGTTCTGCACCGGTAAAGGGCCGTTCAGGTGGGCGGCGCTATCCGGGGACCCGGAAGACATCTACAAAACCGACGCAAAGGTCAAGGAACTCATCCCGGACAACCCGCACCTGCATCGGTGGCTGGATATGGCCCGAAAACGAATCGCCTTTCAGGGCATGCCGAGCCGGATCTGCTGGGTGGGACTAGGCGACCGCGACCGGATCGGGCGGGCCTTTAACCAGATGGTAGCTAGTGGCGAGCTGAGTGGCCCGATCGTTATCGGCCGCGACCACCTTGACAGCGGATCGGTTGCAAGCCCAAACCGCGAAACTGAAAACATGAAAGACGGATCAGACGCTGTATCAGACTGGCCGATCCTCAACGCGCTTTTGAACACGGCGTCGGGTGCAACCTGGGTGTCTTTTCATCACGGTGGTGGTGTGGGCATCGGCTTTTCCCAGCACGCTGGGCTGGTCATTATTGCTGACGGATCAGCTTCGGCTGATCGAAAACTTGCCCGCGTGTTGTGGAACGATCCCGCCACCGGGGTAATGCGTCTGGCCGACGCCGGTTACGAGGAGGCGATAGCGTGCGCCCGGGACAAAGGACTCAAACTGCCGGGAATTCTAGCTTAACTATCTGAAGACCAGGTAAGCGTGAAAGAGCCGGGCTACTTGCTTGAAGTCCACAACTGTTATCCATAAGATGGAAAGCTTCGACTTGCTTCAGGGCAGCCTGAGTCGCGCTGACATAAAACTCACATGGAGGAGACCATGAAAAGCAGAATCAACAGAACAATCATCATATTCACAACGGCAGCCGTGCTGTGTGTGTCGGCGTTGACCACAGCTGCGGGTGAGAAGGTACTGAAGCTTGCTAGCTTTGTGCCCCCGATCTATATCCTGCATAAACCAATTTTTCTGAAATTTGCCGACGATCTTTCGGCCGCCACGAATGGCTCGGTCAAAGTGGAGGTTTATCCTTCTGGCGAACTGGGCAAAGGCCCTGCCGAACAGTACATTCGGGCGGCCAAGCGTATTGCTGAGATCAGTTATGGACTTCCCGGGTACACCTCACCCATGTTTCCACGCAACCTGCTTATTGAGCTACCCGGGGTCACCCAGGGCCATCGGGATGCGACCGAAAAAATCTGGAAGGTCATGGATAAACATCTGATCGGCGAGTACAAGCGGACCCGGCCTCTGGCTGTGTTTGTGACCCCGCCGGCTGTGTTCATGATGCGCGACAAGCCGGTTCGAACGCTTGCCGACCTTAAGGGTCTCAAGATCAGGGTGGCGTCCAAGTCGGCTGCGTCCATCATTGAGGCATACGGCGCTACTCCGGTACAGATGCCTGCAACCAAGGTGTACACATCAATGAGTACGGGCGTGGTTGATGGTGCGCTGATGGGGTCTGATTCACTGCTGATCTTCAAGCTCATCGAACCGACAAAATATGTCACGGTTGGCCTGCCAGAAATGCCGACGACGATCTTCCTGGTCATGAATGAAGAGGCTTACAACGAACTATCGTCGAGTGAGCAATCCGCTCTTGACTCACTTACGGGCCTGCAGATGAGCCTTCGCGCTGCTGACGGCTTGGCCAAGTTCGGCAACATAGCGTTGAAGAAGTTCTCGGGTATTGAAGGCAAGGAAGTCATCGAACTGTCGGCTGCAGAGCGGGCAAGATTTGATGCGGCGGCGGCTGAGGGCGTGAAAATTGTTATCAAGGATCAGAACTCGAAGGGGGTACCGGCAGGCGACATCCTTGCTGCCATGAAGAACTAGCGGGTGTAATTCCAGGTTAGGGGATAGGATCGTAAAACTTCTCGATTGCCTGGCAAGTGGCCTTGCACTGCTTGCAGGAGTGGTGCTGTTCCTGCTGGTCTGCCTGATTTTTACTGATGTGGTTTTCAGGTACCTGTTGACAGCCCCCATCCTTGGCGTGGAAGACACGCTGCAGATGGGGATGGTGGTTGTGATTTTCGGCTGCGTACCTTTCGTTTGGCGCCGTGCCGAACATATCGTCGTGGACTTGCTGCCTGAGTTCCGGTTTTCTAAGGCACGAATTGCACGTAATCTAGCAGTCCGCGGCCTGGTTATCGCTATCATGGGTCTGCTGGCTTGGCAGGCCTGGGTGAGCGCCGAGGACGCGGCATTCTTCGGCAACGCCACTAACATGATCGAAATACCCTACCAGCCGTTTTACTGGATGATCGCCGCTTCGGCCTGTTTTCATGTCGTTGTTACACTGGCCGAAGCTTATCTGATCTGCACCGGACAACCAGTCGAGCCACTGCTTGACAGCGATCCAGCTGATACACGGTACTGATGGATCCCATTTACATCGGCATTGCAGGCATTGTGCTGGTTTTGGTGTTAATGAGTCAGCGACTGCCGGTCGCTTTTGCAATGATGGTCGTTGGCATTACCGGTCACGGTATCCTCGATGGCTGGACCTCAGCGTTTTCAACATTTGTCACTGAAACCTGGAGTACCACAACCTACTATGAACTGGTCGTCATCCCGATGTTCGTGATGATGGGCAACGTAGCCAGTATTTCCGGTATGAGCCGCGACCTTTATAACGCAGCTTATGCCTGGGTTGGACAATTTCGTGGCGGTCTGGCTCACGCTACAGTAATCGGTTGTACCGGCTTCGCTGCACTTTCGGGATCGTCGGTTGCGTCTGCGCTGACTCTGGGCAGGGTGGCAATGCCGGAAATGGCACGCTTCGGTTACGACTCCCGACTAGCAGCAGGTGCGGTAGCGGCAGGCGGCACACTGGGTATTCTGATCCCCCCGTCCACTGGTTTTGTGATCTATGCCATTCTCACCGAAGAGTCGGTCGGCAGGCTGTTCCTTGCTGGCGTGTTCCCGGGATTGCTGTTAGCAAGTCTTTTCCTCGTAGTCATCTTTGTCCAGACGTCGATCCGGCCCGAACTCGGGCCGCCGGCTCGAACATTCGAGTGGCGGGAACGGATAGAGTCGCTGGGCCGCGGCGTGAGTATCATCGTGATTATTGTCGTATCGATCGGGGGCATCTATGCTGGTGTTTTCACCCCGGTTGAAGCTGCTGCTGTTGGTGCAGTGCTTGCCATGATCATATCTGCCCTGCGGCGGAAACTTAACTTGAGACTTCTCAGCAAGGCGCTTGTCAGATCGGTCGCCACCACCGTGATGATCTATTTCATCATCATCGGCGCAAACGTTTTCTCGCCGTTTCTAGCCCACACTGGTATCCCTGATGCACTGGCTGAGGTTCTCGTGGAACTCAATCTGGGCCCGGTCGCCTTCCTTGCAATTGTTCTTACAACTTTCATCTTTCTGGGTACCTTTCTAGACGGTTTCGCCGCTATGGTGCTGGTACTGCCGATCGTTTTGCCTTTGATTGAACAATCCAATGTACCCGACATGCTGGGTTTCGCTGCTGATTCGTCTGATCTGCGGATCTGGTTCGGTGTCATCATGGTTATCATTATCGAGATGGCACTGATCAGCCCACCGGTCGGCATGAACGTCTTCGTAGTCAAAGGGGTTGCCCGCAACATATCCATGCGCGAGATCTACATCGGCATATTGCCGTTCTGGGGCGCGATGATCCTCGCGCTTCTTGTGCTCATTTTGTTCCCACAGATCTGCTTATTCTTGCCAAACAGTATGATTCAATGACAATCACTGTATGCAATGGAAATTTCCGAGAAATAAAGGCGGGCTAGCGTGTTCTCCTGGCAGTTAGCTGACGGTTACACCATCGATGATCTGGTACAGGTCAAGTTACCCACGCCAGACCCTGGTCCGGGGGAACTCCTGATCCGGGTTGAACGAGCCGCTCTTAATTTTTCTGACCTCTTGATGATCGCTGGCACCTACCAGGTCAAGCCGACCCGACCCTTTACACCCGGGCAGGAGGTCGCCGGCATAGTGGTCGCGGTTGGCGAAGGTACTTCCTGTGCTGTGGGTCAACGGGTTGCGAGCAAAGTATTCTGGGGCGGTTTTGCGGAATTCACCATTATTCGTGAAAACATGGTGATTCTGATTCCGGACCGGGTCTCCATGTCAGATGCCGTCGTGTTACCGGTCGTCTACACCACAGCCGTGATCGCATTGCAGCACTGCGTACAAATCAAGGCTGATGACCGGGTACTGATTCACGCATCTGCCGGGGGCGTGGGGTTAGCGGCGGTTCAGATAGCCCAGCATCTGGGTGCCAAAATTTTTGCTACCGCCGGCAGCGATTACAAATGCAAGGTGGCGCAAGAGCATGGCGCAGAACTGGTCTTCAATTATTTAGATGAAGATTGGCAATCTGAGCTAATGAACGCCACGGAAGGAAAAGGGGTAAACGTTGTTTTTGACCCGGTCGGTGGCGATGTAACCCAGGCGAGTTTAAGCTGTCTAGCCTGGCAAGGGCAGTTGTTAATCGTGGGGTTCTCCAGCGGGAATGTTCCTTATATTCCTGCTCATCGGCTGTTGTTGAAGAGAGCGAGCGTTGTCGGAGTCTACTGGAGTCATGAAAAAGACCAACCGCTCATAGGCGCCATCGGCCGGCAACTCGCCAAATTCTGTGAAGCAGGTGTCATACAACCTGTTACCCAGGACCACTATGGATTTTCAGATCTTCAGCAAGCGCTTCGTGATCTAAGGGATCGCAGTACAGCGGGCAAATTGGTAGTGAAAATCAACGACCAGTGAAGAACAGCGTGAATCAGGTCAGCAGCCGAGAGCCCCTATTGAAGAAAATCAGGGTGCTCGATCTTTCTCGTGTAATGTCAGGGCCCTTCTGTACTTCCATGCTGGCTGACCTGGGCGCAGAAATCATCAAAGTTGAGATGCCGAACACAGGCGACCACGCCCGGTTTTTTGGCCCTTACCAAGACAACGAAAGTACCTACTTCACGTTGCTCAACCGCGACAAGAAAAGCATGTCGATCAATCTAAAAAGTAAAAAGGGTGTGGCGCTTATTACTGAGCTAGCTGAACACTGCGATGTTCTGGTCGAGAATTTTCGACCGGGCGTGATGCAGAAACTGGGTCTGGACTATGCTTCGATCCAAGAAGTCAGGCCGGATATCATCTACGCCAGTATTTCGGGTTTCGGCTCCGATAGCCCGATGGCTGATTGGCCCGCATTCGACCTGATCATACAAGCACTAAGTGGTCTGATGCATCTGACTGGGCAAAGGGATGGTCCTGCTACGGCAGCCGGCGAATCCTTAGCTGATGTCTGCACTGGAATGTATGCCGCCTGGGGAATCACCGCGGCTTTGTTTGACCGTGAACGCACTGGCGAGGGTCGCGAGATAGAGGTTTCGATGTTTGATTCCATGTTCTCAATGCAACTGACGGGCCTGAGCCAACGTTTATATTCCGAGAAGGAACCTCAACGAGTCGGGAACCGCCACCCGATCACTTATCCGGTGGATTCTTTTCCTACCCAAGATGGTTTGATTGTGATGGTCGTTACATCTAATCCCATATTCCGTCGACTGACCGAGGCCATGGACAAACCGGAACTCGCCAACGATCCACGATTCAAGGACAACGAAGTCCGAAACACGTACGAAGAGCAGTTGCGCTCAGTAATTTCAGAATGGACAGTGTCTGCGACAAGCGAAGAGATTCTGACCGCCTTACAAAAAGCTGAGGTGCCGTCAGCGCCAGTATGGAACCTGGGCCAGGCCGTTGAGAGCGCGCACCAGCAGGCTCGCAACCTGGTTGAATCGGGGCAGCACAAAAAACTCGGCAGGATTCCGCTGGTTCCTCAGCCGGTTCGTTTCAGTGGTGGGGGTGCCTCCCATGACCAGCAAGTTCCCATGCTGGGCGAGCACACGACACAAGTCCTGGTCGAATTACTTGGTAAATCGGAAGAAGAAATAGCTGTGCTTTCCAGAGAAGAAGTGATCTAACCCGATATCACCATTTTCGAAGCATCAGCTCCTTTCAATCCTAATAGACGGAGAACAAATATGGGTTTTATAAGATCCTTAGGGGATGCCCCTCACCTTTATGACGTCATGAAAACATCGCCGAGGATGGCGATTTATTTGTTCAAGATGACTGACGAAATCATGCTGACTGAAGGCCCTTTGAGCGCGGCAGAGCGGGAAATTATCGCGGCCTATGTATCAGGATTAAACGCTTGCTCCTTCTGCTTTCGAGGGCACAAAGCAATCGCCGAGATTTTCGGGGTCGAAGAAGGGCTCATCGACCGATTGATCGAGGACCCGGACAGGGTCGACCTATCACCAAAATTGAAGGCGGCTCTTGTCTATGCCAAAAAGCTGACGCAAACACCGTCTAAGATGGTGCAAACGGACGCCGACTTGCTCTACGACGTTGGCTGGGATGAAGCTGCACTGATGAACATCGTCGAGATCACGGCCGTATTTGCTATGTACAATCGGATCGCCGATGGCACCGGTGTGATCGCTGCGAACACAAAAACCACGTTAACCAAAAAGAAGCTCGGCAGCTATATCGACAACCTAGTTAATTTTGGCCTCGACGTTCCGGACGATTTAAAAAAAGTCTTGTGATGGGCGGTGCGTAACTACCGCATTGTGGTTATCCTAGCCAAGCCAAAATAAAAAGCCTTAGGTCGCCCTACGTAGATAGGCCCCTATTTACCGATACAGAACTTCGAGAAGATCTGGCCTAGCAGGTCTTCTGTGGTAACTTGGC
>CAJWEF010000147.1 GCA_913031305.1 uncultured Acidiferrobacteraceae bacterium
CATAGAAGATGGCGGTACCGCGGGCGATCTCGCTGCGTTAGCTGTCAGCTTTTCGCTGGCGTTTAACTTTGTCATGATTCGCAAACACCGTGCCATAAGCATGATTCCGGCAATGGCCTGGAGCGGCACGCTCGTCTGCCTGGTGGCCTGGCCTTTTGCCGCCCCAACAAGTATCCACGGGCAAGCGTTGGCCTTTATGCTGTTGCTGGGACTGGTGATCGTGCCCGTGAGTGTGGCGCTGATCACTTTGAGCCCAAGGTATATCTCTGCGCCAGAGGCAAGTCTCATCATGCGTCTGGAAGCGTTGCTTGCACCACTTTGGGTCTGGCTGGTACTGGGAGAGATACCGAGCCAGCAGACATTGATTGGCGGGAGCCTCATCATTGTGACTCTGGTGGGGTTATCCATAGCCACACTCTATTCTGGGCCCACACGCACACCATGAACACCTACGCGACCATCCCGGCGCGCACGTTCTCCGAGCGTTACGCGGTGCCGCTGATTGCCTGTAGCAGTCTGCTGATCTCCGTCAACGGCTTCATGCTGCGCAGTATCGATACAGCAAACGAGTGGCAGGTTATTTTTGGGCGCCAGGCGTTCTTTACGCTCACGGTACTGGCTATACTGATCTTGCGTTACCGCTGGCAATTGCCGCGAATGTTTTTGGATTGTGGCTGGTTCGGCCTTGGCGCAGGCGTTTTCCTGGGTCTGGCTAATCCTACGGTGATCTTGGCAATGACCCACACGACAGTCGCCAATGCCCTGTTTACGCTGAGCGCTTCTCCACTCATCACCGCCGTGCTTGCCTGGTTCATACTGCGCGAGAGGCTGTCCCGGTCAACGCTTGTTGCCATCGCGGTAGCCATGATCGGTATCGGTATCATGGTTGCCGATGGGTTGGGCGGGGGTTCAGTGCTGGGTAATGCCCTGGCGCTTTTGTGTGCGGTGTTTTTTTCGATGTTCGTGATATTCCTGCGCCTGGGGAAGGACCGAAATATGCTGCCTGTTAGCGTTATCGGTGGAGCCATTAGCATGTGTATCGGGCTCACGGGTGCCGGCTTTGATTATCACCTGACAATGCACGACAGTCTGATCTGCCTACTGTGGGGTGGAATTATCGTAGCAGTGGTGCATTTTCTGTTTATCCAGAGTTCACGCTACGTGGCGAGCGCCGAGATCATGCTCATCGTCCTCATCGAGTTCGCTCTGGGACCGATATGGGTCTGGCTGGGATTTGGCGAACATCCAAGCGCTACTGCCCTTGCCGGGGGCTCGCTGGTACTCGCAGCCGTCGCCGGTCGTGCACTGATAATGTTGCGGCAATAAAGTGTGGCTTAAAACTGCAACTTGTCGAATAGCTTATAAACTCTGAAATATATGAGCGCCTACAGTTGGTACCCTGCCCGGCTGGCATCATCGTAGAACATCTGCACAGTCTCGAGAGAATACTGGGCCAGATCTTTGCCAGACAACGATAACTTGCGGATGATATCGTTAGTTGCCGTAATGATGTGGCAGCCAATTGCATCAGCCTGATAGATATTGAGCACCTCGCGGGGACTGGCCCAGAGCAACTCCGCCTGAGGGGCTACTTCAAGAATCTCCAGGGCTTTACTCATTAACGGAACCGGATCTAACCCCGTATCTGCAATACGTCCGGCGAAAACAGACACCACCGAAGCCGGGCCGTTCTTGACAGCATCGGCTACGGCATTAACCTGCTCTAGAGTTAGTATCGCAGTAATATTTAGATGCACACCCGCGTCAGCCAATTTACCAATTAGATCGTAAGACATTTGCTGGCGGGTGTTACTTACCGGAATTTTGACATAGACATTCTCACCCCATGTGCGAATCTTAAGAGCTTGACGCTCCATTTCATCAAAGTCATCCGCAAATACCTCAAAAGAAATCGGCCGGTCAGGAATCGCCTGCAGGATATCGTGGGCGAAGGCTTCATAATCTGAGATACCGACTTTTTTCATCAGCGTGGGGTTGGTCGTGAAGCCCTGGATATAGGGCTTTTGATACATTTCGAGCATACCGTCCCGGTCTGCACCATCAGCGAAAAGTTTTACCTTCAGGTCATTAATAGCAGTCATATTAATCTCACTTACCGTATTAGTGGGTGGAGTATCAGCCCTGGGAGTTCCCGAATATCTGTGATGACATGATCGGGGGAGCTGCGCAGGCTCTCGTCATACCTGTAATCCAGAAATACCGTTTGGCAACCCGCGGCGTTCCCGGCATCGATATCTTTCCAACGGTCACCCACCAGCCAGGACTCCTTGAGGTCGATCTCAAAATCAGCTACCGCCTGAAGAATCAACCCAGGCTTCGGCTTGCGACAACTACAGTCGCTAACCCCATCATGGTAGCAGGCATAAATTTTTTCCACTGGTATCTCATCTTTAACCATCTTGTGTAAAGCTTCCACTACCGCGATATCCTGAAGCCCCCGGCCTACATCCGGCTGGTTGGTCACGCAAAAAAGCCAAAATCCCGCTGAATACAACTCCCCGACTACTCCCTGGATTCCAGCAACCCACTCAAATTCTCCCACACTCGACGGAGAAAAGGGATGTCCATCACGTACGAGAGCACGGTTGATCACACCATCACGATCAAGAAATACGGCACGGTTCAACGGGTAGATTCCCACTTGGTGTCATATGTTTTCAGCGCTGGATGGGAAACCAACAGGTGCCAAATGACCGCTTGGAAAGCCTCCGAATGCGGCGTCACTGTCTCGGGATTGACTGTCGGTACAATCACGCACGCATCCGCAACTGTCGCCGTGAATCCGCCATCCCGACCAACGACGCCGGTGATCCGGGCACCCATGTCACGGGCGTGCTGTAACGCCCTAACCAGGTTGGGACTGACATTCTTCTCCAGGCTGCCGCCGCCAACCGAGAACACAAACACTGCGTCCTTATCTCCCAGCCGACTGGTCTTGAGCCACTCGACAAAAACCGTATCCCAGCCTTCATCGTTGGTACGCGCAGTCAACTCGGATACGTTATCCGTCGGCGCATAGGATTCGATCCCGACAATCTTGCGAAAATCGTTGACTGCGTGAGAACAATTGCCTGCACTACCGCCGACCCCGAGGAAAAACAGCCGCCCACCCTGTTCGCGAACCTTTGCCAGGAGCGTGGCCATCGCCTCGACAGCGTCAACATCGATTTCTGTGATGATCCGGGATGCTTCTTGCAGATGCTGTTGTGCGTAACTCATGGCGATTGATTCCTCATTGCTAGTCAGTCCTGTTGAAATAAGCCTCGGCCTGTGCCAATCCCTGGTGCGAACCGATCTCATAGAAACGCTCGAAGACCTCGATTCCGGCTAGCTTTCCGGCCAGCGAGAGATCATGATACAGGTCGGCAAGATCAAACGGCGTTGAATCGCGATAGCCCGCGAAAGCCTCCGAGGACAGCACCGCTAGGCCATAGTCGATAAAGCTCATCTCTGGGCGCGGCTCGTGTTTGTTGTACTCGATCACCATAGGATTTTCAAAAAAAACGTTGCTGGTATCCCACTGGCCTTCGTTACGAAAAACAGCCATGAGGGCGGGTTTCTTTGTCTGGTGCCACTGCGACTCAACCTCGGCGAACGACACCGGCAAGAAGGAATCCCCATAGAGTACAAAAAATGCGGGCCCAAGCAACGGCAACGCCTTGGCAATGGCGCCACCTGTACCGAGTAGAGTCTCACCGTCTTCGGAGTAATCGACTTTCAGACCACATACCGAGCCGTTACCGACCACCGCCTCAATCTGGCTCGCCCGGTACCCGGTACATAGCACCACCTGGCGGACGCCCTGAGTGCAAAGGTACTCCAACTGATGGAGCAAAAATGGTTTGCCGGCGACCGGTACCAGTGCCTTGGGCATCGTGCTGGTCAGTGGGCGAAGCCGAGTGGCGAGGCCGCCCGCCAGGATGGCAACCGGCATCATGAGGCTCAGCGCACCGAAACGCTTGTGCCTTCAAAATCAAAACGAAAGCGCACCTCTTCGAGCCCGACTACTGCCATTGACTCTTTAAGTCTTTCCCGGTCTTCAGTATAGAACATAAGAAACCCCCCTCCACCAGCGCCCACCAGTTTGCCACCGATAGCGCCGTTCTGACGAGCCAACGCATACCACTCGTCGATCTGGGGGTTACTCATCCCGCCCGACCGCTTCTTCTTGTGCTCCCAATGCTCGTGCATGAGTTCCCCGAACAACGTCGGATCACCAGCCTCGAGGGCGTCACGGCTTCGCAGTCCCAGTTCTTTGACATAATGCAGATTATTCAGCATAGCGGCATCGTTCTTGCGGGTCCGGGACTTCTGATCTGCCAAAATGCTACTCGCACTCCGGGAGAACCCGGTAAAAAACAGCAGAAGGTTATCTTCCAAGCTGTGCAGGGTATCTGTATCTATATCCAGTGGTTTCGCGCCAACACTATTATCCGGATTGAAATCAAAACAGGTGATACCACCGTAAGCCGCGATATACTGATCCTGTTTACCGATCGGCTCACCCAGTCTTTCTATTTCGAGATAACAAGCCATCTCAGCCAGTTCCTGCGAGTGAACCGGGCGTCGCTTGAAGGCGCACAGCGCCCGTAGTAGAGCAGTTGTGAAACTCCCTGATGAGCCCAACCCAGTGCCAGAGGGAATATCTGCCAACGTAGTGATCTCGATCTGCGGCTTCTTAAAGTCCAACATCTCAAGCGCCTCACGGATGATAGGATGACGCACCTGTGATGGTGAATCGACCCGCTCCAGTTCTGAGTACTTGAGATAGATGCCGGGTGTAAACGGGCGCATGGCAGTCACATAAACATACTTATCGATCGCTGCCGCAATCAGAAATCCGCCGTGCTCACGATAGTACGAAGGCAGATCGGTTCCACCACCGCCCAGGCTGATCCGTAACGGACTACGAGCGATGATCATAGCCGCTACGCTCGTATATCTGACTCACAATCTCTAGCACAGCCAGAGCATCCTCGAGTCCCGCCGTGGGCTGGCGATTGTTCTCGATATCCTGCAAAAATTCGCCCATTTCCCGTTCCCAGGAATTATCTGCCATAGGAAATTCCCAGGCAGTAGTTTCGGGGGGCCCCATCTGGGGCAACATCCGGTACCAGGTCAAACGCTCAACGCCGTAGCTGCCGCCCAGCCCGTCAATCTGCAACTTACCATTTTTCCCATAGATCTCCCAGGAAAAGGTGTTCTTCCACTCGCTACAGCTGGCGTGAAGGAAGGCTGTCTGATCCGCGGCTGTACGCAGCATCAAAAACGCGTTGTCATCAACCGGCATATCCCAGTAACAGGTCTGCGCATAACCCTCGATGGTGACAAAGTCGCCCAAACACCAGCGCGCGAGATCAATCAGGTGTACTCCCTGGTCAATGAGTTCGCCACCACCCGAGAGCGACGGATCCGCTCGCCACTCGCGGTCATAACCAACCCGCCCGCCGTGGCCATAACGGGCGCGCAGAAACATCAGCGGTCCCAATTCACCAGAATCAATAATCTCACGCATCTTCAGGACAGCGCGGTGGTAACGATGATTAAAACCGACCCTTACCAACACATTTTTCTCTTGCGCCAAACGTACGAGAGGGCGTAATTCATCAGGATTGCGTGCTGCTGGCTTCTCAACAAGAACGTGTCGGCCAGCCTCGATGACTCCAGCACAGATCTCGGCAAGCATATGATGAGGCGTTGCGACGATAACAGCAGTCACATCATCATGATTGGCTACATCACGCCAGTCATCCGTTGCCAGGCAGTCAGCAACCGAGTTTGCCAGTGACGCCGCAAGCGAGTAATCAAGGTCTGCACATGCGACAAGCCGCTGGCCATTCAAGGCAGCCGCTCTTTTGCGGCCGATGAGTCCGCAGCCAACAATGCCAACGCCCACACTCACCAGGACTGGCCTCGATCCTCAGGCACGATCCGACGCAATGCGTAGATATCCGAACCCACAAGGTCATCTTTGTGCTGTGCAAAATCCTGCCAGGGATCCCACCTTGCGCTGATAAGCTTACCAGAGATACCGTCTGATACTGGAGACAATAGATACTCAACCAGATCGAAAACCCGATCCAGTGTGTCATCTCGTGCGGATTGCTGCGCCAGCGCGCTGGTATATTCTTCTTCACCAGCGCAGTCGGGACCAACATCGACTACTGCCTGAGTCATCCGTGTTGGGATAGCGCCTGGCGCAATAGTATTAATATCGATTGCATCATCGACCCACTCAGCCGCAAGATTTTCGACCAGGCGAACGAGGCCTGTTTTGGCCACAGAGTAGGCAGTAAAGTTCGGTCGTGGGCCTGTGGCTCCACCCCCCGAAAAACAGAGCACTTTTGGTCGTGAAGTCGTTGTCTTGAGTAAATGAAAGAAGGCGCGGACACTGAAAAATGTACCGTCCAGATTAACCCGCACAGCGTCACTCCACTGGCGAGGATCTACCTGCATAGCAGGGCTTATCGGCGTGACCACCCCAGCACAACAGACAAGCGCGTCGATATGATCCCAAGCCTTTGCAATCTCAGTAGATGCCCCTGCAAGGCTATCCCAGTCAGATACATCCGCGGTGGTAAAGGAAAAACGCTCCCCCATGTCCACCTGTAAATCGGACAACGTCGAACCGTTACGGGCGATACCCCATACCTCATGCGATTGCACCAGCATCGTCGCCAAATAACGCCCGATACCGCTGCTGGC
>CAJWEF010000148.1 GCA_913031305.1 uncultured Acidiferrobacteraceae bacterium
GACGAGCGTGCCGCTCCAGGCCATTGCCGGAATCATGCTTATCGCACGGTGTTTGCGAATCATGACGAAGTTGAATGCCAGGGAAAAGCTGACAGCTAACGCAGCGAGATCGCCCGCGGTACCGCCATCTTCTATGCTGCCCGAGAAAACCAGGGCCAGGCCAATGACGATAGTCACCGCCGCCAGCCAGGTGCGAAGCGTAATGGGCTCGTGAAAAACAAAGTGACTCAGCAGAGCCGCTATGAGGGGCGAAACACTCATGATCACCAGTGCATTGGCCACAGCCGTATTCATGATCGCGAAAACGAAACATAAAGAGCCGCCTGCAAAAATAACAGCAACCGTTATGCCGTGTCGGCCGATACTGAAAAGCCGTCTCCAGCCCTGAGGGCGATCCAGCACCGATGTAATGAGGATCAGCCCAAGTGCGGAAAGGCCCCCGCGGTAGAAAACCAGCGTCCATACGTCGGCATTAATTAATCGCAGCAACAGGCTGTCGGGGCTGATCAGGATAATGCCGCCAAGGCATAGCGCGACGCCCTTGAATTGATCCGTTTTGTCGCTCATGGCCGCGCATTCTATAGAATATGCTTACCCGCTCGGGAAAACTTTTCTAATCGGTTCGCAAGTGAAAACGCATCGTGGCGCAGATGATGCTGCGGGTGAGCAAGGCCACTCAATACGCTGGACAGTATTTTCGGTTTTTTAAAAATTTCCGGCGTTGAAGTCGTGCACAGCCTGGATGATCTCCTCGTGAGTGTTCATGACGAAGGGTCCATGGCGTGAGATTGGCTCACCAATCGGATCGCCTGCGACCAACAGAAAACGACAGGCGTGATCATCTGCGACTACATTCACTTGCTTCCCGGGTCCGAGCACCGCAAGTTGACGACTTGATACCGTACGGCTATTTTGCGTTTCGCGTCCGCCAATAATTATGGTGCCGTCAATAACAAACACGAAAGCCGATTGATCTGGCCGCAGTGACTCAATAAATTCACTGCCCGGGGGCATACTGACATCCAAATACAGTGGTCGGGTTACCACGTTGGCGACTGGGCCCTGGGTACCGCCCGAGGTCGCTCCTGTGATGACACGTATCTTGACACCGTCGTCGCGAATTTCCTCGGGGATATCGTCGGCGGGAAATTCGCGGTAATCGGGAGGGCTCATTTTCAGGCGTCCCGGCAGGTTGACCCACAACTGAAAGCCGGCCAGGCGACCGTGTTCCTGTTCGGGCATCTCCGAGTGGATGATGCCGCGGCCGGCGCTCATCCACTGTATACCGCCAGCCTCGATTACGCCGCCGTGCCCGGCACTGTCTTCATGGCGCATTCTACCGGCGAGCAGATAAGTCACGGTCTCGAACCCGCGATGGGGGTGAGCAGGAAAGCCGGCAATATAGTCATCCGGATTATCTGATTCGAAAAAATCCAGCATCAAAAACGGATCCAGGTGATCCAGTTGCATTGAGCCGATATACCGGGTCAGGCTGACTCCGGCACCATCGGAAGTGGCCATGCCCGGGATGATCTTGAGAACCGTGCGCAGTTGGCTTGGCGATCGATCTGACGATTGCTCTGTCATGGCGTTAGTTTAATAAGATTCGACAACCTGTTTGACCATTGGGGTAATTGGGTTCTGGGGCAATGTCCGGATTTTCTTCTTGAGCTTTGAGATAGCGCCGATGCATGGGCTACACCTCAAGAATCCCGGCAGATCGGAAAATCCAGCATGATTCCAGAACTTTCTCTGGCATTATGAGTCTACCGGCAACACGACGCCGAAAGTGTCACCCCCGGATTCCAGAAACGCTCTTTCTTCGGGCGTAGATACTCTGCCAAGAATGGCATTGCGGTGGGGAAACCGGCCAAAGCGCTCAATAATGTCGTAATGCCTGTTGGCGTAATCCAGCGCGGTCTGTGCAGCTTGTTCGTAGGGCTCAAGGCACCGCCCAGCTAGGATTCGATAGAGCTCAACTGCGCGAATCTGATCATCCATTGCTTCGGAGTGCTCAAAGGGTAAAAACAGAAAAACCTGCTCCACAGGATGCAGCTCCAGATGAGCGCTCTGATCTACAACCTTGCGAGCAAGATCCAGCGCAGCACTGTCATAGTCATACGCATGCGCTGTATTGCGATACATATTTCGCGGAAACTGATCCAGAACCAGTATGAGTGCCAGCGTATTTCTAACATCGTTACTCCAGTGTGTCAGGTCTCCACCTATCGCAAGATCCGGTAGCCGATAAAACCGGGTTCTAATCTCGTTATCGAACTTGGAATCAGGTACGAACCAGACTGCTTGACGACGGGCCAGCCTGTCCACTGAGTCCAGAGAATCTGCGAACCAGAAGTTCAGTATTTCAAGCGGGCCTGTCACGGGGTTCCTTGTGGGTTTGGATCGGTAGGGGGTGGAGATCACTCAGTGCCTGCATTGACCATTTTGGGATGGCCATTGCCCAGAATTCATCAACGTTACGGCACGGCTCATGCAAGGGCTGTTGACCCAGCCATGTCCAGGCCGCATGCAGCGCAGGCAATGGTCTTGTGGACTGGACTGGACGGGCGTCATCACGCTTGCTGATCTTGCGACCGTCACGGTCTCGTACCAGGGGTACGTGGGCATAGGTAGGGGTTGGGTAGTCCAGCAGTTGCTGCAGGTAGACCTGGCGAGGTGTTGATAAGGCAAGATCGGCGCCGCGTACCACATGGGTTACCTGGTCAAGAAAATCATCGACAACCACTGCGAGTTGATAGGCGGTAAAGCCGTCGGCGCGGCGGATAATAAAGTCGCCGCTGTCGCCTCCAAGGTTCTGGCTAACGGCGTTACAGATCTGGTCGTGGATCTTAATTTCCCGGTCCTCAGTACGCAAACGCAAACGCAACGATAGCTGCCCAGATCCGGTACCGTCCCAGGTGCGACAGGTGCCTGGATAGATGACGCCGTTTTCGCCATGCCGGCCGGTAGCTTCGATCTGCCGCCTTGAACACCGGCACGGATATGCCAGGCCGCGCTGGCGCAATTGGTTAATGGCTTCCCGGTAGTGGTTTTCGCGTTGCGACTGCCAGTGTATGGATCCATCCCAGTTAAAGCCGAAAGCCTTCAGCGTGATCATGAACTCTTCGGCCGCCCCAGGGACTGTGCGACCCTGGTCAACATCATCGATGCGCAACAGCCATGTGCCATTGTGGTGCTTGGCATCGGCGAAGCTCGCTACGGCCGCTACCAGTGAACCAAAATGCAGTTGCCCGGTTGGTGATGGAGCGAAACGGCCTACGTATGGTTCGCGCGAATCCTTTTGCGAGGTAGGTTGATAAATAGCTGGGTCAACCGTTGGGCACATGGCTCCACCACGACGAGTCCTTCAGAGCCCGGCGCAGTGGTGTATCCACCTCGGCAGGCGCGTTGTCAATGTACTGCCGAGCCTCGCTAAGCCCATCACCGTTCAGCGCCCGGAGGTGGTCCATTGCCGCCTGCAGATTGAATCTACTGCCAGTCAGCGCCTCGAAGTTGCGTGTGCCGTCGGTCCATACCACGCTGTCGTAGTTGGAGTTTTGTATCCAGTCCCAGAGGGTTTTCCGGGTGGTTTCATGAGCTGAATGTGAATCGCCCGTGATCTGGTCGACAAAACCAATATTGTCAATGGCGGTTCGTTCGCGGGCGGCCAGGTCGGCTACCGCCTCTTCCAGCGTTTCGCGGGCACTGTCAATCACGCAGGTTGGGCACGGCAGCCCGTCGGCATGGTCGATCACCAGCGCCAGTGCGTGTTGGCGCTTGCGGGATACCAGGGAGAATTCCAGCGGCAGGACAGGGCCGTAGTACATCTGCCAGTCGCCTGCCACATGTGGTGCAAGATCATCGAGATCCCAGATCAAGGAGCCAAAACCGATGACAGCGACTCGAGTCATAAGTTAGCGGGATCAAAGCAGATTGATCCCCCATCCTTGGCACGGTATTGACGTTTGTCTATGGACACTCGTGTTATCTTATCTGTTCAATGGGTTCCAGAGTATGGTTTAGATCCAATTTTGGTTTCCCGCCACGGCTTCTCACTTTTTAGACATGCGCAACAGTTTCACTCCAGCCTTTAACGAATTACCTGACGAGTTGCCCGTGTTTCCATTGCCCGGGGCAGTGATTCTGCCCAATGGCCAACTGCCGCTCAACATTTTTGAGGAACGCTACCTGAATATGGTGTTTGACGCACTGGCTGACTCTCGACTGATCGGCATGGTGCAGCCTCGGGAGGACAATAACGCCATTGTTCCAAAACTCTATAGCACCGGTTGCGCAGGGCGGATTGTCAGTTTTAGTGAGACCCGGGACAACCGGCTGTTGATTGTACTGGCCGGGGTGTGTCGCTTCGATATCCAGGAAGAATGCGACCCGGTCAGGGGTTATCGTCGTTTTCGGGTGTCATGGGATCGCTTCGCCAATGATCTGGCCAAGGAAGACCTGGAAATTGATTGCGCTGCGCTTTTGACCTCAGCACGGCGTTTTATCGAGAGTCACAAACTCTCGGTCGACTGGAGTGCGCTGGATACCCTTGCCTTACCGGAATTGGTTGATACCCTGGCCAGCAGTCTGCCGTTTTCTTCAGAAGAAAAGCAGGGCTTGGTCGAGGAAGTCGTTATCGGGGACCGTCTGGAACTTCTGACAGCGCTGTGCGAGTTCGGCGCTATCGATGGGGCCGAAGAATCAACACTGGCCCATTAGTTCGGGGCCAGAGATCGCGGGCTCTCGGCCAGTGTTATTTTCTGGTTTTCTGATAGCTCGTTATCCGAATCTGGAATCGACTCGACGTGCTTGACGGATCTAGTGTTCTAGCTGGGCCCGAAGGTCAGAGCGGGTATGTCCATGATGTGGGCCGGCACTTTTGCATATGCTGCTAAATTGGAGCGATCAAAGAGGCCTTTGAGTCTGGTACACGCACCTGTAACCGCCCTAGGGTGACGCGAACCGCAAAGCAGGCAAGATCGATTTCGGCCGGCTCATCCATCGCGCGCCCATCACGCAAACAGAACCGACTGCCGTGCAACGGGCAGCGTACGGTTTCTCCATCCAGCGCACCCATCGACAGTGAAGCATCCTCGTGAGTGCAGGTATCAGCAACCGCCAATAGTGTGCCGGCAACGTTGGCGATCAAAACTCTCTGGCTGGCGGTATCGATACGCCTCATATTCCCCGGTGGCAGGTCGTCCAGTCGTCCGGCATCAACCCATGAGCCCGCTTCCCGCTTCAGTTCGTCAGAGTCCATCACTTGGTTCACGGGTTGGGGTATCAATGAGGGATCCTTCATGTGTAGCCGTTTCGGGTGAGAACCAGGCAAGCTGGTCATGCAGGCGTACAACGCTGCCGATAATCAGGAGCGTCGGCGCCTTAACTTTGGCAGCAAAGACAGTATCAGCCAGCGTATCCAGGGTGCCACTGATCACTTTCTGGTTCACCGTGGTTCCTTGCTGAATCAGTGCTGCGGGGGTAGTCGGTGCGAGCCCATGATTAACCATCTCCCGACAGATGGTATCCAGGCCAGTCAGCCCCATATAGACGACCACCGTTTGCGCGGGTTGGCACAGCGCATCCCAATTAAGATCAACGCTGCCATCTTTAAGGTGTCCCGTCACGAAAAGACAGGATTGGGCGTGATCTCGATGGGTCAGTGGAATCCCGGCATAAGAAGCACAGCCTGCTGCAGCGGTAATGCCTGGAATGACCTGGAAAGGAATATCATGTGTCACCAGGTCCTCGATTTCCTCACCGCCACGCCCGAAGATAAACGGGTCACCACCTTTGAGGCGCAGCACGCGTTTGCCCTGGCGGGCTAGCGTCAGCAGTAGCTGATTGATATCCGGTTGCGCCACTGCGTGATTGGATTTTTCCTTGCCGACGTAGATCCGCTCGGCATCGCGACGCACCAGGTCGACAATAGCCGGGGCCACCAGTCGGTCATACAGCACCACGTCGGCACGCTGCATTAGCCGTAAGGCTCTGAATGTCAGCAGGTCTGGGTCTCCTGGGCCGGCGCCAACGAGGTAGACCTCGCCGCGGCTGTATTCACTGTCAGAGGTAACGCTGATCATGCGCGCTAACTCTTTTTTTGCTTGGTGGTCTTTGCCTGCAAACACCAGTTCGGCCACGCGACCCTGGAAGACCTCCTCCCAGAAGGCGCGCCGAGCGCCGGTTTTGGCTAGTGCCGTTTTGACGCTATCGCGAAACTGTCCAGCGAGGCCTGCCAGGCGCCCATAAGCGGTGGGGATCAGGGTTTCCAGGCGTGCCTTGAGTAGTCGGGCAAGAACCGGTGAGGCGCCGCTGGTGCCAATTGCAATAATGACCGGTGAGCGATCGACGATAGAGGGCACGGTAAATGTGCAAAGGTCCGGCTGATCGACTACGTTGACCGGGATTTGTTTTGCCTGCGCAGCCTGTGATACCGCTTGGTTAACAGTGCGATCGTCCGTGGCGGCAATGACAATCCGGGCATTTTCAAGTTGTGCCGGATCAAAGTGTGTTGGAATCCATGTCAGCGTGCCGGCTGCGAAGTATGCTTGTAGCGTGGTTTCCAGTTGTGGAGCCACAACCGTTACCCGAGCTCCTGCGCGCAGCAGCAGGTCTATCTTGCGCTCGGCGACCCTTCCCCCAC
>CAJWEF010000149.1 GCA_913031305.1 uncultured Acidiferrobacteraceae bacterium
GCGCGAACCGGTTGTGCTGGGGCGCCTTGAGATCGATCCATCGGTGCAAAAACTCGAGGACATCGACGGCTTGCTGGAAGCAAGCACTGATTCGCTGCTCGATACCTTCCGCCTGAGTGGATACGCGCCCCATCCAGCGATCGGTTTCAAAGTTGCCGTCTAACACCGGCATAACGGCAACGGGCGCGATACCCATACGAGCCGCCATCGTTGCCATGTCAGCCAACCGGGTAATCGGCCAGGCGGGAGGGCTACCCTGGCACTACCCTGAAGACCTCAAGCGCTTTAAGCGCCTGACGCTGGACACAACGATAATCATGGGTCGGCGTACCTGGGAATCAATCGGCAGCAAGGCGCTGCCCGGACGCCAAAACAAGGTGATTACCCGGGCCACCTTGAACCCGGTACCCTGTTTTTCATCAGTGCAGGCAGCGCTCGATAGCTGCAGTGGTGACATCTGGTTTATCGGCGGCGCTCAGTTGTACATCGAAGCCCTGAAATACTGCAATTTTGTCGACGTAACCTGGGTGCCCGACCATGTTGAGGGCGAAAATCTGGTGTATTTTCCAGAACTGGACCGATCGCTATGGGACGCCGGGCCACGCCTGGCGTTTGCGACTGACCCCCGTCTTGCCTGTCAGCGTTTCACTCGCCGCTAACGACTATGGATGTCTCGCGGATTTTTGATGCCCTGAACGACGCCCAGCGCGAGGCAGTAGGCGCGCCACCGGGGCCGGTGCTGGTCCTGGCCGGCGCGGGCAGCGGCAAAACCCGGGTACTGACCTATCGCATCGCCTATCTGGTGCAGGCCCTGGAGGCTTCGCCGTTTTCGGTGTTGGCAGTGACCTTCACCAACAAGGCAGCCAATGAGATGCGCCGGCGGATCGAGGATTTTCTGGGTTTTTCGGTACGTGGAATGTGGATTGGCACCTTCCACGGACTGTCTCACCGCCTGCTGCGATCACACCATGAGGAAGCCGGCCTTCCCAGTGGCTTTGAGATTCTTGATTCGGACGACCAATACCGCCTGATCCGCCGGACTCTGCGTGAACTCAACCTGGACGAGGGACACTGGCAGCCACGCCAGATTCAGTGGTTTATCAACAGCCACAAGGAAGAAGGCCGCCGTTCACAGAGCCTGCAGGGTGGGGGTGACAGTTACCAGCAAACCCTGGTACAGGTGTATACCCATTACGAGGAGATCTGCCAGAAACTCGGGCTAGTCGATTTTGCTGAACTGCTGCTTCGGGTGCTGGAGCTTCTGCAGGAGAATGAAGCGCTACGGCAAACCTACCAGCAGCGCTTCCAGCACATCCTGGTTGATGAATTCCAGGATAGTAACGCCATCCAGTATCGCTGGCTCAAACTGCTGGCGCAGCAGCACCAGCAAATCACTGCAGTAGGAGATGACGATCAATCCATTTATGGCTGGCGTGGTGCCCGGATTGAGAATATGCATCAACTGCAACAGGACTTTGCCAACACCCGGGTTGTCCGCCTCGAACAAAACTACCGCTCGACTGGCAACATTCTCAAAGCCGCAAATGCCGTGATCGACCAGAACGCCGATCGGCTCGGCAAGAAACTGTGGACCGAAGGAGCAGACGGCGAACTGATTCAGTTGTATGGCGCGCTGGATGAAATCGATGAAGGGCGTTTTGTCATCGACCGGGTCCAATCCTGGCAGCGCCAGGGGCAACGGCGTGACAGTATCGCCATACTTTATCGGTCCAATGCCCAGTCCCGGGTCTTCGAGGAACTGCTGCTTGCCCAGGGTATACCCTACCGGGTCTACGGCGGACTGCGTTTCTTTGAGCGTGCCGAAATCAAGGATGCGCTGGCCTACCTACGCCTGTTAGCCAATCGTGATTCTGACCCGGCTTTTGAGCGTATCGTCAATGTACCGCCGCGTGGCATCGGTGCGCGTACCGTCGAAGCCGTGCGCGCCTATAGCCGCACACACGAGTTATCGCTGTGGAAGGCAGCCGTGACACTTAGCCAGTCTGAAGAACTATCGGGGCGGGCAAAAACAGCGCTGGCAGGCTTTATCGGATTGATTGAACAATTGACGCAAGACACCCAGGACCTCGATCTTGCTGAGCAGATCGACCTTGCCATCGGCTGCAGTGGTCTGATCGACCACTACCGCAAGGAGCGTGGTGAAAAAGCAATCACCCGGGTAGAAAACCTCGAAGAACTGGTTAGTGCCGGGCGCAACTTCACCAGTGAAGCAGACGGTGAAGAAGACACTGACGCCCTGTCTGATTTTCTTGCACACGCTGCCTTGGAAGCCGGCGAAGGGCAGGCCGCTGAATGGGAAGACTGCGTGCAACTGATGAGCTTGCACTCGGCAAAAGGTTTGGAATTCCCATTGGTATTCCTGTGCGGTATGGAAGAGGGCCTGTTTCCGCACCAGCGCTCGCTGGATGAGCCTGGAGGATTAGAAGAAGAGCGACGCCTGTGCTATGTCGGCATGACCCGGGCGATGGAACAATTGGTGCTCACCTGTGCTGAAGTACGACGGCTACACGGACGTGAACATGTCGCCAGTCCGTCACGGTTTCTGTCAGAGATTCCGCTCAAGCTTGCTGAGGATATTCGTGCGGGTGCGGGGCTGCGTACCCGGGCACCCAGAAAAAATAACCAGATCGCGCCGAGGGCTGCCGCCCAGACCCAAGCCAATGGCATTACCCTGGGTGGGCGAGTACAGCATGCCAAATTCGGCGTCGGCACCGTAGTGACGGTTGAAGGTCAGGGCGAGCATGCCCGCGTCCAGGTACGCTTCGAACAAGGCGGTAGCAAATGGCTGGTGCTGGCATACGCCAAGCTTGAGTCCTGTTAAGTCACGCCAGCGACAATCAGGTTCGCCAATCACAGGTAACTCCGCCGGGCATGATCACGCCTGTGAAACTGGCGATGCCCACACCAAACGGCTCTTGGCCGGGTGTGGCGGCCAGATGGGACTGGCCGAACAACCAGCACAGTAACGAATATCCCTGTTAAGGTCGATCGAGGTGGTCGGTGCCCTGACTTTAGTCAAAACCAGGCGATTCGCGCTCACGCTGTACTTTGATAAAGCGTGAATCAAAAGACAGCTTGCCGGCAGTAGTCGAATACTCATCAATCACTCGCCAGAACGGCGTCACCTTATCAAGGGGCACGCCATCATTCATGGCCTCGTAAGCAGCCTCGGCCACGATACGCAGGCAGATACCAGTCACCAAAGGGCAACTGACCTCGGCCTGGTAGCGTTTTGCCAGGCGTGCCCGCAATCCGACTGAATCAATAAATCGGCCAGGCCGAACAGAGCGTATATAGCGATCAACTATCGCCGGCGTGGGAATCAGCATTAACTGCCCTGCCTGAATCCCGGCAAAGCGCTTTGGCGCCACCTTGACCTCATGAGCCCTGCCACCGGCCAGTTTTTCACGCCAGTATCGTGGCCCGTGCGATTTCAACTTCTTCATGTGATCACGCTCAATGGTTCTGGTATGAGTTCTGGCGCAGTGCCGGCAGGAATCGACTAATGATGGTCATCAAATATAGGCCAGCACAACGCCTGCAAAAACAAAGCCTCCGAACCAGATATTGTTAAGAAAAGCCTTGAGGCACTGGGTTCGATCCCGCTCTGCACAAAGGCGATTCTGGTAAAAAGCCGTAGCCCCAGCGCCTGCCAGGCCAGCGTAGAACCAGCTGTTCAGTCCCAGATTCTGACCAACCAACGCCAGAGTGACCAGTGCCAGTGCCTGCAACATGGCATTAATCGCCAGATCAAAACGCCCAAACAATATTGCGCTCGACTTGATGCCAGCTTTGAGATCATCCGGGCGATCGGCCATGGCGTACATGGTGTCATAGGCCACTGTCCACAGCAGGTTAGCCAATACCAGTGACCAGGCGAGTGCTCCCACCGTTTTATCCTGGGCTGCAAAAGCCATTGGAATCCCCCAGGAAAAAGCCAGCCCCAGGTAAACCTGCGGTAGGTGGGTAAAACGTTTTGCCAGAGGGTAGGTCACCGCAATAGCGCCCCCAGCAAACGCCAGCACAAGCGTCTCGCGGTTAAGGGTCAATACCAGGCCCAGCGACAGCGCCATCAGAAAAGCGAACAACACGAGTGCCTCAAATGGGCTCACCGCACCCGTCGCGAGTGGACGATTGCGGGTACGCGCTACGTGGGGGTCGAAATCCCGATCCAGATAATCGTTGATGACACACCCCGCCGCCCGCATGGTCACCACACCCAGCACGAACACCAGCACGATTTGCGGTTGCGGGCGCCCCTCCCCTGCAATCCACAGCGCCCAAAGTGTCGGCCAGAGCAGCAGTAGCCATCCGACGGGTCGATCAAGACGCGCCAGTCGCCAGTATTGAACCCAGCGCTTACGCATCGGAAAAATCCAGCCCGTGACCCAGCCATCGTGCAATCAATCCCGGGACTTGGCCCGGGTTGTCCCGCAGCAACCGGGTTGCTGTAGTCTGTACTGCCGGCAACAATGCCCTGTCTCGCGCGAGATCCGCGACCCGAAACTGCGGCACGCCGCTCTGGCGCGTGCCCAGCAGTTCACCAGGGCCGCGCAGTTCAAGATCTTTCTGGGCAATCGCAAAACCATCGGTGGTCTGGCGCAAAGCGGCCAAACGCTCGCGCGCCAGCGCGCCCAGCGGCGGCCGGTACATCAGCACGCACGTCGACTGGCGATCCCCGCGGCCCACCCGACCGCGCAGCTGATGCAGTTGCGACAGGCCCAGACGCTCCGCGTTCTCAATGACCATTACAGAAGCCTCGGGCACGTCGACCCCCACTTCGATGACGGTGGTCGCCACCAGCACATCTGTGCGGCCGCAACGAAAATCATTCATCGTGGCTTCTTTTTCTGCTGAGGGGGTACGGCCATGCAACAGAGCAATCACCAAGCCCGGCAGTTCGGCGCGCAACGTTTCGGCACGACTGGTCGCCGCCTGTACCGCCAGCACCTCAGAATCCTCTACCAGCGGACAGACCCAGTATGCCCGGTGGCCACGGGCGCAGGCTTCGCGGATACGATCCTGCACCTCTAAACGTCGACTGTTCGGTAACGCCACCGTTTCCACTGGCTGTCGACCGGGCGGCATTTCATCGATCACTGAAATATCCATATCAGCATACATCACCATGGTCAATGATCGTGGAATTGGTGTCGCGCTCATAATCAGTTGGTGCGGTGCGTGATCATCTATGCGCCCTTTGTCGCGCAAAGCGAGCCGCTGGGCAACGCCAAAGCGGTGCTGTTCATCAACAACGACCAGTCCGAGCTGGTCGTACGACACGTCATCTTGAAACAAGGCATGAGTGCCAATCGCAACCCGGGCCTGACCGTTAGCGAGCGAAGTGCAAACTTGCCGACGATCACGCTGGCTTAAGCGCCCACTTAACCACACTGGCTCAAGGGAAAGCCGGGACAACCAGGATCGAAAAACTGCCAGATGCTGCTCGGCAAGTAGTTCAGTAGGCGCCATCACGACAGCCTGTTGACCCGCCTCAACAGCTGCGACAACGGCAGCGGCTGCCACGATCGTCTTACCTGAGCCCACATCACCTTGTACTAGCCGCAATGCCGGGTGTGCCTTAGCTATATCTGCGAGTATTTCGTCGATCGCCCGCTGCTGCGCACCGGTGAGATCAAAATCCAGTTGCCCACGCAGGGTCGGCCAGAGCCTGGCTGAAGGCGGAATCGGCGTTGCCGACAGCGCATCACGTTGGGTCCGGCGCCCCCGCAGTGCCAGATGGTGGGCAAGCAACTCTTCAAAAGCCAGTCGACGCTGGGCTGGGTGCATACCCGTTCGCAATGCAACCAGATCTGAACCAGGCGGTGGGCGGTGCAACAGCGCCAGGGCCTGACCAAGTGATAGATGTGCCGAAACAGTTTCGGGAAATTCGCTCACAAGCTCAGGGATATCTTGACCACATCTGGCCAGTGCCTGTCCGGCGAGATCACGCCATTTAGGCTGACTGATACCTTCGGTACCAGGATATACCGGGGTCAGTGTCGCCTCTGTGATGCTGTGATCCAAAGAATCCAGCAAGCGATATTCGGGATGCACCATTTCCAAACCCGATGGCCCGGCACGGATTTCACCATAACACTGGATGCATCCTCCACGACGCAGGCCACGCTGCTGCGCTCCACTGAAATGAAACTGGCGCATGGTCAAACGGCCCGTATCATCTGAAATCACGGTGACCAAACTGCGACGACGTCCAAAGCGCGCGCCGCTGATTTCTATGCGTCCATGAATCAACGCCTCACTGCCCGGACGCAGACTGCCGATGGGGGCCAGGGTTGTGCGATCCTGGTAACGCAGTGGAAGATGGAACAGCAGATCGACAACCGTATTGATACCCAGCCGACCGAGCTTTACCCCCAGTTGCGGTCCAACCCCTTTTAAGGCGGTAATCGCTAAAGGTTCGCTGTCGCCCATAAGAAGCCCGGCTTCAACAGACCCTGAAACACTGTTTGATACACCCCTTGTTGCAAAAGCCCCGCTACTCCTTGCTCGGCAACCGCAGCGGCCAACTAATCGGGTAGATGGAGTACCGCCTCCACCTCGACCGGAACCCCTTTGGGTAAGCCTGCGACGGCTACCGTTGCCCG
>CAJWEF010000150.1 GCA_913031305.1 uncultured Acidiferrobacteraceae bacterium
TGTTGTAGAGTTTGGCGGGCTCAGCCACACCGCTGGCTTCAATAATCAACCAGTCTGGTCGGCGTGGCGCATCCAGTACCGAGCACAATGTAGTAACTAAACTGCCCCCCAGGGTGCAGCAAATGCAACCGTTGGCCAGGGTAATGGTATCGGCAGACTGGCTTTCGATCAGGGCATCGTCGATAGAAATTGAGCCGAAATCATTGACCAGGATAGTGATTGCCAGCTCATTGGGGTTGCTGAGCAGTTGGTTGATAAAGGTGGTTTTGCCGGCACCCAGGTAGCCGGTGATGATACTGACCGGTAGCGGGTCACCGGTCATAGATCAGTAAACGCGGTACCGCCGACCATAGTGCCTAACACATTTATTTTGTTGAGTTCTGCCGCGCCTACCTCGTAGGGGTCAGCATCCAAAATGGCAAAGTCCGCGCGCTTGCCTGATTCAATCGAACCGATCTCTTGGTCAAGATGCAGGCTACGCGCGGGTCCCAGCGTTATTGCGCGCATGGCTTCATCCAAAGTGATGCACTCCATGGGACCCAGCACCTGGCCACTGCCTGTCAGTCGGTTAGCAGCACACCAGGCTACTGTCAGGGGCCCCATGGGAGTGACCGGTGCGTCGGAATGAATCGAAAGGTTGACGCCTTCATCCAGCGCGGTGCGACAGGCATCCATCCGTGAGGCGCGCTCTGGACCCATAGTGATATCCCGATGCTGATCTCCAAAGAAAAAGATGTGATTGGCAAAAAGATTAACGCCAAGTCGGAGTGCCGCCATCTGATGAAACTGGCTGCGGTCGGCCATTTGGCAATGCTGCAGGGTGTGCCGGTGGTCTGGTCGCGGATGGTGAGTTAATGCCTTTGCAAAAGCTTTAATGGCGAGTTCTGAGGCAGCATCACCGTTTACATGGACATGCACCTGCAGGCCTTCACTATTGAGCGTGTCCACCATATCGAAAAGCGCCTCAGGTGCAATATTCCAGATACCGTGATTTGGTCCACGATAGTAACCGGGCCATTTGAGTTGTGCAGTGAACCCTTGGATTGATCCGTCTGTCATTAATTTCACCAGGCCCAGCCGCAGCTTATCGTTGCGAGTCGCTGCAATCTCCTTGGCTCGCTGAGCGATATCACCGGGTGTTCCAGAATGGCCACTGAGTGCCGGCACCAATCGCAGGGGATATTCGTCGGAAAGAGTGGCTTCGTTGAGTTGCCTGATATCCTCATCCAGAAGATCATTAAATAGATCTGTTGCGGTTGTGACTCCGCACCGTCGCGCGACTCGGCCATAGGCTTCAATACTCTGTGTGCTGTTGCCGAATTCCCGAAGGTTAATCTTGAGCCGACGCATCAGCGGGAACATGGCAGCCAGCTCCTGCAGCTCACCATTGGGGCTACCGTCATCGTCCAGCAGTACCCCCTCGATGTCGCTGTCCGGGCCGTAACCGACCATGGCAAGTGCTACAGAGTTCACAGTCATCAGGTGAAAGTTGGAGTGCCAAACCACAATTGGTCGAGTTGACGACACTCGATCCAGGTCATGTCGATTCAATCGTTTTTCATTGAAGAAGATTGGATCGAATCCCCAGCAGATCAGCGGCTCATCAGCCCCAGTCAGCGCCTTCTCACTTTCTGTCAGTCGGATAGCGAGGTCTTTGATATTGTAGATTCCACGCCAATATTTTCCGTTAGGGTCTTCGCGATCGTGGAATCCCACATAGGTATACCGCCAGATGCCGCCTGCCATCATGTGGCTATGCCCCTCGACGAAGCCGGGCAGCAAAATACTGTCACCGAAGGTATCGTCTAGCGGAAAGTCACCCCAACTGCTGACTTCCTCCAAACTCCCCGTAGCGAGTACGCGACCATCTCGGACTAAAACATGAGTGGCAAATGGCATCGAGGGGTTCATCGTTACCACCCGCCTGGCAGATAGAATGCGCGCGTTATCCGTCAATATAAGATACTCCCGATAAAGATAAAGCCGACCATTGATCTGGCTGTCGGCTCGATGGTCTGTGCCGGGTAACTGGTTGGCTATTGGCGACCTTATTTTAGGCTATGATATGTGCCCTTTTCCAAATGGGGAAAAGGGTATTCGAAACGACACCAAATTATAGGAGGTTGGAGGATGAAGAGGATTATGCTGGCCGCAGTTGCGGCGACCATGATGTTGTCCGGAATCGCTGTCTCCAGTGCTGATGGGGGGACGCTGGTTCTCGCGACTACCCAGAAACCGAGACATCTGAACCCGGCCGTGCAGTCTGGAATTGCCACGGCTGTACCCGGCACGCAAATATTTGCCACACCAGTGCGGTTTGATGAGAACTGGAACCCTCAGCCCTATCTCGCTGAGTCCTGGGCTTTCTCTGACGATGGCATGGCATTGACGCTTAACTTGCGCAAGGGCGCCACTTTCCATGATGGTCATCCGATCACATCCAAGGATGTGGCTTTTTCCATAGAAACCATAAAAGCGAATCATCCGTTTAAGACCATGTTCGGTCCAGTAGAGGCGATTGACACGCCTGACGATCACACAGCGGTGTTGCGACTGTCTGCCCCGCATCCGGCTTTGTTGCTGGCCTTATCGTCAGCATTGGGTGTGATTATTCCAGAGCATATTTATGGCGATGGACAAGACCCCAAAGCGCATCCGAGAAACAGTGATACGGTGGGTTCGGGGCCATTTAAGTTGGCTGAGTTCAAACCCGGTGAGCACATCATTCTCGAGAAGAACGAGAACTTTTTTCTTGAGGGTTATCCCAAGTTGGATCGGATCATTATCAAGAACTACAAGGATGTGACCAGCATGGTGCTGGCAATGGACAGCGGTGAAGTCGATATGTTGCCGTTTCTTGCTGGTACCCGGGATATCGCCCGGCTACGCAAGAACGCTTCTATAGAGGTTACGGATCAGGGCTATGCTGCAGTTGGACCGATCAACTGGCTGGCGTTCAATACCAAGCATGAGATCTTCAAGGATGTGCGGGTGCGCCAGGCGGTTGCTTATGCTATTGATCGCGATTTTATTGTTAATGCCTTACATAGCGGATTTTCTACCGCGGCGACAGGTCCGATTCACCCGGGAAGCCCGTTCTTTGCACCCGGTGTGGAGTCCTACGCCCTCGATCTGGACAAAGCCGCAGCATTACTTGATGAGGCCGGTTATCCTGCCGGATCTGATGGAGTGCGTTTTTCGGTCGAGCTTGATTACATCCCCGCCTTTGCTGAGCAGCAGAAGAGCGTCGCTGAGTATCTGCGACCACAACTGAAAAAAGTAGGCATAGCGGTTGAGCTCAGAGCCAGCCCAGATTTTCCGTCTTGGGCCAAACGCGTGTCTTCGCACGAGTTTGAGCTCACCATGGATATCGTCTTTAACTGGGGTGACCCGGTAATCGGCGTGCATCGCACCTATGTCTGCAGCAATATTCGACAGGGAGTTATCTGGTCTAACACGCAGAGTTACTGCAACGAGGAAGTTGACGCGTTGCTCGACGCTGCAGGAAAAGAAATAGACCAGGCAAAACGACAAGCGCTTTACCGACAGGCTCAGCAGATTATCGTTGACGAAGTGCCGCTGGCTTTTCTAAATACTCTGCCGTATCACACGGCATATAATAAGAACAAGGTCGGAAACCCGCCGCTCAGCATCTGGGGTGCAATGGCTCCATTGGACAAAGTTACGGTCCAATAAATCTTTTTGAAAGCCGGGGCAGCCCAGTGTTGCCCCGGCTTTGTATTGTGGGAGCAAGTTATGAGTCTCATTTGGCTCATCGGCAAGAGGTTGTTGTATGCTGTTGCGCTGATTACGGCGGTTCTGGTTCTTAATTTTTCTTTGCTGCATCTTGCACCGGGCGATCCAGCCGATGTCATTGCGGGTGAGATGGGTGGTGCAACAGCAGAACTGCTGGCCGAGATACGCGCCCTTTATGGCCTGGATAAACCATTTCTGGTGCAGTTGGGCATGTATCTCCAACGTGCCTATCAGGGCGATCTGGGGATGTCGTTTTATTACAATCTGCCCGTCGTCGATCTAATATTGCAGCGCTTGCCGGCGACCATTCTGCTGGTCTTCACAGCTCTTATTTTTGCTACCGTCGGTGGCACAGTACTCGGTGTGCTGGCCGCTCGTAAGCCCGGTGGCTTTACCAGCTCAATGGTGACCCTGTTGTCTCTGGTTGGCTATGCAGCGCCTATCTTCTGGACTGGCCTGATGTTGATTATTCTGTTCGGAGTGGTGATTCCATTTTTCCCGATATCAGGGTTATACAACGTTGCCAAGATGGCGACCGGTCTATCATGGGTGGTGGACATTGCGCACCACCTGGTTTTGCCGAGCTTTACCCTGGGGGTGGTATATCTTGCGCTGTATAGCCGCCTGACCCGCGCCAGTATGCTGGAAGTCATGCAGACCGATTACGTCAGAACTGCCCGGGCCAAAGGCGCCCATGAGCGCACTGTTTACCTGCGCCATGCTTTGCGCAATGCCATATTGCCGGTGGTCACGATGGCAGGCCTTCAGTTCGGCTCGCTGATCTCCGGCGCCGTGTTGGTAGAGACTGTCTTTAATTGGCCGGGTCTTGGCACACTGGTTTTCGAGTCGGTAATTGCGCGCGATTATCCTACTGTGTTGGGTGTGCTGTTCTTTTCGGCCACGCTTGTCATAGCCGCAAATCTGGTTACCGATCTGGTGTATCGCATGATTGACCCCAGAATCCGGTTGCGGGACTAGCCATGGCGGCGGTTGAATCAACCACCAGATCCCCGAGAGCGCGACGGCCCGGCGCTGATGCGTGGGAGATATTCCGTAACAGTCCAACGGCTATGCTTGGCCTGGTGTTGATTCTTTTGATCAGTGTTCTTGCAATCATTGGCCCGCTGGCATACCCGGTGGATCCTTTCGAGATTATCTGGGCGCCTATGTCAGCACCTGGCACAACAGAACGTGCGCTACTGGGTACAGATTACCTGGGCCGGGATATCCTTGCCGGCCTGTTAGTGGGCGCAAAAGCCACCTTGATTGTTGGCCTGACTGCCGCGGCGCTCACTGTGATTATCGGACTTGTTATTGGCGCCCTCGCGGGTTTTTATCTTGGCATGATCGACGAGATTCTGATGCGGGTAACGGAGTTTTTTCAGGTATTGCCGCCACTGCTTTTCGCCATGGTGTTAGTGACCATGTTGTCGCCCAGTCTGTGGGTGGTGGCGGTTTCTATTGGAGTTGTAAGTTGGCCATCCACGGCCCGCCTTACCCGATCAGAGTTTCTGCGTATACGCAATCTGGAGTACGTCACCGCTTCCCGTGCATCTGGAGTCCGCCAGGGTTATATCATCTGGCAGGTGATTTTGCCCAATGCGTTGCCACCGCTTATTGTCTCGGCAACTTTGACTATCGGCACCGCCATTCTGTTTGAAGCAGGCTTGAGCTTCCTTGGCCTGTCTGACCCCAACGTGATGTCCTGGGGACTGATGATCGGTTCGGGTAGAGAATATCTACTCGATGCTTGGTGGATAGTCACATTGCCAGGAGTGATGATATTTCTTACAGTGCTGGGCGTCAGTCTGGTTGGGGATGGTCTGAATGATGCGTTCAACCCCAAACTGCGGCGTCGCTGAATGATGTCGGTACTGAAGGTTGACCACCTTTGTGTTGATTATCGTAGCCGTACCGGACACATACGGCTGGTTGACGATATCAGTTTCGATATCCAACCCAACAAGACCCTGGCTATCGTTGGGGAATCGGGCTGTGGAAAGAGCATGACGGCTTTGGCAATGATGCGGCTGTTACCTGACGGCGCGACTATCACCAAAGGCGTGATCACCCTGCAAGGCGCCTCACTTACTGATCTTCCCGAGGCTCAGATGCGTGATATTCGCGGCGCATCAATGTCGATGATATTTCAGGAGCCAATGACCTCGTTGAACCCGGTGTTTAGTGTGGGAGAGCAGATCGCAGAAGCGCTGCGTCTGCATACTGATCTGGACAAGAAACATATACAGGATAAAGTTCAGACGCTGATCGGATCAGTTGGCATTTCGGATGTTGGCCAGCGTTCATCAGCCTATCCCCATGAGTTATCAGGGGGTATGCGTCAGAGAATCATGATTGCAATGGCGCTGGCCTGCAGTCCTAAAGTGCTTATCGCTGATGAGCCTACTACCGCGTTGGATGTGACTGTACAGGCGCAGATATTTTCACTGTTGAGAGATCTGCAAGCCCGGACCAGCACTGCCATTGTGCTCATTACTCACGACATGGGTGTTGTTGCAGAGATGGCTGATGACATTATCGTGATGTATGCCGGCCGACTTGCGGAGCGCGGCTCTGTGGAAGCTGTACTCTCACGACCAGCCCATCCCTACACGCGAGGGTTGATCGATTGTGTACCTCATCTTCAATTGGGGTCAAATATTTCCCACAAGCCGGTGACCGAGATTCCCGGAGTAGTACCGGCCCTTCAGACTATTGGAGCCGGCTGTCCTTTTGCCAGCCGGTGCGGGCTATCGGAAGAAAGGTGTGAAGCTGCGATGCCAGAACTATCAGAGGTTAGGCCATCTCATCAAG
>CAJWEF010000151.1 GCA_913031305.1 uncultured Acidiferrobacteraceae bacterium
GAGCAGGCTACTGAAAATCCTCGTGTCGGTGGTTCGATTCCGCCCCTGGCCACCACACTCCTTTCAGCGCCCACTAACCGGCGACATACACTTGCGTATGCCACATCGGTGAGTCGCGGTCGAAGACACGCTTGAATCCACCCGCCTCGATAGATTCCTGGACGAGTCGAGGCTCATGTATGAAGCTGCGAAAATCCGAGCGAAACAACCAGAAGCCAAAGTTCAAAATCTTATTGCAAATCTCGCCGAGCAAGTGTTTTCTCGGATAGGTGAGTGCGATAACACGGCTGGTGCAATCGAGGGTCGCGCGAATCAATTCCTTGGGCGCGGGATAGCAGCAAACCACTTTGTCCAAAACCGTTACCTCCACTGTGTCCAGCGACTCGCTCATCTCGACGAAATCACCAAGCCGGTACTGCGTGCGCTGCTCTAATTTGTGCTCCTTGGCGCGGTTCTTAGCAAGCTGCAACATACGCGGCGCGAGGTCGATACCGGTGGCGTTCAAAGCCCCCTTCTCCAACAATGTTTGGTGTAATGCACCCACACCGCAGCCTACTTCTAATAAGGTGAGACCATCGAGCCCCATCGATTCGAGTTCGCGCACAAGTTGCAGTTGGTTGTCATCGAGCCCTTTGCGTCGGTATCGGCGCTCATAACGCTTCGACATCCAGCCGAAACACGTTTGAGCAGCGCCTATATGTCGTGAGCAACAGTTCATGTAGTCTTTCCGAATGGGCCATAGACTTGCACAGCAGGATACCACGCCCGGAAATGGGCTGTGCCAACCAACACCATTGCGGTCGAGGTGAGATCGACGCAAATGTTTTTCTATCCGGCTAATTTTCATATACTGCTTTGCACAACAGCTTTGCGAGACTCACATGACCGAAGATTTTGTTGATCCCACACGGGATAGATTTCGAACCTTTCGCTCGATGGCGAGCGACGGCCCGATCCACATGCTGAACCTGGTCTGCCTGCGGCCAATCGCTGCCTACCCCGAGGGACATGAGCTGCATGGCCAGTCGGTGAGTGGGCTGGAGGCTTACCGGTCCTATGGCCGTGAGAGTGGACCCATCTTAAAGCAGGTGGGTGGCCGTATTGCCTATAGTGCGGACTTCCAATTCACCCTTATTGGGCCAGAGAGTGAGCATTGGGATATCGTCTTTATTGCCGAATACCCCTCTGGCGACGCTTTTGTCTCGATGGTGAAGAATGCTGACTACCAGAAGGCCGTAGTGCATCGCCAGGCAGCGGTCAGAACTTCGCGTTTGCTGAGGTTGTCGCCTAATGCGGTAGGAGAAGAGTTTGGTTGAATCGGTTGAGGTTCACAGGCTGGACCCTGTCTACTCAGGCAAAGCTGCAGCCGGCCTGATAGACCTCAGCAGGCGTGGGCACTACCCAAAAGGGCGGAATATTGTCTTTTTGCATACCGGTGGCGCGGTCGCATTGTTTGGTTATCCCGATTCGTGGTGATAGGAGGGAGCAGAGCCCTTGCTCAGCTCGCCATTGGCCTTCCTGACTCGGGTATAGACGGTCCTGTTGATTAGATAGATCTCCAGTTCATATTCATCCATCACTCGATAACCCTCCTCAATGAGTTGTTGCCCGGTCTTGAACTCACCAGCACTTGCCAGGCTGGAGATCATCGTCATAACAATCCCCAAACATAAAAGCTTGAGCAGTCTGAGATAATTATCATTATTGCCTGTTTGGCGCAGATCATTCCGATTGTTCATATCGCTTTCCTCAAGTATTGCAAAAGGGCACTTCTCCACCACAGTAAGGACAATTTCATCGAAACATTCCTGTTGCTCCAACAACTTTGATCACGATTACACTTTGTGTTGTCGGCGTTGGCCAGTTTATTCCTTGCCGGGTCGTTGTGGCCCAGGCTCGACCATCACCTCGATCAGACGAGTGCGAGGTGCTTTCAAGGCACTGTCGAGTGCACCCCGGAAGTCCTGTGGATTGACAATGGTTTGTGCTTCAACACCTAGCGAGCGTGCCAGTCCGGCAAGATCGATTGGTGGCGCGTTGAAATCCATTCCGATAAAGCGATCGTCATCATGAAATGCCATCAGGCGTTCTTTGAGGATTCGGTAGCCTCTGTTGTTGAGCACGATGAAGGTGGTGGGTAGGTTTAGGTGTGCCGCAGACCATAAGGCCTGGGGGCTGTACAGTGAACTACCATCACCGAGTATTGCGACAACAGGGCGATCAGGCTGTGCAAGTTGCACACCGACAGCTGCGGCAATGCCCCATCCAATGCCACCGCTGATCATACCAAAATAACTGTAACGGTCGCGAAACGGGAGAAAACTAAGCAGGTTTTTCGCAGCCGTCAGGCCTTCATCAACGACAATAGCATCGTTCGGCAGCTGTTCTGCGATCTGCATCATCAGCCAGTCGGGGTTAATCGGAGTGGCAGTAGCCAAGTCGATGACCTGGCTACGTTTCTGTTCGCGATGTGCTGACCAGTTGGTATTTGCAATTTTCGTTAGCGCGCGTGCTGCAGTTGCCTTGTGTCCGGATCCTGCTTGTTCCTTTAGCAGGGGTATGAGCGCTCGCAAGGTTTCACCGACGTCGCCTCGAAAGGCCATCTCTGCAGGGTAGTTCTTGCCCATTTCCCAGTCACGCAGGCCGATTTGAACAATCGGCATGCCATTGGGCAGTGGTTCGATTTCGCTCCACACTGACATCTGCAGGACATCTGATCCTACGCATATGAGTAGATCGTATGGCGATAGCACGGCCTGAACCTGTTTCTGGTCGCGGCTTAGGGCGCCCATGAATGCTGGGTGCTCGGATGGGAAATGGGCGCCGTGGGGTACGCTCTGCTGATAGACCGGTGCGCACAAGGTTTCTGCCAACTGCACCGCCTCAGCTTGCGCGTTACTGCTAATGATCTCGGTACCGGCGAGAATCACCGGGCGTGTCGCTTCCATTATCCGCTTTGCCAGGCACAGCAATCCTCCCTCGGACGGCCGCGTTAGAGTATCGACCCTCGTCGAGCTGGCGAGCTCTACACTTGCGGTTTGGTTCAAAACATCGCCGGGTAGGGATAAAAACACTGGACCAGTTGGGGCCGTAGTCGCAATCTTCGCCGCGCGCCTTATCACTCTGGGCAAGTCGTCCACTCGACTGATTTCAAATGCCCACTTCACCACCGGACGCGCCATCTCGACCAGTGGGCCGTAGAGCAGGGGTTCGGTCAGGCCATGTCCCTGTTCCTGTTGGCCGGCCGTGATAATAAGAGATGAACCCGATACATTTGCGGTGTAAAGAGAACCTATCGCATTGCCAAGGCCAGGAGCAACGTGGACATTGCAGGCAGCCAGTTTTCCGGAGGCACGGGCGTAGCCATCTGCCATTGCGACGACGATCGACTCCTGTAGACCGAGCACGTAGGTTAGATCAGGATGGTCGTTAAGTGCGTGCATGATGGCGAGTTCAGTGGTACCCGGGTTGCCGAAAATGTGGGTAACCCCTTCATCCTCCAGTAATGAGAGAAACGTATCTCTCCCGTAGTTTTCGTTCAATGCGTCATCTCCTCAGATGAAAATGTAGCCACAGTCAAACCGGGTCCCTTGCCAAACTCCCACGACAGTAGTGTTTGGTAGACGTAGAAAAACATTCGGGTCGATCTTGATGTTGCGACTGCCACCACCCGGCAAAATGTAATCATGACACTACGACATGTTGGTCGAACCAGCATTCCCAAGAATCGACACACTTACCTTACCATTTGCCGAAACAAGCCCAGACTAGTTTAGTGTCGCAGCCGCAGGCCTATTCCTGATATAGGTCAAATAGAAAGGGTAGAGGAGAATGCAGTTAATGAGTTGAAAAAGAAGGGTCAGTTACTGCAATTACAGCGTACCTATGGGCATTATTTCACGCAGTTTTCACGGATACGCAAAAAGCACCGTATAGAGGTTTATTTAATGGGAACAACCTTCTGAAAAACCTCGTGTCGGCGGATCGATTCCGCCCCTGGCCGCTATTAACCATAGCGCCAACCGCTATGGTCCCGCCCCGTGTCTAGCTCTGTTCGTAAACAGGCGTGATGAGAGCCCGGGCCAAAGTATTACCAAACATGTTAAAGCCGCAGACGGCCGCCGAGGTCTGTTGGTCGATTGGCAGGGTATCTATGCTCAGCGCGTGCACCGCAAAAATGTAGCGATGTGGGCCGTGCCCGGCTGGCGGCGCCGAGCCGAGATAGCCATACAGGCCGCCATCGTTCTTCAATTGTTTCGCCCCATCCGGCAGCGCCGCGCCATCAGCAGTACCTGCACCGCTGGCCAGTTCCTGGATATCGGCGGGAATATCGTAAACCACCCAGTGCCAGAAGCCACTTCCGGTGGGGGCATCGGGATCAAAGCAGGTAATGGCAAAACTTCTGGTCTCTGGCGGGGCGCCGGACCACACAAGGTGTGGCGAGATGTCCTCGCCGCCGGCACCGAATATGCCGGATACCTGGGGCAGAGCAAGCATCTCGCCGTCACTGACATCATCGCTGGTCACAGTGAATGAATCGACGGCGGGTAGAAAATCATACGGGGCAGGGGGACGGGGCATGGTTCTCTCCTTTTGTACTAATAGCGCGATCTCCTTGGCAACCAAGCATACACCCACCCTTTGCCGGGGGCTAGCGCAAGCCCGCCACCACGAAGGCGCTTGGCTGCAATCGCATATGAACGGCTGTTGCGTTAGGCTTGCGACCGTCGTGTTCTCACATACCCTTGTTGCGGAGAGTTTCAATGGCATACCGATCGATTGCACTGGCCCTGGTTGTACTGGCAATGTCGCCACTGGCGTCTTATGGCACGAGCACCCTGATTTCTCCTTATGCCGGTGAGCAGGGGCGGGTGATCAAGTCGTTGTCGGTTGAGGATGTTGATGACTTGCTGAACGGCCGTGGCTGGGGGTTGGCCAAGCCAGCCGAGTTGAACGGCGTGCCGGGGCCGGCACACCTGCTGGAGATGCAAAGCGAGATCGCATTGTCCGGTGCGCAGATCAGCGCAATCCAGGCGATCTGGTCCCGGATGAATCAGAAGGCGCGTGAACTGGGTGAGCACTATGTAACGCTGGAAAAAGAGCTCAACGAAAGATTTACCACGGGGCAGGTAAACAGTACCCAATTGCAGGCCCTGCTGGTGGAGATCGGCGCAGTGCGAGCCGAGTTACGCTACACACACCTCGGCGCGCACCTTGAAGTGCGGCCGATCCTTAAACCTGCACAGGTCTTGCTATACAACCAGTTGCGTGGCTACTCCAATGACGATCCGTGCCAGAACATTCCGGCCGGACACAACCCGGACATGTGGAAAAAGCATAACAACTGCGAGTAATAAGCCTGAGTTGTCGCCGTGATTAATCCGGATTTATTGCTGGCTTTTGTCGCGACTTTTGTAGTGGTCTGTCTGTTGCCCGGCCCAGTGGTGCTGGTGGTGGTCGCGCAGAGCCTTTGCGGCGGCAGCAGGCGCGGCCTCACTGCTGTGGCTGGAGCCACTCTCGGCAATATCATTCTTTATATTATTGCCGCGACGGGCCTGGCAGTGCTGGCGACGTTGTTGGCCGAAGCCTTTGCCTGGTTGCGCTGGTTCGGAGTCGGTTATCTCGGTTGGTTAGGTGTCCAGTACTGGCGCACAGCCAAGGTGGTTAGCGACAAACCAGAACCACTCGTCTGGCAACAGCGCGCTGCTTTTATCAGCGGTTTGGTAGTCGCGGTTTCCAATCCCAAGGCAGTACTGTTTTATGCCGCCTTGCTCCCGCTGTTTATAGATGCGGGTCTGCCGGCTACGCCACAGCTTGTAGTGCTCGGTGTTATATCGATACCAATGTCGGTGGTTTTCAATATTGCCTATGCGTTACTGGCAGGCAAAGCTTCCGGTTATCTGGTGGAGCATGATCAGCGGGCCTGGATAGGCCGTGTGAGCGGTGGCTTTTTTATGGTTGCAGCAGTACTGCTGGGCGCTGCCAACTGGCAGCGCTAGCAAGATTCAGGCGCTCTTGCTTGCGCTCCAGCGCGCCAGGATTTCGTGCGCGTCACCGTTATCACCCACGTTATTGTCAGAACCAGGACGCTTGGCAGTCAGCTCGATCACGTAGCCGTTGGGGTCACGAAAGTAAATCGAGTCGATAAAGCCGTGATCTGAGATACCGCGGCACTCAATGCCGGCTTGGCGGCCTTGCTCGAGCATCGGTTCGAGCCGGTTGTGATCGACTTCGAGCGCGATGTGCAGATCAAAATCGCGTTGCGCCTTAAAATCAAAAGGGGTATCCGGGTCATCGAAAAACGCCAGGAAGGAGCCATCGCCCATCTGGAAAAAGGTATGCAGTACCCGAGTCTCGCGGCCGGTTTTGGTGGTGTCGATCTCCAGTGCGCCGGCAAAGGGCAGGCCAAGAAAATCCTCGTAGAAGGCGCGGGTCTCCTCGGAGTCGCGACAGCGGTAGGCGTTATGGTGCAGTCCCTTGATCATGTAGATTTTTGTCCTTGTGATTCAGTCCATGAGTGTATCAGCGCGTATACGTTGCGCCTT
>CAJWEF010000152.1 GCA_913031305.1 uncultured Acidiferrobacteraceae bacterium
GCCAGCATCAGCACATGAGGCAAGGTGACGTTATTGAGTGCGTAGGTCGAGGTGCGCGGGACGCCGCCGGGCATATTTGCAACGCAGTAGTGCACTACATCATCGACCACGTAGGTGGGTTCAGCATGAGTTGTGGGTCGTGCAGTTTCACAGCAACCACCCTGGTCGATAGCCACATCAACGATGACGGCGCCCGGCTTCATGGACCGCACCATCTCGGCTGTGACCAGTTTGGGGGCTGCTGCGCCTGGAATCAGGACGCCACCGATTACCAGGTCGGCCTCGAGCACATGACGCTCGACCGCGTCACGGGTTGAGAATACTGTATTGGTTGAGCGACCGAACTGTTGCCAGTGCGTTTCAATGACCTCGGGGCTTCGATCGACCACCCAGACATCTGCACCCATGCCGACTGCAATATGTGTGGCGTGCGTGCCGACCACGCCGGCGCCGAGAATCACCACTTTGGCCGGGTCCACACCCGGCACTCCCCCGAGTAACATGCCAAGGCCACCGTGGGGATGCTCCAGGCAATAGGCGCCGGCCTGTATAGCCATGCGGCCGGCTACCTTGGACATGGGTGCAAGCAGAGGCAGGCCACCGCGAGGCGACGTGACGGTCTCGTAGGCGATGCAGGTCGCACCGCTGTCGACTAAGTCACGAGTTTGCTCCGGATCCGGTGCCAGGTGCAGATAGGTAAAGAGAATCTGGCCTGGGCGTAGCATGGCGCGCTCGTTAGCCTGTGGCTCTTTCACTTTGACGATCATTTCCGCGCTGGCAAAAATCTCTTGTGGGTCATCAACAATTTGCGCGCCCACTGCTCGATATTCGTCATCGCTTGCGCTGATACCTTCTCCGGCGTTGGCCTGTACCATGACCTGGTGGCCATGGGCTACGGCTTCACGCACGCTGGCTGGCGCCATGCCGACCCGGTATTCGTGGTTTTTTATTTCCTTGGGTACGCCGATTAACATTTAAGAACCTCCCGGTTAATTAAAACATGACACCTAATAGTGCCTAACTAGATTTTTAGTACAGCTGCCAGGCAATAACGCGCTCACTTTGACCCATGGGCGAGTTGCGATTTTCACAATCGCCCATGGGTTGTTCTATTGGGAGCGCATGTCGGCACGGTCAATACCTGCAACTGCTACCGGCGCCTTCATTGCATCACGGCGGAAGGGTTCGCCCAGTTCCTGGTTGAGAACCACCTCGATAAAGGTCGTGATATTGCTGTTCATCTGCTCGCTGATAGCGGTATTGAGCGCAGCCGTGAGCTCTTCCGTGGTCTCAGTTTTAACACCCTTAACCCCACAGGCTTCGGCCACCTTGGCGTATTCCACGCCTACGTTAAGTTCTGTACCAACGAAATTGTCCTGATACCATAATGTGGTGTTTCGCTTCTCAGCACCCCACTGGTAATTACGGAATATGATCATGGTGATCGCTGGCCACTCGTTACGGCCGCAGGCGGTCATCTCGTTCATGGAGATCCCGAAAGCCCCATCTCCAGCAAAACCAACCACAGGAACATCCGGGCAGCCGATCTTGGCGCCGAGGATTGAGGGAAAACCGTAACCGCATGGGCCAAATAGGCCGGGAGCAAGATATTTTCGACCTTGCTCGAAACTCGGGTATGCGTTGCCGATGGCACAGTTGTTACCAATATCCGAAGAGATAATGGCTTCACGGGGTAGGGCTTTCATGATGGCACGCCATGCCTGGCGAGGTGACATGCGCTCAGGTTTGTCGTCCCGCGAGCGTTGGTTCCAGGTAGTGCCGGGATCATCTTCTTCGTGATCCATGCCGGCAAGTTCTGACGTCCAGTCGGACTTGCACTTTGCGATCAGATCCGCCCTTTGGGCGCGTCCTTGGTCGCCTGCGTTGACGCTGAGTTGTGTAAGCAGCTGTTCAGCGACTCGTCGGGCATCACCTTGGATGGCCACATCTACTTTCTTGGTTAAGCCAATGCGATCGGCGTTGATATCTACCTGTATCAGGCGTGCATCTTTAGGCCAATAGTCAATTCCGTAACCGGGTAGGGTTGAGAAGGGGTTCAGGCGCGTACCCAGCGCCAGGACGACGTCAGCCCTGGAAATAAGTTCCATTGCAGCCTTGGAGCCGTTGTAGCCTAGCGGTCCGGCAGACAGGGGGTGTGAGCCGGGAAAGGCATCGTTGTGCTGGTAGTTGCAGCACACCGGCGCGCCCAGTCTTTCGGCAAGGGATACGGACGTTTCGATAGCACCGCTTAGCACGGCACCGGCCCCGTTGAGAATGACCGGGAAACTGGCGTCGGATAGAAGTGCCGCGGCCTTGGCAATAGCAGTCTCGCCGCCGGGAGAGCGCTCTACCTCGATAACTTGGGGCAGTTCAATATCTATAACCTGGGTCCAGTAATCGCGTGGCACATTGATTTGCGCTGGCGCCGAACCTCTTCGGGCTTTTTCGATGACACGGTTGAGCACTTCAGCGATCCGGGTTGGGTCACGAACCTCTTCCTGGTAGCAGACCAAGTCCTGGAATATGGCCATCTGCTTTACTTCCTGGAAGCCACCCTGACCTATGGTCTTGTTTGCAGCCTGGGGGGTCACCAGCAGTAACGGGGTGTGGTTCCAGTAAGCGGTCATGATTGGCGTGACGAAGTTAGTAATGCCCGGCCCGTTCTGACCAATGGCCATACTCATTTTGCCGGTCACCCGCGAGTAGCCGTCGGCGCTCATTCCCGCGTTACACTCGTGGGCACAATCCCAGAACTTAATACCGGCAGCTGGGAAAAGATCTGATATCGGCATCATGGCAGAGCCAATGATCCCAAAAGAATGCTCGATCCCGTGCATTTGTAGAACTTTGACAAACGCTTCTTCAGTGCTCATTTTCATGTTTTTCTCCAGTAATCTTAAATTGCGGGAAAGCCGATCAGGATGCCGGTGGAGGTACGCCACTTGATGAGATTCTTGATCTTCGTGGCAGTTTCTACTGCCCAGTGTGGTGCCGGTACCCGCTTGCGCGCTGGGTATGTTGGATGGCGAACCATAGAACAGGTAGGCACCCGCGCATAGGGCCAGCGTGACGTCACACGGTGTGCCAGATAGGGTTTTAGAGTCGGATGCGGTTATAATTCGACCTTGTATTTTTGCCGAATAATCAATCGATGCCTACCTACGACTATCGCTGTACGGCCAACGGGTCGGTGGTGGAAGTCAGCCACCGCATGAGTGAAGTACTTCGCACCTGGGGTGAACTGTGTGAGCGCAGTGGCGCGTTACCCGGTGATACCCCGCTACAAAGCCCGGTAGATCGCCTGGCAACTGGTGGCAACGTCATCCGACGAGATGCCCTAAACAATCCGGTGCCACCGGTTTGCCCAGCCGCAGGCAATGGTTGTGGGGGTTGTCAGATCAACTGATCTGGCTCTTCTGCGGGCCAACAACTCCCTGCGAGTTACCGAATTATCGCGCCACGTCTGCCAGTTTGGAGATACCGGGCTCGATACGATCGACCGGGATAGATGAGAATCCCAGCCTCAGGCAGTTTTCCGGTGCGGGTTCGGCCACAAAGAAGACATCTCCGGCTTCAAAAAGGATACCCCGCGCTGCACAATCCTGCTGCAGTTGTCGTGTGTCCAACCCTGGTGGCCCTTTGAGCCAAAATGATGAGCCGCCAGTCGAAGGGCTCATTGTCCAATCTGGCAGGTGCTGATTGATCGCGTCACGCAGTGTATGCCATCGATCCCGCAGTGAGTGGCTTAGGCGTCGTACCAGGGCGTCGTGATAGCCACGCTTGAGGAACTGGGCCACGATCAACTGGTTGTTGGCTGGTGGATGGCGACTCATGAGCCGTCGTAGCGCGCGGGCTTCTCGAATGAATTCTGCTGGGGCAACCATGAAGCCGATCCGCAGTCCCGGCGCGAGCGTCTTGGACAGGCTTCCGATATAGATCACGACGCCGGCCCGGTCCAGGCTTTTGAGCGCGGGTGTGGGGTCGCCCAGAAAGTTATGTTCACTTTCGTAGTCATCTTCAATGATCACGAATTTGTCTTGCCGGGCTCTCGCCAGTAGCGCTTCGCGTCGGTCACGGCTCAATGTAACTGTGCTTGGGAACTGGTGACTGGGGGTGAGGTAAAGACACTGGCAAAGCGAAAGCGCTGAGCCGGGAACCAGTCCTTCGTCGTCGAGCTCGAGCGCTTCAATTCGGGCCGTGCGGGCCGCAAAAATATTGCGTGCATCCGGATAACCAGGCTCCTCCATGGCAACCACCTGATCTTCCGTCAACAGTAGATCCGCAACAAGATACAGCGCCTGTTGCGCGCCCAGCGTAACAAGGATTTCATCAGGCTGTGCCCATACTCCGCGTCTGGGCAATATTCGCGTGTGGATCTGCTCGATCAGTTCCGGATCATCCTGGTCAACCCGGTCGCCTGACCACCTGTGTATCGCGCCGATACTGCCGGCATCCCGACAGCAATCGCGCCATTCATTTACCGGAAAAAGGCTGGCGTCGATCTGACCATAGATAAATGGATAGGGATATTGCTGCCAGTCTTCTGGCTTGGTGAGATTTCGTTGCGCTGTAGGCCGAAATCGCAATTTCGTTTCCCAGTCAATGGCGTCCTGTTTAACTGCCTCCGATGGGAGTGTCTTTACCCGGTCGAGCAGAATGTCTTCGCTGACAAAATAACCGCTGCGTTCCCGGGCGACCAGAAAGCCTTCGTCAACCAGATGCTGATAAACCAGCACAACAGTGTTGCGGGCAACTTTGAGTTGCTCGGCAAGTTTGCGACCCGAAGGCATGAGTGTGCCTGGCGGGATATGACCATCAAGTATCGCGCTGACGAGCATTTCCCGAATTTGGGCCTGCAGGCTCGATTGCGCGTTGCGCGGTAATTCAAACAGGCGGTCTGGAATCACTGGACTCATCGGGCACACGGAACTGGTCCTACCTCAGGGTGCGTGGGAAGATTACCTTGGGCCCAGACAACAGGGATTTTACTCATCTCCCAGCAACTATAGCAGGCGCATTTGCCAAAGGAAAAATCATGAAATACGACCCGGAATTTCTCGAGAACTACTGGATGCCCTTCACTTCGAACCGGGATTTCAAGTCAGATCCCAGAATCGTGGTGCGCAGCGAGGGGGTTTATATGTATAACGACGCCGGGGAGAGAATCCTCGACGGATCTTCTGGACTTTTCTGTTGCGCTGCTGGTCATAGCCGGCCTGAGATTGCGGAGGCTGTCTACAGCCAGCTTAAAGAATCCGCCTACGTGCCACCATTTCAGATGGCACAACCGTTGGCATTTGAGCTGTCTCGGCGGGTCGCCAAACTGACCCCCGATGGCTTGGACCATATTTTCTTTGGCAATTCGGGATCCGAAGCGGTCGACACCGCAATGAAGATCGCCTATGCCTATCACTATGCGCGGGGCGAGGGCCAACGTCAGCGCTTTGTGTCGCGCGAACGGGCCTACCATGGGGTAAACCTGGCAGGCGTCTCTTTGAGTGGGATGATAAAGAACCGTCAGGCGTTTGGCCCCGGTGTTCCCGGGGTAGTGCATATGCGCCATACCTGGCTACCTGAGAATCGTTTTGTTAAAGGCCAGCCTGAAACTGGGGTGGATCTTGCTGAGGATCTTGAACGCGCGGCTATGAACTACGGCCCCGATACGATTGCGGCTTGTATTGTTGAGCCTGTCGCCGGCTCCACGGGTTGCTTGGTGCCGCCTCGGGGCTACCTTGAACGCCTGCGTGAGATTTGCGATGCCCATGGTATTTTGCTGATTTTTGACGAAGTGATCTGTGGTTTTGGCCGAATGGGAACGCCTTTTGCGTCGCAAGCTTTCGGCGTCACCCCCGATATCATGACCATGGCCAAGGCTTTGACCAATGCGGCCCAGCCGATGGGTGCAGTGGCCGTCAGCGATAAGGTGCACGCAGCTTTCATGGACGCATCGCCGGAAGGCGCCGTTGAGTTTTTTCATGGATACACCTATTCCGCTCATCCCGGGGCTTGTGCAGCAGGCATCGCGACAATGGATATCTTCGAAAAAGAGGGGCTGATTGCCCGAGCCGCGGACCTTTCAGGCTATTTTCTCGACCAGGTATTCGCACTGAGCGATATCTCCTTAATTACCGACATTCGCGGTTATGGGTTATTTGCTGGTATTGATCTGGCGCCTATGGAAACGCCTGGAGTGCGAGGCCTGGATTTTCAGAAAAAGCTCTTTCATAACGGATTGCACATCAAGATGACCGGGGATTCGGGGTTGATTGCTCCGCCACTCATCAGTGAACGGCACCATGTGGACAGTATCTGCGAGATTATCCGACAGACTTTGGCCCAGTACTAAGGGCTTAAAGCCTGGAAATTGG
>CAJWEF010000153.1 GCA_913031305.1 uncultured Acidiferrobacteraceae bacterium
GGTACGCCCCTGCCGATGTCACTACCTTATCGTCGGGGCCGATAAATAACCGTGCCAGGTAACCAAAAAGGCCGTCGATACCCTCCCCCACCATGATGTGGGCAGAGTCAACACCATGATGGGTTGCAATTGCGTGGCGAAGATCAAAAAACTCGGGATCGCCGTATTTCCAGGCCTGTGCCGCGGCATCAGCGATCGCCTTTATTACCCGTGGGGAAGGCCCAAAGACGTTCTCGTTAGCTCCGATACGCGCAGCGAACGTTTTGCCGAAGGTGCGCTCCTGCGTCTCAGGCCCAACAAACGGAACCGTCGCAGGTAATCCCTTTGCGAGGGGAGTGACTTCGTACTCAGCCATCGCCTGATTGTGTCATAGCGATTAAAAAAAACACAACCCGATCCGTGCCCATCCGTTGTTTCTTGATTGCTGATTCAAAAAGAGACAGCTAAACAAAAAATTGCCCACTCACGACCTTAGTCGCAACTCCCCCGACCCAAAGATCAGTCGGAGTTTTGTCATCCAGCGCCATTCTTGTAGTCACTACGCTGGGCCTGTCCATCTCATAACCTTGCTCGCTGGTGACAGTGCGGGATTTTTCATCAGAGCATTCCAGAAGATCATGGCGCACAAGATAACAGGACAAGGCTCTGTTGGTGGTTCCGGCCGCCGGCACCTCTGGGGTGCCCACCCGAGGTGCAAATTCACGACAGTGCACGGTGCTGTCAGGATGCACCGTCTGCTGGGAAAAAAGTATAACTGTATCAATAGTATGCTGTGTACAGAACTCATGTATCCGTTCAAAATCAGGTGTGACTGCCCTGATATCGTCCAGACTCTTTAGCGGAACCACCAGGTGCGAAAAATCCGATACGGTGTATTCAACCGGAAGCGAAGAGTCCATTGCTTGTGAGCAGACCCCAAAGAACACTTTGAATTGATCAGCTGTCAGCGAGGCCGACTGAAATACGGCGGGGGTTAACTTAAGCATCACCTCGATGCGACTATCCGATCGATGGGTGACTTCGACCACTGCCGAACTCGCAGTCGTATGCAGATGAAACTTTTTTGTTTGCCCAAACGACACTTCAAGGTGGCCACGCTCAACCAAGCCAGTCATCAGCCCCAGCGTGCCGTGTCCACACATCGGGTACTCCTGGACAGTTGAAAAAAAGCGCGCGTGAACATCACATCGCTTAACGCGGATGACAAAACAGGTCGCCGGTGCACCGACCTCCCGGGCTATTTGTTGCATTTGCGCCGTTGAGAGCTTTGCCCCATCGTAAATAATTCCCGCCGGACTGCCGCCAAAGGCGTTTTCGGTGAACGCATTGAACAGGTCAAACTGATAAGAATGCATAGCCAAGCCCGAAAGTTCAGATTCGATCGTGCCAGGGGCTGGCAATCTCGAGCTCTCGCGCCAGGCGCAGCAGCGTTTTTTCCTGACCCAGTGCGGCACCGATCTGAATGCCGATGGGAAGTCCCTCTTCGCTCTTTGCCAATGGCACCGAAGCCGCCGGTGCCCCGGTGGCATTAAAAAGAGGGGTAAACGGAATTTCATCCAACAACGCATTGAGGTAATTTTCCCAATCATCCATGGCCATACTGATCTCGTTCAATTTCAGAGGTGTGCGAGCCAGCGTTGGTGTCAGCAATACATCATAGCCATCAAAGAAATCGGCAAGATCTCGGGCTGCGCGTTGAATACATTCGATGGCTTGTACGTACCGCACGGCGCTACACCTGCGCCCAGCTTCGGCACACGCCAGTGTCACAGGCTCAAACAAGGATTCCGGATCTTTGGCATTATTTTCCAATAACACGGCTTTAACTGCACTAGCGATATTGGCAGAAAACAATACATCGAAAGCATCACGCAGCGCCACGCCATCTACAGGCGGCATCGCCTGTTCAACCTTGCAACCCAACGACTGGCAAAGAAGGCCCGCATCTGTCGCGGCTTGCTTACACTGTGAATCGATGTCTTCTCCTGCAAAGCCATCAATACAAAGACCCACTCTGAGATCTGGCAGATCACCCTCAAGGGATTCCAGAAACGTTCCACTTAGCTCTGGCGCACTGTAGATGGCACCGGGTATTGGCCCATGCGTCACATCCAGCAGCATTGCCGAATCTCGCACGCTATGAGTTATGGCATGGGCGACACTGAATCCCGCCAAACCCTCTGCCCTGCCATGCCCAAGCGGTACCCGGGCCCGGGTAGGTTTCAGGCCAAACAAACCGCAGTTGCTCGCTGGAATCCGGATCGATCCCCCGCTATCGGTAGCGTGGGCTGCGGGAAGCATACCGCTAGCTACCGCACAGGCCGAGCCACCGCTTGACCCTCCTGCTGAACGGGAGTGGTCAAAAGGATTGAGCGTGGGCCCAAACAGCATGGGGGAGGTACAGATATTCAGTCCAAATTCCGGGGTATTGGTTTTCCCCAGAATCACGAGACCAGCCGCCTTTAAGCGCGAGATCAACAGCCCATCTTTAGTGGGAATGGTTTTTGCAAAAGCGCGGCTGCCGTTAGTCGCAGGAAGGCCGGCAAGCACGGTGTTCAGATCCTTGACCAGATAGGGAACCCCGGTTAAGGGTCCGGTGGGGAGTCCTTGAGTAATGCTGTCACGCGCCGTATCAAAACACCGAGCGATTATGGCATTCAGTTTTGGATTGAGCGACTCGATTCGGTTAATCGTAGTCTTAATAAGCTCAGAAGAGGTGAGCTCTTTTTTTGCGATCAACCCGGCAAGGCCTATCGCGTCATATCGATCGTACTCTTCCCCGATCACGAGAATCCCCCATGCAACTTGGCCTTACTGGGCGAATTCCGCCTCGCCCAGATGACACTCGATGGCATGACCGCCGCTCAACATTCTTACCGGAGGGGTCTCCTGATCGCAGGTATCCTTTATCGCCCGCGGACAACGATCAAAAAATGGGCAGCCTTTATCCGTCAGTGTTACCACACGATCAATGCCGGCCTGCGCCTCCTGGGTCTGCATGGTTTCTTCAAGCCAACCGACGCGCAACTCAGGAACTGAGCTGATGAGAAGACGTGTATAGGGGTGATATGGCGGAGAGAGCACGGCATCTGTGGTGCCCTTTTCCACCACGCGACCCGCGTACAGCACGATGATTTCATCGGCAAAGGATGCCACTGTCGAAAGGTCATGGCTGATAAAAACAAATGACACGCCGGTCTGCTTGCGCAACTTCTTCAGCAATTCAATGACATTCGCGCCAACGATGGAATCCAGTGCCGAGATTACCTCATCACAAAGCAGTACTTCCGGCGATGCTGCCAGTGCTCTCGCGAGGTTGATTCGCTGCTTCTGGCCGCCTGAGAGTTCCTCGGGATATCGCCCAGCAAATTCCTGCGGTAGTTCGACGATCTGTAGCAGTTCGCCGACCCGTCGACGTTTTTCTTTTCCTTTAAGGCCAAGGTAGAACTCGAGCGGGCGCCCCAGGATATGATCTATTCGCTGGCGTGGGTTAAGCGCGGTATCCGCCATCTGGAAAACGAACTGTACTTTCTGTAGGTCGCTGCGACTTCGCTGCTGTAAGGCAGGCTCCAGCGGTTCGCCATCCAGTAGAACCTCGCCCTGCGCGGCGGGCAAAAGCCCGGCCATGACCCGGGCCAGGGTGGATTTTCCACAGCCCGATTCACCAATCACCCCGACACTGTGGCCACGCTCTATGGCAACGTTCACATCCCGAAGCACTGTTATCGCAGGCTTTCCGTCTTTGACTTTACCGTACCCGGCAACAAGGTCTTTTACTTCCAGCGCAGGCGCCTCTCGGCGATGCTCCCCACTGGTTTCGTCGCCCTGACCCGCTGCGGGTGGTGGTCGAACAGCATACATCAGGCGACGGGTGTAATCGTGCCCCGGATCGCTCACAACCTGCTCTGCGCTGCCATACTCCTGCGTTTCGCCCGCGTATAACACCACAATATGGTCCGCAATCTGGGCGACCACCGAAAGATCATGCGTCACATAAATAGCGGCAGAGCCTTCCTGTTTAATCACTGACTTGAAGGCTTTTAATACCTCGATCTGCGTCGTGACATCCAGTGCAGTGGTGGGCTCATCCAGCACCAGAAGGTCCGGCTTGCCGCACAGCGCTGTTGCCGCCATCAGACGTTGCAGTTGTCCGCCGGATACCTGATGGGGATAACGCTTACCCAATAGATCAGGATCTGGTAGTTCCAGGGCCCGATAAAGAAACTCAGCTCGCTCGTCGGCCTGCTCCTGAGTCAGGATGCCATGCAACACACAAGTTTCAGTGACCTGCTCGCCAATCGTCAGAGCCGGGTTGAATGTCGCAGCAGCACTTTGGGCAAGGTAGGCAACCCGCTGACCCCGCAGGCCTCGCAATTGATCCGCACCCATGGTGATGACGTCTTCGCCTTCAAGGCGCACCTCACCGCCAACAAATTCCAGGCCGGGCTTGGTATAACCGAGCGACGATAAGGCAATAGTTGTTTTGCCTGAACCTGACTCCCCAATCAGGGCTACCACCTCGCCACGGGCCACATTAAAACTGACGCCCTTGACGATCGGCGTCAACTCATCATTGTCATTGCGGGCACTGATGCGAAGGTCATCGACCTCAAGCAACACACTCATGAGATCATTCTCTTGGCCAGCTTGCCGCCGGAATGTGCAGAGATATCATCCACAATCATGTTGATGGAGATGGTCAGCGTCGCGATCGCCAGTGCGGGTATCAGCGGAGCGAGTGAGCCATAAACCAACCCCGGCAGATTCTCCTTCACCATGCTGCCCCAGTCCGACGCCGGCGGTTGCACACCTAGCCCCAAGAAACTCAAGGACGAGATAAACAGGATCACCCAGACGAAACGCAGGCCAAAATCGGTTGCCAGCGGCATCGAAATATTAGGCAGAATCTCCCGGGTAATAATCCACCACAAGCCTTCGCCACGTACCCGTGCTGCCTCCACGAAATCACTGACCATAACCTCCTGGCCCAGTGAGCGGGCGATACGAAAAACGCTGCAGGCATAAATGATGCCGGTGATCAGTATCAACCACGGTATGGTTGGGCTATTCAGCGCTGCGATTATCACAAGAGCAAACATGATCGAGGGAATAGCCAGTAACGCATCATTCACTCGACTCAGCGCCATGTCCATAAATCTACTTCCCACTGCCGAGGCAATGCCCAGGGTAACTCCGATCAGATAGGCCAGAAGCGTCGCAATCAACGAAATACCAATTGTTGTTCTTGCGCCAAACAAAATTCGCGACAAGGTGTCACGCCCCAGATAATCACTGCCCAGCCACACAATCCTGCTGGGGGGCTGGAAATCTGTATCCGGATACATCTCGTCGCTGCCCGGTACGATGAATAACTCTTCGTCAAGGATATCGGCCTCGTGATACGGGGAGATCGTGGGTCCGATGATCACGATAATGGCCCAGAAAATCACCACTGCGATGCCAATCTTCCCCGGCAGACTGAGCTTTATCTTGCGCTTAGGGGGTGCATCGGGCAGTTCATCAAACTGTGTCGCAGGGTTTGTATTTTGCGATGTATCAGACATATCCTGGCAACCTCTTACTTCGGGTGACGCAATCTTGGGTTAGAAAGAATCGTCGCCATGTCAGCGATGAAGATCAGCACAATATAAGTGGCACAAAAGATCATCGCGCACGCCTGCACCAGCGGCATATCGCGCAGAAGCACGGCCTCTATCATGAGTTTTGCCAACCCTGGGTAGGAAAAGATCTGCTCTACAATCACAACGCCGCCCACGAGCCAGGCAAGATTCAGAGCAATTACGTTAACGATCGGGCCTAGCGCGTTCAACAAAGCATGGCGCAAAATGATCCTTTTACGGGGCACCCCTTTGAGAATCGCCATCTCGATATAGGGCGAACTCATCACGTTAAGCACCGTGGCCCGTGTCATCCTGATGATCTGCGAGGAGACCAAAATGACCAAGGTCAGTATCGGCATTGCCAGTGTTTTTATCAGCAGCCAGCCTGATTCATCTCCCCTGAGATAAATAATCGAGGGAAGCCAACCCAGCGAGACCGAAAATATCAACACCAGGGTCGTCGCAACCAGAAAATCCGGCACCGAGATCAGATTAAGCGTTGTAAAGGTGATCGTGCGATCCAGCTTGGTGCCTGGATGCATCGCCGCCATCAAGCCCAAAAAAAGTGAAAGTGGTATCGAAATCACCGCCACCAGGATTGTGAGACGAGCTGTGTTGTAGACCCTCGGACCCAGCATCTCGACGATCGGCGTGCCTAATCCTGCACCCAAGCCTGCCTTGGAAATC
>CAJWEF010000154.1 GCA_913031305.1 uncultured Acidiferrobacteraceae bacterium
ATGCTGAGCCCCACCTGCTCAGGAGCAGCCACATGAGCCGCGCGTAATTGCCCCAGGGGTAAATTCAGATTCAGCGCCAGGGCGTGAGCCGCTACGCCATCAGGTCGATCAACCTGAAATACCTGGGCACCTGCCTGCCCCGAACGCACGCCCAAAAACCAGCTGGTTCGATAAGGAGCATCATCCGCTTCAATCAGTGAGCCGCCGGCTGTCCAATGCAACCCGAAAGGATAAAGATCAAAAGCAGCACCAGAAAAACTGACGCCCGAATTTCCGATTGAATGAAACAAGCTGGCATCACGACTGGAATAAGCATCTGCGAAAGATGAAAGGCCCTCGCCACTGCCCCAAAAACCGCTTGCACTGAAGCTTGGCTGATTGATGCTGCCAACAAACATCTGCTCATCGCCAGCAAAACCAGCGAGTGTGCGAAACTCATCAGCCCCAGAGATCGGTGACACTTGCATCCACAGTGGCGAAGTCGATTCAACTGTTTCAGCCGCGGCAGGCAAGAAAGCCAGCCAAAGGAAAAGCAAGCTAAAAGGCAGCGAAGTCGGTAGCGCTCTGGGCATGTCGGTTAAGGTCAAATCAGAAATACGAACGACGCACAGACTAACTGATCCTAACCGGACTGCCAACTCCCCTGACCCGGGCCGCGCCTAAGGTACCTGTTTAGCCCCAAGATCTTTAGAATCGCTTGATGAAGTTCCGTGAACTGTTGCTCGCCAGTTGCGTACCCTTGACCTGGGGTCTGGGATTCACGCTATCCAAAGCCGCGCTTGCTGAGTTTCCACCGCTTATGTTGATGAGCATGCGCTTTCTTATTGCTGCGCTGGTTCTAGTCTGGTTCGTACCGGTCCCGCGCAACTGCCTGAAGGATCTATTCTGGATAGCGCTGGTCGGCTCCACCATCCAGTACGGCCTGACCTTCACCGGGCTTTCAATGATCGATGCCTCGCTTGCCATTATCGTGGTACATCTGGAAGTTCCTTTTGCGGTACTGCTGGCGGCGGTTCTATTTCGTGAGCGTCCGGGACTTCAGCGCCTGCTGGGAATGACTGTCTCTTTTGTCGGCATCATATTGATTGCTGGACTGCCGAGCGTGGAAGGTCAACTCTTCGCGATTGCGTTAACAGGCAGCGGCGCGCTGGTCTGGTCCGTGGGGCAAATCATGTACAAGCGTATCAGCAACCGCATTACCGGGTTAGCCGCAGTCGCCTGGATCGCGGTTATGGCTGGGCCGCAGATGCTCGTTGGGTCGATGCTGTTTGAGAGCGGTCAACTGACAGCCCTGGTCAACGCCACCTGGGTTGGCTGGGGGAGTGTCGTGTATCTCGGCTTGGTTATGACTGTGCTTGGCTATGGAATCTGGTACACCGTGCTGGCGCGTAACCCGGTATCTCATGTGATGCCAGTTCTACTGCTGTTACCGGTTTTCACCATTGCAGCTTCGGTACTACTGCTCGGAGAGCGGCCCTCGCCTGGAGTTCTATCCGGTGGTGCAATCGTACTGTGCGGTGTGGCGCTGATTGTCTTTACCCGCTCCCCGCAAGGACCAAAAACTTTAAACGCTCCGTAAGAATCCCGCCGGGCGCAGTTTAATTCGGATTCAGATTAAAAGGCGTTATAGGAGTAAAATCACGGTTGGGATTGTTTAAGCCAGCCTACCGCATACGCGCACCAGCATTGTGGTGCTTTTAGTGTTGCTCGGCGTTACGCTCTGTTGTGGTGGCTAGAGCCGTATCCAGTGAAACCTTCCACACCCCATGAGTTCGATTTTGGCCGCACCAATACCCACGCCGATTGATACTTGGAAAATACCGCTTGCGGCGCTTGCCGCGCAGCGCCGTAACTTTCAAAAACTCCTCAACCCGGCCGAACAAGCCCGGGCTGCGCGGTTTGTTTTCGATCACGATCAGGAGCGCTTTGTTATCGCCCGGGGCGCCTTGCGTACAGTCCTTGGACATTATCTGTCGGCCCCTCCGGCCACTATCGGGTTTAACTACGGGCCCCACGGAAAACCGTCCGTGCAGGAATGTGCTCTGGAATTCAATCTCTCACATGCAGCTGACTGGGCCTATCTGGCCATCAGCAAGAGTGCGCCGGTCGGCATCGATGTTGAACGCTTGCGCGTACCCTCGCGCCATGGATGGCTCGATCTTGCGCGGCGCTTTTTTTCTGCATCCGAGGTAGCCGAGCTCACTGCCATGCCGCCGGATAAACAGACCGAATCTTTTTTTGCCTGCTGGACCCGTAAGGAGGCCTATATCAAATTACATGGTCGGGGGTTATCGCTGCCATTGGCGCAATTCTCGGTAAGCACCGCCCCTGACTCCAAGGCAACCCTGCGCACTAGCGAATGGTTGCCAGGCGATGTGTCCCACACGGCCATGCATGATCTCAGCGCACCGCAAGGGTATCGAGCTTGTGTCGCGGCTCACACTGAAAGTAGCATCATCGTATGCCAGCATCAGTGGGCCGACTTAGCGTTAAAAAAGTTTTGACTAATAAAGTCACCGAGTGCTCCAGCCCGTTAGAATCGAAAGCATGAAATACGAAAATATCCTGCAAACTATTGGTGCGACACCAGTCATTCGCCTTAACAGCTTCAAGGATCACCAGGCGAGCGCTCTGTGGGTAAAGCTTGAGAGTTTTAATCCCGGCGGCTCAGTCAAGGACCGCCCGGCACTTAACATGATCGAGGACGCGGAGCAACGCGGCGTGCTCAATCCCGGAGACACAATCGTTGAGCCAACCTCCGGTAACACCGGGATTGGCCTTGCCATGGTTGCTGCCGTCAGGGGCTACCCCGCAGTCTTCGTCATGTCCGAGGACATGAGCGAGGAGCGCAAGGCGATTCTGCGCGCTTATGGGGCCCAGGTGGTCCTCACCCCTGCTGATAAAGGCACGGTCGGTGCAATCGAGGAAGCCCGGCGCCTGGAAAAAGAAAAAGGGTATTTTTTTGTTGGCCAGCACTTCAACCCGGCCAACCCGGCATCGCATCACCAGACGGCACAAGAGATTGTTGATGATTTTGGAAAAGACCTCAAAGCGGTCATCTGCACTACCGGTACTGGCGGGACCATCAGCGGTTTATCGAAAGTTCTGCGTAAAGCGATCCCGGGCATCGCAATTATTGCTACCGAGCCAGATAACTCGCCCATTCTGTCCAAAGGGGTGGGCTGCAGGCACCGCATTATGGGTACCGCCCCCGGATTCATTCCAGATACCCTGGATCAAAATTCTTACGACGATATTATTCCAATAAATGCTGATCAAGCCATAGCCACCTCACGGCGCCTCGCCGAACGTGAGGGTATTTTTTGCGGGATCTCCTGTGGCGCTGCGGTTCTTGGAATGCTTGAGTACGCCCAACGTGACGTAGCCCAGGATCAGCAGTTGCTCGCTATCCTGGCCGATACCGGTGAACGGTATCTCAGCACCGAGTTATGGGCTTGACCCACATACCACTTTGACAACAATTTGACGCCTTCAGTCTCATTCTCAGTCAAAAAATATAGCAGGACTCACTATCCAACTGGCGCCGGGTCTACTCAGCAGGTAGAGTCATATTGCAGGCCAGCCACTTCAGGTTTTTGCTGGACACTCCCACGCAGTACCAGTATCCCAAGGTTAGCTAGAATAGGCCGGTATCATGACTTACATCGTGCATGTCACAGCCGTTGTTGAAGGCGATCTGGAACGAATTGAGGAGTTGATCAATGAGTACAGATACAACTGCTTGGAAAACCAGTCGGGAATGAAGGGGTTCTACGTATGCCGCGTTGCCGACCATCCCAATGTATTTCTCTATACCCAGATTTTCAAGGACATCGACGCACATCGGGCACACATTGAAAGCGATGATCCCCGGAATTTTTTTGCCAAGATGGAGGATGAAGGTTTTGAGTTTCAAGGACGCTGGATGGCCGGCAAAGAAATCGACTCCGTTCCGGACGGGCAGTTACTCAATTAAACGACCCCTGGGTATCTTTTCAGCCCTCTTTGCACCGAAGTAAGGCCTATTCCTGATTCTTGAGGGCTCCAAAAAGCGTTGGGGGAGCCTGTCAGTTTTTCTGGTATCTGTCCTTTTCTTCGAGTTCACTACCTTATCGACTATTATCCCAGCCACCATGGGACACCGACGCAGAAAATATCAAGTCGCCCAGCCGGTCACTGCTCCGGGTAGCGATGTCCGGGGCCGCCATGAGGGCGCAAGCCCAGCCTACGATGTCTTAAGTGACACGCATGCCCAAGAAATTATCGATGCAACCTATGCGATCCTGCGCGATGTAGGGGTGGGGTTCGAGCCAGACCCACGGGTCATGGAACTCTTTTCCAATGCGGGCTGCGAGATCACGGCTGATAGCCTGGTTAGGTTTCCCACCCGTATCGTCGAAAATGCTCTGTCGGACATGGCAAAAAGCACCCGCCTTTGGAACAGGCCCGGCAACGATTCTATAAAAATTGATGGTGAACATACCTGGTTCTTTACCGGGATGACATGCATTAAGGTTTTTGACGACATAACGGGCGAGGCACGTGACAGTAACCGCGAGGATCTGGCGCGGGTTACCCGGGTTTCAGATGCTCTTTCGAATATTGACGCAGTCAGCATAGGCTGCAAAAACGTGGAACATTCTGGCATCTGTGGCGAAGTCGATGAATTTATTACCCTTGTCCAAAACACGGAAAAGCCCTTGGAATATCTTTGCGAGTACCCCGAATCCCTCGCGGCCGTCCTTGAGATCGCGGCAACCATCCGGGGTGGCCGGGAGGCATTGGCTGATAAACCGTACTTTATGCATCTGGTGACGCCCTTACCGCTTTACTACGCAAAAATTCATACTGATCAGATCATAATGGCCGTCGAGGCAGGAGTACCACTGGCCATGGGAACAGTGACGATAGGTGGGGCATCAGCACCGATTACGATGGCTGGGTGCATCACCCATAGCCTTGCTACCGATTTCGCAGGGATGGTTCTGGCACAACTGCTTCGGCCTGGCGCATTCTGTATTGGTGGATCTGACTCAGCATTCATGGAAGCTGCCACGGGCGGCATCGGTGCATTTTCACAAACCTCGATGGCTGATATGGCGATGTGTCAGATCAGCAGAAAGCTCGGTTTCCCCTCTCTTACCGGCGTCGGTGGATGCGCCAATGCACGCCGCTTCAATCAGGATGCTGTGTGGGAGATATCTTCCACTATGATGCAGACTTTCTATAGCCGTCCGGCAACCTGCGACTATCTTGGATCTTTGGATGAGGGGATCACCTTTTCGCTGCACGCCTTGTTACTGGGCAACGAGCTTGCTGGGTTGCTGCGCAAAATGTGGCAGGGCCTGGCCGTGGATGAAGACTCAATGGCCATGGAGCTTACCTTCCAGGAAGGCCCTCGGGGAAATTACCTGGCGCAGGAGCACACTGTCAGACACTGTCGAACCGAGGGGTGGGATGCACAGTATCTGGGAGCAAAGTTGCCGGTTTCTTCCGGCAGCAGGCCCGACCAGGATCTTTTTGAGCGACTCGATGAGGATTTGCAACGGATATTGCAAAACCACGTGCCGGTAGCGCTTGATCCTGAGATTACGAAACAGATTCTAAGCAACAAATTTTGTGCTGTGGATCCAATATAGAAAAGGGAGAGGGTGAAATAGCTATTACGGATAACAGCAGTTATCTGAAACAGACAATGCCAAGGTTTCGAATCTGGCGGGATATGTGATTGACGCAAAAAGCCAATTCAACTATGAGAAATCCGCGCCCCTTATGGCGTTTGTGTAACTTGCAAAACTGCCAGGCTATATCCCAGCCTTTTTCTTTGCTCCAAACCGCTTAGCGCGGGGCAACCCGGCGGGCCGACTTACAGGTCTGTCGACGCCCCAGACAGGCCTTGCGCGGCCGGATCAGATGCAGTTCTTTGAAGAGTTTGCACAATCTGCCCTGCGCAGTCTTGAGGGTGGGTTGAGATTAGACAATGCCCGGCGCCATCCACTTGAGTTACCTGTGCGGTTGGCATATAGGTTCCAAGATGTCGGGCGATCGATTTGCTTGCCGGGGATCCACTCGATCAAATGGGCCATGCCGGAAACATATTTGCGACTGGGATGGCCAAAACGGTGTGTCTTATCCAGTGATCGGCCCCTGACCCCACCCCCACAAGCCTGGCTACGAAACCGCAGATGAAGTGTCCATATACCGGGGGTAAACAAACGGTCGTCACAAGACAAGAAATGGCTCAGGTTC
>CAJWEF010000155.1 GCA_913031305.1 uncultured Acidiferrobacteraceae bacterium
TCGAGGGCAAAGCCTTTACTGGCAAGAAAGGTGCTGGCCAGGTCATCGTGGGGCTCATCATGGTGTTCTACCAGTACAATTTTTGCCGTCATGGGGCGCCCTTGGATCTGGGAATACCTTAGCCAGGCAGTTGGAACAGTTGGCCGTAACCGTCGATCGTATCGTTGATTCCTGCCAGGCGTAAGCTGTGCCAGATCAGAGCATGATTTGAGGATGTCACCGGCTTACCCAGAGTTTTTTCAATGTCGGTAACACAATGCGCCAGGCGTAAACTGGTGCAGGAGACGAATACCCCGTCTACGTTATCGTGCCCGCCAATCTCGAGAACGGCATCGCGCATGCTGTCGGCAGATATGCAGGCTACTGTGTTGTCATTATCCTGGTTAAACGAGCCGAAAACCGGAACCTCGAAACCACTGGACTCAATATAGTCCCGGATGAAACGATTCACTTCATCGGGGTAGGGAGTCAGAACACCCAGTCGTTTGCACCCCATCGCGCGAAAAGCAGCAAAGGCTGCTGTAATGGGCGTGGTTGCCTGCGCCTCTGGGCGTGCCGCATGGATCAGATCAAAAACTCGCTCTTCACCGATAATCATGGACGCAGACGTGCAGCCGTAGGCGACCACATCCAGTGGGACTCCTGGCAGGATCACATCAGTACGATCTGTGATGTGGGGTTCCATCGCTTTGAGATTCTCAGGATTGATTGTTGGCGAGTTGGGAATACGCGACTGGTAAATCGCAACCCCTGGGATATTGGCCACCTGCCGGAACTCATGCTCAACGGTGTGGTCACTGGCGAGCACCACCAGCCCGATCCGCGCCCGCGCAGCAACTCCTTCATCGACGACAAAAGGCAGATGTGTCAGATTGATGAACTCGCGTGGTTTGTCTTGCTTTGTTTGCATCACGCCATCCCCATGGTTGCCGGGTCGATTCCCTCAAGCGGAATCTCCGGCTGGTTGTTGATGATAAGGTCTGCCAGTATGCGGGCCGAACCGCAGGACATGGTCCAACCCATGTGACCATGTCCGGTATTCAACCAGAGATTGGACCAGCGTGAGCGGCCGATTAAGGGCAGCCCTGTTGGAGTCATGGGCCGCAGACCAGCCCAGTAGTTAGGGGTTGAGAAGTCTGCTGCTCGCGGCATCAAAGCTTGGGCCTTGGACAACATGATCCGAAAATCATCCGGCGTATACGCGGTATTGTAATTGCCAATCTCGGCAGTCGCCGTGATGCGAAGGCGGCTACCCATCGGGCAATAGGCGAGCAGGTTGTCCTCATCGACTCCACCGAGCTTAGGAAGGCAATGATCCGCTCCCGAGGGCAGGGTGACAGAATATCCCTTTACCGGATAGATCGGCAGGGTAACGCCCAGGTGGCGCAACAGGTGTGGACTGAAGACGCCCAGCGCCAGTACGAAGGCGTCGGCAAAAACAGGGCCCTGGCTGGTTGTTACGGCAGTGACACGGCCGCTTTCAGTCTGGATGCCAGTGATCTCAGTCTGCATTTGCAGTTGGGCCCCGCGTTCTACGCAGCGTTGTGCCAGTGAGTCGGTAAAGAGGCGAGGATCGCCACTCTCATCGGAAGGTACGAACAGTGCACCGCTGATGAGTTCGCGCGCATCGGCCAGTCCGGGATCACGGGCGATGACCTGATCCCGATCGAGACTTTCGATACGTACACCTTGGCTGGCAAGTATTTCACTCTTGATAGCTGCGGCCTCAAAGGACTGGGCTGAGCGGTAGAAATAAATCAATCCCCCCGTATTACGGTCGTATGGAAAGACAGTCTCAGTCGTGACCAGTTGAAGTCGCGATTGAGAATACAGGCATAGGCGGGCCTTGCGTAGCGTATTGATCCTTGCTCGGCTGGCAGTGCATTGGCGTAGAAACTGTGACAGCCACTGCCATTGTCTGACATCAAAACTGGGCCGGTATCGGATCGCCTGGTTACCCGTCCACAAAGACCGCAGCATGACGCCCGGCACTCTGGGAGATGCCCAGGCGAAGGCGTGGCCGGGTGCAATCAACCCGGCGTTGGCCTTGGAGGTGAAATCGGCCGGCGTGTCGGCGCGATCAAGCACGATGACATCGTGACCATCACGCAGACACTCCCAGGCGCTGGTGATCCCAGCGAGGCCTGCACCTAGAACCGCGATTCGCATCAGTCGTATCCGGAACTCAGTCCAGTGCCGCGATCACCGCTATCTCGACCGTGAACTGGGGTGCTGCCAGTTTCGCTTCGACGCAAGCGCGCGCTGGTGTTGCGCCTGGGGTGACCCATGCATCCCAAATTCCGTTCATTTCGTTGAAGGTGCTCATGTCCGAGAGCCAAATCGTCGCCGAAATCAGTTGTGATTTGTCGGTACCGGCTTCAGACAACAGAGCGTCGATTCGAGAGAGGATATTGCGGGTCTGTTCCGCGGCGTCGGTACCAGGCGCTTCCAGTGCGACCTGTCCCGCGGTATAGACCGTATTGCCGTGAACCACCGTCTGGCTCATGCGTTCGCCGATCTGAATTCGTTTCAAGGTCATCTGCTGCTCTCCTTACTTAGTTGTTTCAGTATGTGAATTAGCATGTTGTACCCAGTTTATACAGAAACACAATCTCCAAAACAGGATTCCGACAGGCTTAGGGTCGATCTTACTAGTGAGTCATCGTAACTGGAACTTCTGATTTAGTCGTGATGCGGTGAGGTTTTTCCTGCCTTGTCGCTGTGGGCCTTGGGTTATTGCCGATTTGTTGTCTGCTGGTACGTTTGTCAAAGCCGAACCGGGTCACGCATCAGTAATATGGGGTTACACGGTAAACTTATCATAGATTAAGTAGGTGACCAGCATCTCTCTGACGTAGCGGAAGACTGGCATCTGTGGTGTGGAGTTGATACAGGCGTCGGCGGAGGGTAGTGATGCGTATTTGTATTTTTTGTGGCTCAAAGCACGGCGATTTGCCGGCTTATGCCGAGGCGGCGGCCGAACTTGGCCGCATGTTAGCCCAGCAGCAAATCGGCTTGGTCTACGGCGGCGCTTCAGTTGGGCTTATGGGGGTGATTGCTGATGCGACCTTACGGGCTGGCGGCGATGCTATTGGTGTTATTCCGCAGTCACTGGTAGACAAGGAGATTGCCCATCCCGATCTGACGCAGATGCACGTAGTAAGCGGCATGCACGAACGAAAAGCGTTGATGGCGGATTTATCGGATGGTTTTATCGCGTTGCCTGGGGGGATCGGCACACTGGAGGAATTGTTCGAGATCTGGACCTGGGCGCAACTTGGTATGCACAACAAGCCCTGCGTGCTTTTGAATGTGGCAGATTATTACGGCCAGCTGGTTGAGTTCCTGGACAAAATGACCAAGGCGGGCTACCTGAAGGAGAGCAGCCGGTCGATGCTGACAATTGCATCGAATCCAGTTGAGGCGATCGCGGCTTGCTCGCATTAAATTGCTCTTTGATGTTGTGATCTGCTTAAATGTGTAAATTGAAGAAATTACCGTAATCACCTCATTACTGAGCTCATGGAGAACCCGGGTGGAGAGTCAGGCCGATCAGGTAGTGCAACTTGTCAGTGCGATCCGTTGTGCATTGGAGAAAAGAACCGGCTTGGAGGTGGTGCAGCAGACTCTTGACCGGCTATCTGTACTGGACCTTGAAGCGCGATCCGTGCATTCTTTGACGCCACAAATACCAGCCCAGTTTGATAAAGGCTTGACGCAGGCTATCGACCATATACCAGTTTCATTGGAACTTGTAGGCCAGGCTCTGGATGGCGCCAAGCCATATCTTTTCTGGGAGCCAGATAATGGAGATGGCACTGGGTACTATGAGGAAGGTTCAGATGTTGGTCGCAGCTTTCGTGACGGCAACATGGTTTGCCCCCTTATAGGACCAGGGGCCAGTTTTGTTCCCAGTGATGATCTATTTCTGTGCCTTTTCTTTTTGCAGTCACAGACCCTCTACCGGGATCATATACACGAAGCGTCAGAAATGTATTTCAATCTCACCGGGCCATGTGGTTTTCGGCTGGGTAATGACGATTGGGTTGATTACCCTGGGGATTCGCTGGTCTGGAACCGACCCTGGGATGTTCATGCAACACGGGTATACCAGGCGCCGTTCCTGAGTGTTGTCTCATGGGTAGGCAATATCAACGGCCTTTGTCGAGTCGTTCCCCGTGATGACTGGCAGGCCTTGGAGAGCCAACTTGCTACCCACTGAGCCATTAGAATCGAGAATTGAAACTGGTTTGAATGACCACGCTCTATTTCAGGCTTAACAACAAATGAAAGATCTATGGAATGATGATGGCGCTGCTGAGTGTGGCGATGATCTGTTGGCGGCTGGATTTCTTAAGCAGCAGAACCGTGACATGCTTATCATCACCTCGACACCAGCCGAGGTGATCGATGCTTGTCTCAGCTACCAGGTCCCGGTCGTGCAGAAGTAAATCACCAGGGACAAGGCCTGACCCGGTGATGTCGTTAAGGTCGGCCCGCAGCGTAAATTGCTTCCATAACCCAATTAGCAAGTTGAAAGTTTTAGCAAAACTGGCCGGTAATAGGACTCACATTTACAGGAATTGTTCTACTGGCTACACTGAACTCGTGAGTGGGTGCTGCTATCCGTTACTACCAATAGACGAGGGAGAACAAAGACGTGGCTGACGAAGATTCAGAAAGCGCAAAAAAATACCAGATCGATGTCCCCGCGCGCAATGAACCCTTTTTCCTCAAAGGTTCAAACCATCTTGACTGGGGAATGCAAAATCGCCTTTCACAGATTTTCAATCCTAGGTCGGGCCGAACGGTGATGCTCGCGTTCGATCACGGCTATTTTCTTGGCCCAACCAGTGGACTTGAGCGCGTTGACCTCAATATTGTTCCGCTCACACCATACGCCGATACCCTGATGCTGACACGGGGCATCTTGCGAACCTCTATCCCACCTACGTATACCGGCGGTATCGTTTTAAGATCTAGTGGTGGCCCCAGTATCTTGAAGGAATTATCCAACGAGGAGATCGCTATCAGCATCGATGAAGCCATTCGGCTTAATGCTGCAGCCATGGCGGTGCAGGTATTCATCGGTGGAGAATACGAAACCAAGTCAATCCACAACCTGACCCGCCTGATTGATCTTGGAAACCAACACGGTATCGCTACATTAGGGGTGACTGCCGTTGGTCGCGATATGGTGCGTGATGCGAATTACATGCGACTTGCAACCCGGATCTGTGCAGAACTCGGTGCAACGTACGTTAAGACCTATTTTGTGGAGCAAGGGTTTGATACGGTAGTTGCATCTTGCCCGGTTCCCATCGTCATCGCGGGTGGCAAGAGGTTGCCCGAGCGGGAAGCACTAGAGCTTGCTTTCAACGCGGTGGACCAGGGCGCTTGTGGGGTTGATATGGGTCGCAACATCTTTCAGTCTGAATGCCCGCTGGCTATGATTCAGGCCGTGCGCAAGGTAGTACACGAGAATGCGAGGGTGCAGGAAGCCTACGATTATTATCTTGAAATTCGTGATCAGCAGGATTCCCAATCTCCAGAATGACTTTTGAATCGAAGTATTTGCCACCTTATCGGCGACCCACGACTACTGGCGGCTAATGAAAGACCGCTGGTCTGATCGCGATGCCCAAGTGTTGCTATCGTGTTACAGCGAGGACTACCCACGCGAGCTTATTCTGCGTAGCTACTCAGGACGGTTGCTGGGTGTAGAACCCTCCCTGGTACTGCACGGTGGCGGTAATACTTCCTTTAAGGGCCAGTACCCAGATGTATTTGGTGAGCTGGTGCCAGCGCTGTTCATCAAGGCGTCCGGTTTTGACTTGGCTGCGATCGAACCCCAGGACCACGTAGTAGTCGATCTGCAGCGCTTGCAATCGCTGCAGGCGCTCGAGGTGATCTCCGACAAAACAATGCTGAATGAACTCCGCGCCAGCCGGTTTGACCAGAGTGCGCCAGCTCCCTCGGTCGAGGCTATCCTGCATGCTTTAATTCCATACCGCTTTGTCGACCACACCCATGCCGATGCCGTAGTGGCGTTGAGTAATACCCCAGATGGTGAAGCGAGAATTCGCTCACTTTATGGTGATCGCATGCTGATTGTGCCTTATGTGATGCCCGGCTTCATTCTTGCAAAAAAGGTGGCCGAGCTGACGGTTGGCATCGATTGGTCGAAACTTGAAGGTATGGTGCTGATGAATCACGGCATCTTCAGTTTTGCCGATGA
>CAJWEF010000156.1 GCA_913031305.1 uncultured Acidiferrobacteraceae bacterium
CTGCCGGCGTTATCTGTATCGCGGTTACCCGTGAGTCTGAAAGACTGTAAAGGGTATGCATGGGCCATCGAAGATATTGATGAAAGCGCTGCGGTTGACCTTGTGTTACGACCAGGTCAGATATCCTTGCATCATGCAAGAATCGTCCATGGGTCGATGCCCAATCGGGGTGATGAGCGGCGTCTGGGAGTGGCTTTGCAATGTTATATGCGGCCAGAATGTAAACAGGTCCTCGGTGAGAACCTGGCGCAAGTGGTGCGGGGTTGCCATGAACTATCCGGTTATTCAATACTGAACCGGCCAGTCGAGGATATGGATCAAGTGGCAGCGGGTGAGCGCGAGCGAGCAAACGCAAACTGGGCGAAGATTCTTTATCAGGGAGCGTCTCACGTCAGAGCCTACTGACGAGAGCGAGTGGTTGAGCTTAGTGGCGAGGCTCAGGGTTCTCGGTATGCCCGTCGACGGCAATCACCTGGCCACTCACCAGCGCTGCACTGTCGCTGGCAAGAAAGACTGCCATGTGGGCAATATCTTCCCCTTTAACAAGTTTTTTCATCGATGAGCCGCTGGCATACTCGTCCAGGATTTGCTCGGCTGTTTTGCCTTTAGCTTGCGCCTCGCGCTCGGCCACAAATGTCATGCGCTCACCTTCAACCGGGCCAGGACAGATCGCATTAGCGCGGATATTAAACGGCCCCAGTTCGATGGCCAGGGTTTTCATCAGCCCAATGACTCCCCATTTCGCTGCGACATAGGGCGAGCGGTTACCAAAGCCAAATATGCCAGCGGTCGATGAAGTGATGATGATGGCGCCGGAGCCTTGCGCCTTCATCAGTGGCGCCGCATGTTTGGCAAAAAGAAAAGTACCTTCCAGGCTTACTGACACACAGGCACGCCACTCTTTTATCGAGATTTGTTCAACAGGCGCGCCAGGCCCGGCGACGCCGGCGTTAGAGCAAAGAGTATCCAAAGAGCCCCACTTATCTTGTAGTTCAGCAAAAAGGGCGCTGACTGCTGCTTCATCAGTCACGTCGAGGCAGTTAGTCTGCCAGTGGTCCGGGCAGGTTTTCAGTGCCGTTGTATCAATGTCCACCACCCAGATTTTTGCGCCTTGCTCATCGAAAGCCTCGGCCATGGCGCGGCCGATGCCGCCGGCACCTGCGGTAATCAGCACTCGTTTCGTCATAGATTAAGGCGTTGGTTGCGTTTTTCTATCCACCAGGGTTGCTCACAGATGCGTCCAAGAAATTCCACCATGACATGAGCGCCCAGGTACGCAGTCACGCCTGTGCCGACATCCAGTTGTGGATTCACCTCGACAAAATCAAAGGCGATAACTTGGGTGCGTTGCGCAATCGCATCCAGAGTGTCGCGCAGTTCGGCATAGGTCATGCCGTTGGGTTCGGCTGTGTGTGACACGGTGACTTTAGGGGGTTAATTCAAGAAAGCGGATTCTTTTGTTTTAATGACTGCGGTGATGGCTTCGTTATAAGGGGCATCCAGGCCCTGTTCTTTCGCCACTACTGGGACCATACCGTTAATCGCATCCACTTCGGTTAGACGCTCTGCTTTGAGATCGAGCAGCATCGATGGCCTCGCATTTGGCATTTTGCTGCCAAAGTCGCTGACGTACTGCACCGGGTCTTCAAATGAAAAGTGAATACCTTTGGCTTTGCCAACGCGGTAAGCCTCAAGGCCCAGTTTCTTGGCGATCTCCCAGGTCACCGGATCATCCATAACCTCGCCCAGGGTACGGTCAAAAGCGGCTGCAGCGCCACTCAGCGCAACATTGCAGATAAATTTTTCCCAGATCAGTTGATTGATATCTGCAAAGGTCTTTACGTTAAAGCCTGCAGTCTGCCAGACCTTGGCGACGTGCTCCAGTCGCTCGCTCATTCCGCCATGCATCTCACCGAGCCGGATGAGTTCCATACCGTTGTGATGTACATGCCCAGGTTCAGGTACAGAGGCGCCAAAGCCGCCCGCGACGCCTAGCAGAATATTGGCGCTATCGAGGTTTTTGCTGATGCGCTCCCCTGCGCCAAGCCCGTTCTGGATGGTCAGTACCAGGGTTTCGTCAGTAAGATTATTCGTCAGGCTGCGCGCGGCGGCTCCCACAGCTGAAGCCTTGGTAGCTATCACTACCAGATCACAAGGCCCAGCGTCTGCGGCACGGGTAGAGACCTGAATATTGCGCACCGTGCGCTCGCCACTGGCGCCAGACACCTGTAGCCCGTGATCATTGATGGCATCGAGGTGTTCGCGCCAAAGATCAATCGCCCAGACCTCGTTACCCGAGTCAGCCAGTAATGCTGCATAGACCGAGCCCATGGCGCCCGCACCGACGATGACTATTTTCATATCAGCATTCGATTACAGTTGTGGCACATAGGCCTGTTTAACACAGCGGGGTTAGCCAGAGCATCTTATTGAACCGGCGCTCCGCCTTGCGATTCTCGCCGGGCAACAAAGTCGTCCAGGGCCAGTGCGATATCCTGATCCATTGCCGGCGGCTGATATTGATGCAGCAAGGTCTTGACGATGCCAGCCGCGCGCTGGGTTGCATCCAGCGCTCCGGATTCATTCCAGGTTTCAAAGTTGCGCCAGTCCGACAGCATGGGGTGATAAAAGGCGTGCTCGTACCTTTCGATAGTATGGTTGCTGCCAAAGAAGTGGCCTCCTGGAGGAATCTGGCCAATCACGTCTACCGCCAATTCTTTCGCAGACAGGTCAATGGGTTTCAGCACCTCGGTTAATCCCTGAATCATCTCAGCATCGACAATGAATTTCTCAAAAGAGGCGCTCAATCCGCCTTCAAGCCAGCCAAGACCATGATAAACGTAGGTTGCGCCGCTCATCAGGCAGGCCCACAGGCACATCTGTGACTCGTAGGCCGCCTGGGCATCCACGGTGTTAGAGGCATTGGCGTTTGCCGAGCGATAAGGCAAGTTGTATCGCCTCGCCATCTGTCCGATCACGAGTGTGGTTTTGACATGCTCGGGTGTGCCAAAAGCCGGCGCCCCGCTTTTCATATCGGCGTTTGATACAAAGCCACCATAAGTCACCGGTGTTCCCGCTCGGACCATCTGGCAAAAGGCGATTCCAGCCAGCGCCTCTGCGTTTTGTTGTACAAGCGCGCCGGCAACCGAAACAGGCGCCATGGCGCCGGCCAGTATAAAAGGCGAGATCATCAGCACTTGCCCAGCCCGGGCGCATTCGATCATACCCCAGAGCATGGACTCGTCATATTCGCGAGGCGAGTTGGGGTTTATTGAGGCGAAAACACAGGGCTTTTCAACAAATGCTTCTGCGCTCAGATTGTGTGCAATACGCGTCATCTCCAATACATCGAGTGTGCGCTGACGGCTGTGGTTGTACAGCCGGAAGGTCTTATCGGTTAGAGCGAGAATCGCACGGGTCGCATACAGGTGGCGTACCGGCACCGGTATATCGATAGGCTCCACCGGGTAACCGGCCGAACCATGGGCCACATTGACAGCTTGAGTCAGGCGCAGAAAGTTTTCGAAATCCTCACGGTTACCCGCACGCCGGCCCTTAACGGTATCTGTGCAGTGTGGTGCACTGCTTACGGATGAGAAATTGACATGACCGTTACCCAATCGCAGGTCATGGATCGGGTTACGTGCGTGCAGGGTGAATGCGGCTGGTGCCTTGGCCAGATAATCCATCAGCAGATCCGGGTCAAAACGTACCATACCGTCAGAGTCTCGAACCTCGGCCCCGGCGGTTTTCAGGATCGCACGGGCTTCAGATAAGGAGAACTGGATTCCATGTTCAGCGAGCACTTTCAGCGAGGCCTGGTGTAGCGACTCGACCTCATCCTGCGAAAGAATAGATACCGGGGTGAGCCGGTTGTGCACCGGTCTGCCGGGTGTTTGTTCTATCTCGAGGGACGCCTTTCGTTTCTCAAGGGACACCTTTCGTTTGCTGGTTTTTCGTCGGGCCATGTTCGAAGGTGCGAGGCCTGCAAAGTCTGCGTCGGATCAATGGAATGTGTCGTGATTCTAACAGTGCGCTGTTCACCGTATACGTTACTTTTGCCTCTGGGGAAAATCCCACTTCGCGCCCATTTGACATTATGCAAAGTTGTTAACACGAATAGAGATGCCATTATCTACGTCGTTACCGAGACACCCAGTCGTGCAGCGACAGCCGTGATTTGTTCCCAGGATTGCTGCGGTATCGGGATTCCGTCGCGTTGCCGCTGTTCGGCGGTGGCTTTTTCACGTTCGCCTGGAATCTCTACTGCACTAAAGCCGTCGGCTGGTGGACACTCGCGCATCTCAGCCAGAATGGCCTCCGCACTGGCGCTGAACTGATTGACTCCCTGGAAGCGTTCAAGATCAATCACAATCATGATCCAGTTCATGTCGGTGGTAACTCGCCCCAGCATCGCTTCGCCGACTATTTCGGCAAGCAGTGCAAGGCCGTATCCCTTAGCTCCACCTGCGGGCAATAATGCCCCACCATCAATGTAGTCTTGTGGGTCCTGACTGGGATGGCCGTTGCGGTCAATAATCATATCCTCGGGTAAACTAGCACCTGCGCTCTTCGCAGCATAGATCCAGCCTGCCGCCCCCACCGAGGTGGCAAAGTCGAGAATGACGGATCCACGCTCACCGCCGGGGATGCCGAAACTATAAGGATTGGTGGGCAGCATCCCCTTTGAACCACCGAATGGCGCGACCTGACGCCAGTCCCGTCGTGCACCGCCGCCAAGAATAACAGTCAGGCAATGGTTTCTGGCACCCGTTTCACAAAATGCACCGAGTCGACCGGTATGCCCGCAGTTAGTAACGCCAAGAGCGGCAACGCCATTGGCCTTGGCCTGGGCGATGCCAGTTTCAACAGCGAGTTGCATGGCCGGCATGCCAAAGCCACGGCCGCCATTAATCACAGTTGCACCTCGATCGCACCGGGTCACGACAGGAGTTCCCGCTGGTGAGAAATAATCGGCTTCAACTTGTTCAACGTATTGGGGCAAGCGGACAACCCCGTGGGAATCAATACCCATGAGGTTCGCCTGTACCAGGTGGCGAGCGACAAAAGTAGCGATAGCATCGTTGCAGTTGATGGCGCCGAGGACGCCTTTCGATAACTGTTCAAGCGAATGCGCCGACAACTGGACGAACTGGCCTGTACCAACAAACTCAGTCATCACTGTCCGTAATGCCTAAAAGATCAGTTTCGCTGAGCAGGACGCCGTCGGCATCAGCGTAAAGAAAATGCCCCGGATGAAAAACGACCCCGGCAAAGTGCACTGGAATATCGGCTTGGCCACCGCCTAGCTTTGATGGCCGCGCTGGCTGCGTTGCCAGTGCTTTTACGCCGATAGGTAAGGTAGAGATCGCAGCGCTGTCGCGCAGGCAGCCGTTTATCAGCACACCGACCCAATTGTTATCCAGGGCCAGTTGTGCCAGCTTGTCCCCGATCATGGCGCAACGTAAAGACCCACCGCCGTCTATGACGAGAACGCATCCTGCTCCATCAGATTCCAGAGTTTGTTTGATCAGCAGAAAGTCTTCAAAAACTTTGAGCGTTCTGATTGGGCCGGTAAAGTCAGTTTTGTTGCCAAAGTCTCGAAAGGCAGGTTCGCAGACCTGCACGCGCTGTGAATGCGCGTCGTAAAGATCAGCAGTAGATACGGAGCTCTTTTGCATCAGCCGCACCAGTCTGGCGTCTCGTCGCTTTCTATCACCAGGTACTTGTAGAGAAGTTCCTGTCCGAGACTGATGTTATCGATATACACCACGGCCGAGATTTCCCCCGATTCGTCACGTTGTTGTTCGTCGAGAGTAATCTTGGAAGCTTTTGATAAAAGGGTGCTGACGTAGTTTTTTGCCTTAATCGCCTTCTCACCCTCTGTCGCACACCATACTCCATTCGACAGAGGATCCGGCGCGAGGCGCGGTGCTATGATGTTGGCGAGGTGTATCGTTTCACGTTTTCCTGATACCTCCATCACCAGCGTATCGCCATCAATTACCTCAAGAAGTGCTGCAGGGGTGTAATTGCACAGGCAGCCCCCAGCCCAGGCAGCCCTAACTGCAAAGACTGCACCTATAAAGAGAAGGGTGCGAATCAATAAACAGGCGTGTTTCATAAGTTGTATTGCCAAAAATTCTCCCGGTTGACAACGAATTTTGGCGATGTGCAGTTCATGCCTAAAAGCACAATCGATAATATTAGCGGATTTTGCCCGG
>CAJWEF010000157.1 GCA_913031305.1 uncultured Acidiferrobacteraceae bacterium
GTACTGATCGTCGAACACGTCGGGGGGCACTGCAGCCCGCCGTGGCCCGCGCCAGGGATATGGACATCGGCGACCCCAACACGCCGACCGTGGTGAATTTACGGCTGATCGACACACTCCTGACTTACCCGCACCGCCACTAAAATGCAGAAGTAATTTTTCCGGGCAAAAAAAAACCGGGCCTCTGCCCGGTTTTCCCTGTTAGCGTGCCGAGCCGCCAGTGGGCGTTAGTTCAGGCTTTCCAGCCACTGGGCGATGGCCTCCATCTCCTCATCGGAGACCATTTGCATCACCGCTTTCATTGCCGCCGACATCCCATTAGCGCGGGCGCCACTCTTGATGTCCTTCATCTGCTGCAGCGCGTAGGCCGCGCCCTGGCCAGCCAGCTTGGGATAGGCGGGCATGACTGGGGTCTTGGCATCCATACCATGACAGCCGAGACAGGCCTTAGCCTGGTACAACGCCGCACCGTCCACGGCGTGGGCACTGGTGCTGGTCAGCAAAATGCCGGTTAGGGCTGCCGCGGCAATGGTGAGCGTAACTTTCTTGGATTTCATGATCTGGTGTCTCCTTGTTAGCGGTTCTGAAACCGTGTCGGGTTAAGAGTTGGGAAAATCTGAATTCGAGTCTACGTCGTGGTAAAGGTGAGTATACGAAAATCTCAGGAAGCGTAAAACAAGTGGTTGCCGATCTCGTCAACCAGCCACAGGCTGCTGGCCCAGCACGGTCGGACCTCGCGGGCATGAAAATGCGTTGCGCGCTTCAATGGCAATTGCCAAGGTGCAGCATATGCCCGCTCCGCTACCGCCAGTACCGAAGCCCAGGCTAGTGGATCTCGACGGGTGTGGCGCACCCGCTGGCGGGTCCAACTGAACTGATGAGGCTGCCAAACCACGCCGCAGACTGTGTCCGGATAGGACGCACTCTGCATCCGATTAAGGGTAACAGCAGCCACCGCAACCTGGCCATCATGTGACTCACCGCGCGCTTCATGATAAATATTTAGCGCCAGACAGCCGACTTCCAATGAAACATAAGCGTGACTTTGTTGTTGTGTGACAAGGCTTACAGTCCCCACCACTAATGCAAGCACTGCCGCATGGCGCAGCATCAGTAAGGGCGATACCAGTCGTCCAGTTGGGTGAATAAACATAGCGCGTTTCGTTAAGCGGGAAAAACCCCAAATCAGTTGTAGCTCCGCGGTGGATACGGAGCCAAAGGCTGACAACTTTCCCGATTGAGTTGCGCCTCATATTTACAACTTACCTGAATCTAGAAGTCAGTCAGCACAGGTGAGTGACAATAATATTAGTATTTTATTATTCTCTCAACCTTTTTTTACAGCTCCCGAGTCGCATTGAAACGAATCTCAGGCCAACGATCCTGAGCCAGGCGCAGGTTCGCGCCATTCGGTGCCAGGTAAGCCAAGGCTCCAGAAGCATCCAATGCTAGGTTCTGCGGCGATTTCCGCCTAATTTCGTCTATTTCCCTATAGTCGGCGCTATCTATCCACCTGGCAGTGGCCACAGGAACGGCTTCAAAAACGCAATCAACCCCGTACTCGTGCTTCAGTCGATGAGCTACCACATCAAACTGCAGTATACCGACCGCACCCAAAATCAGATCATTGCTTTGTAATGGACGAAATACCTGGGTTGCCCCTTCCTCGCTCAACTGGTCGAGGCCCTTGTTAAGCGCCTTGGCCCGCAAGGGGTCTGCCAGACGAACCCGACGGAACAACTCCGGCGCAAAACTTGGAATTCCAGAGAATTTAAGCTCCTCTCCGTCGGTAAAGGCGTCACCAATTTGTATCGTGCCGTGATTATGCAGGCCAATGATATCCCCGGCGACAGCAGTCGTAGCCGACTCGCGGCGCGAAGCCATGAAGGTAATGGCGTTATGCAACTGCAGATCACGCTGCGCACGGACATGGCGAACACGCAAACCTTTTTCGTAAGCGCCCGAGGTGATGCGCACGAAAGCAATGCGGTCATGGTGCGCCGGATCCATGTTTGCCTGAATCTTGAACACAAATCCTGTAAAACCCGGCTCGGCACTTTCTACTACACGCGACTCCGTAATGCGCGGCAATGGCGCCGGGGCATGATCAACAAAGGCATCAATAAGTTCGTCGGTACCCTCGTGGTTCAATGCCGAACCGAAAAACACCGGCGTTAATTTTCCAGCAAGGTACCCGGCTCTATCAAAAGCATGGGACGCACCCTGAAGTAGCTCGACCTCCTCACGCAGCTGCTTCGCATCAGCGCCGGCTATCGCATCCAGTTCCGGGTTGTCCAGACCCTGGATGATTTTTGCCGGGGAACCTTTACTGCTGGACCGGTCGAATAGTGATGTGGAATCCTCATGAAGCCGGTAGACGCCACGAAAATGGCGGCCCGAACCCAGCGGCCAGGTCACAGGCGCGCAGTTGATACGCAGCACAGATTCCACCTCGTCCAGCAATTCCACAGGATCACGGCCCTCGCGATCCATTTTGTTGATAAACGTCATGATCGGGGTATCACGCAACCGGCACACGTCCATTAACTTGATCGTGCGTTCCTCGACACCCTTAGCCGCATCGATCACCATCAGCGCCGAATCTACAGCGGTCAGCGTCCGGTAGGTGTCTTCCGAAAAATCCGCATGGCCAGGCGTATCCAGCAGATTGACGATAAAGTTGCGATATTCAAATTGCATCACCGAGGACGTTACCGAAATGCCGCGTTCCTTCTCGAGCTTCATCCAGTCCGACGTCGCGTAGCGACCACTCTTACGAGCACGAACAGTCCCGGCTTCCTGAATGGCGCCACCGTAATGCAGGAATTTTTCCGTCAGCGTGGTCTTGCCCGCATCGGGATGTGAGATGATGGCGAACGTGCGTCGCCGGTGCACCTCGGCGAGGTGATCTGACATGGAATTCTTATTGGCGCAGGCGGAACGGGCGCCGATTATAGCCGGCTATGGCAAATCCTTCCTTGCAACGGCTACCGCTTCCAGGCTTTCAGGGCGCAGGGCCTACCCCGTTAAGCCGAAATCTCATCGCTCTTCCCGTATTTCACGCTCATCTTCCTGAGCTCTGGCGGGCCGAAAAGATCGGGCAAAAGGCAGTGGTATCTGCGGATTATATTTAGCGAAATCAACGATCCGGTGACGGCGTACTAAGGTGATGCGATAACGGGTTTTCCATCGGCGCCGGTTCATAGTTGAAAACGTCCAAAGACAGGGCACATTACCCAGTTCAGTGATGAGTCATCAAGTCCCAGTGTAACCGCGTCCCTGGCCTGACACTACCATTGTCGCTGGCCTTGCTGCTCTTCGCTATAGCCACAAGCATGGGGCATAATTCCGACAACCTTGCATCCAGCCGGTAAAGCCAATGAACACGCCCCCTGCTGACTACCTGACGACTCGTGAATTGGCAGAAATGCTTCGAATCAGGGAGCGAAAAGTATATGACCTGGTCGCCAGCAACCGCGTACCCTGTACCCGGGCAACAGGCAAATTGTTGTTCTCGCGATCAGCTATCGAAGCCTGGCTGGGAGCAAATGAGACGGGTCCAGAACGAGTTGAAAACCCTGTCTCTCGACCAGACGTCGTTTTGGGCAGTCATGACCCTTTGCTGGAGTGGGCACTGCAAGAATCTGGTTGCGCAATGGCCAGTCACTTTGGTGGCAGCCTCGATGGCCTGGAACGTTTCGCTGATGCTAAAGGTAGCGCCAGCGCCCTGCACCTTTTTGAACCCGAAGGGAATACCTGGAACCTTGCCACGATCACCGCCCGCTTTTCTGGCCAGGCAGTGGTACTGATTGAATTTTGCTGGCGTGAACGCGGTCTGATCCTGCAACCCGGCCAAGAAGAAAGCATTACCTGCATCGCCGATCTGGCCGATCGCCGGGTCGTTGCCCGCCCGCCCGAGGCCGGTAGTCAGATTCTACTTAATCAGATGTTGGATAAAGCTGAAATTGACGTCAAGCAATTACAGTTCACAACAACGGCCCATAGCGAGACCGACGCTGCATCGGCAGTTCTGGAAGGTTTCGCTGATGCGGCATTAGGCTTGCGCGCGCTGGCTGAACGCTATCGCCTGGCCTTTGTCCCGGTCATGCGGGAGCGCTTTGACCTGCTGATTGATCGACGCGCCTGCTTCGAACCCCCATTGCAAAAACTGATCCAGTTCTGTGGCTCACCGGCATTTTCCGATCAAGCAGCCAGCCTGGCTGGCTACGAGGTGCAAGGTTTCGGCACGGTACACTTCAACGGCTGAGTTTCCGCCGCCCTACCGATAGTAGCCACACCGGGGTCTTATCGGGCGTTAGGAAAAAACAATTGCTTACCATCCCGACGATAGGCAGCGATTGCCCGCTGCCCTTGGCCGCCGATCATCCAATCGACAAACACTTGGCCGGTCTTCGCCTTTACATGTGGATGCTTTAACGGATTAACCAAAATAATGCCGTACTGATTTAATAGCAACGGGTCACCTTCAAACAGAATTTGAAATTCGTGTTTGTTGGCAAAGCTAAGCCAGGTGGCACGATCAGTTATCGAATAAGCATCCATACCTACAGCCACGTTCAGGGTTGCACCCATTCCGGAACCCGTCTCACGGTACCAAGTGCCACTGGCGGCGAAGGGTTCAATGGAGGCGAGGCGCCACAGTGACAGTTCTTTTTTATGAGTGCCCGAGTCATCACCGCGTGAGGCGAAAAGCGCCTCACTCGATGCTATTCTTACCAAGGCATCAGTGGCGCTACTGGCCCCTGACAGGCCAGCCGGATCAGTTAGTGGGCCAACAAAAACAAAGTCGTTGTACATCAGGTCGAAACGCTCCACGCCATAGCCATCCGTTACAAACTTCTCCTCCGCCGACTTCGCATGCACTAACAGGACATCAGCGTCGCCATTAACCGCATTACGGATCGCCTGGCCCGTCCCTACAGCCACCACATTGACTCGAACCCCGCTATCCGCCTCGAACCGGGGAAGCAAATGATCGTACAGACCAGAATTGGCGGTTGATGTCGTTGATTGGACAATAATGCTCGCTTGCTCTGCCATGGCGCTGACTGGCCATGCCAGAGCAAACCACAGGTACAAACAGAGGTGCCTCAATACTGTTCTCATCGGTATCCTCTGACTAATCCAATAACGCTGATCACAAAACCAGTTAATGCCGGCACCGCTATCAACGAAAGACTGGCCGGCGTTGCTTCGCTGCATCGACCGGGCGGGCCAGGGCAATCACTAAGTTAACCCCGAGCGCCAGCAACATTAGAACAACACCCAGAGCCAGGGCCAACTCAAGATTGCCCTTGGAGGTTTCAAGCGCAATCGCTGTGGTCATTACCCGGGTTAGATGGTCAATATTCCCGCCCACCACCATGACGGCACCGACCTCAGCAATCGCGCGACCGAACCCAGCAAGACTGACTGTCGCCAGATTAAAACGCCCATCCCATAATAATGTGCGTAGCCGTCCCGGAGCGCTGATTGCGAGCGAGCTAAGATACTCGGCGTATTCACTATCCAACTGCTCGATGATTTCACGGGTCAAAGCGGTCACAAGGGGTGTAACTAAAACAGCCTGGGCGATGATCATCGCCCAAGGGGTATACAGAAGATTAAACACACCCAAAGGCCCTGAACGCGACAATGCAAGATATACCAGCAGGCCGACAACCACCGGGGGTAATCCCATCAGGGCATTGCTAAACACGATTAGACCGCCCCGGCCCCGAAAGTGACTCATCGCGATTGCCGCCCCTAAGGGCAGACCAAGAACCAGCGAGATCCCCACAGCCGTCAAACTGACCGCCAACGATAGCATCACGATCTCGACCAGATCAGGATCAAAACTCCCAATCATGACAAAAGCTAGCTGGAGAGAACTGTATATTTCCTGCATATCAATGTTTCTTTTTCGCTCAACAGGTAGATAATGGAATATAACAGTAATTAAAGCAACTAAATGGCATACCCAAAGAGTTGGTTATTTTCACCTCGCCCCGACGACGGTCAGATCGAAGGCTCAGGAAATGCGCTACCCAGCGGCCGCGTGGTTTTCTGGGTTGTGCGGTTTACAGGTCAAGGGCCGGATTGGCGCCACAATAGTTGTGGGGTCGGTGCGCCAGTCCACATTGGG
>CAJWEF010000158.1 GCA_913031305.1 uncultured Acidiferrobacteraceae bacterium
TGACCGCTATCAGTTGTGTTTCCTACATGCCTAGCGTGGCACCTTTCGGCGCGAATAAGCCTCTTTATGGAACCAACCCCTTATCTTTTGCCTGGCCGCGCCCCGACGCCCGACCATTGGTTTTTGACATGGCGACAGCTGCCATAGCCATGGGTGATGTGCAGATCGCAGCCCGAGACGGCAGGCCGGTGCCACCGGGCACCGGCCTTGATGCAAGCGGTCAATCAACCACCGACCCAACTGAGATCATCAAAGGCATGCTTTTACCTTTTGGTGGGTACAAGGGCTCACATATTGCGATGATGATCGAACTGCTGCCGGACCCCTCGTGGGCGAAACCGCAAGCTTTTCTTCCAAAGAGCGCGACAGCGGCGACGGCGGTCCACCACAAGGCGGCCAGTTTATCCTGGCGATGAATCCCGAAATTCTCTCAGGCGGTGTCTGGCAGGAGCAAAGCGAAGAATTTATCAAACGCCTGGGCCAACTGGATGGGGTACGTCTACCGGCCGAACGACGCTATCAGAATCGGGAGAATTGGCGCGAACGGCAAATCGAGACTAGTGTTATTGACAAAATTCGATCAATGTTCTGACTCTGTTTTCCAAAAATTGAAACGCAATAAACGCCTGCAACCCGGTTTTGTTCTAAATTACCCGCGCGCCGCTTGCTTCGTAATGTTTGTGCAAAGCAGCCAACTCTGATTGGATCCGCGCGGGCGACCAGCCGGCCTCAGTAGCCATGGCCTGGGCACAGTCCTGCGCAACCCTATCACCAGGATAGCCCATCTCGCCGAGTGTTGTCCGGCGTAATACAAAATCTGTCAGATGAATCGCCATTTCGTCGCGCACCGCTCGACGGGCCAGTGCCGATATAGGTGTTGTTATGTCAGTATCGAGGCCAACTAGTCCTTGCGGCTTGGTTGGCCTGTGACGATGGCCCAATCTAGTGCCCACCGCTTTCGAAACTTCATCTGCAACCTGAAATGACTCTGTATATTTTACCCCCTGAACAGAGATAAGCCCCTCCCATCCGTCGCGTTGTGATGCAACTTGTACCGACGATCGCTTTTCGATCGCAGAAAGTTTGCCGCCTGGCCCGCTACTTGCTGGGACAACACCGACATGACTCATACTGACGTCAGTTAGGGTCAGATTCGCTTCGGGGCATAAGTGTTGGGCGTGGGTCAACATCAAATTGACCTCATCCTTGGTCACTGTGGGATCATTGGGCGACTCTTTAAGACTCGAGTAAAAAGTACCAAAAAGGGTACATCCAGAATAGGGGACGAAGAAAAAATATCTCGATTCCTGAGCTGAAGAGTTATCACCGGGAAACCGGTCTTGGAGGCCCGGAAGCCCAACCGCATAATCCCTACAGAGGGCTTTTGAGAAAACAAGATTAGTCGCCTTTAACCAACTACAACTGTAACCGCCGGAGGTCCCGGTGGTATTGCGTTGTAATTGCTCGCGCCCTGCTCCGGCGACCTCTACTACAATTTTGGCAGTGATCGTGAGACTTTCCCCCGATTCACGATCAATCGCCTGGATGCCGCAAATCTTGCCCTGATGCTGTAGATATTTCTCAGCACAAACATAATTACAGGCAACAGCTCCTTGCCGTTGCGCGCTCTTGATAAGCTCGATCGTGAAACGTCCAGCGTCATGTATGAGAGCGTCGAACCACAGAGCACCGGTTTGAGAAAAGGTTTCCGTACCAGCAGCAAATAGTCGCACAAAATCACAGTTTCGCAAGATTTGGCCGGATGGCAATCGGTTGGATGAGGCCACGCCGCGATTACGATCTAGACTGATTAGATCGTTTAACCAGAGTGCGGCTCTCATCAACACTGGATGCCGCGAACCTTGCTTGGAAGTTGGAATCGCAAAACCCTGTGGACGCACCAATTCAGGCGCCAATTGCATAAATCGGCGACGTGCTCTTATTGACCGACGCATGCGACCAAAGTCTCCCGCCTGCAAATACCGCAAGCCCCCGTGTATCACCTTCAGGCTGTTTGCAGATGTTCCGCTTGCAAAATCATCCTTCTCGACAAGGGCAACTTTGACGCCCTGTTGGGTCAACGTGTGCAGGATCGCTATCCCCTGAATCCCTCCACCCACGATAAGTACATCAAACTCACCGTTGCTCAGTTCTTCTACCCGTCGCTGCATAAGTTAGACTAATCGAACAGTGGTCCAGATAACTGATACAACTCATTGACCGTAGTCTGGAAGCGTGCAAGTGAATAGCGCGATCTCGAAAGCGACTGGCCCATTTTTCCCAGACCTTCACGCAAAGCCGCATCAGCTGCCAACCGACTTAGGCCTTGGGCCATTGCCGCGGGTGTTGGATCAACCAAGAGAGCGCAACTGGAATCAAGCACCTGGCTATGAGAAGGGATATTCGTTGCAATAATTGATCTACCTGAAGCCAGATAAGAAAAGATCTTCATCGGGGTATTTACGCCCTTTAGCCGCGGAGAAACGAGAATATCCGCCTGGACGAGATACTCCCCCAGTTGGCTTACCGGTCTGGGGCCCAACAGGTGAACACGTTTACTGATCCCCAAATTATGAACCCGATCCTGATAAAGCTCTAATTCGGCAGGGCCTCCCCCTATCAGCACTAGATGCATATCGACTCTCGTATCGATCTCAGCAATCCCTGCCAACAACAGATCAACCCCCTGATAGTGCTCCAGATTTCCTACGTAGAGGGCTAATATTCCTTTCGTGTCTAGCAGAGTTCGAATTCGGTCGACGGGTTCTGCAGATTTGTCTTCCAGAGATAATGCGCAATCTTCCAGCAGTACCACCTTATCTTTACTTTTGAATTCGTAGACACGATCAGCGAGTTGCTGGCAAACAGGCACCACAACATCAGACCTTTTTATGGCGAGGCGCTCCATAACGTAAAGGGGATATGACAGGAGCCTCAGTCCTTTCCATTTTTCGAGTAACTGGTCAGGCATCGACGAATCCATATCATATACAACCCGGGCTCGATGCAAAAAGCGAGTGGTCAAAGCAAAATAAACCGACTCTTCACCAGCATGGATTACGTCATATCTTTCTCTTAGCAAATAACGCACCAAAGACGCGAATAAAAAACAATCGCAAACCAGTTTTGCAAACGAAAAACCGATAGGAATACGTTTAATAAACCGAAGGCTTGGTATGCGCAAAATCTGGAGACCAGGCACTGACACATCATCCCCAAGATGATACGTAAGAAGATCAACGCTGTGGCCTGCCTGACACAAGGTTTGTGCCAACATCCTTATGGCAATGGGTGTCCCTCGCTCCTGATAAAAAGGCTGTGGCGCTAAGAGGAGAACGCGCACGAAATCAGGGGTCGCAACGTCGGTCTAACCGCAGGACCACTGGGCTTCCCAAAAGTGATGTAAGTCTTGCGGCTTTTGCCCAACGCTCCAGCTTTTGGAGTAATGATGAAGCGCCAAACCATCGGTGGAGAAACATCGGCAAAAAGAACTGAGCTGATCGGGCACTGGCCTGGAAGCCGTGCATTGAGAAATCCAAAGCAAGTGTTCTCCCGGAAAAACTGTGATAGGTCCGGGTATTGTGCTCGATCAATTTCTTGAGGCCAAACAACAACGGTGTCAAGGCATTCAAACTATACCAACTGGGATAATCTACAATGATGGTCTGTTTGGCTACCCGACAAAACTCGCGAAAAAGTTGTTCCCGAGCCTCGATGTGCGAAATGAGTCTTACCGATACGAGACAATCGAAACTTCTATCGGCAAACGGCATATCCAGGAGGTTCCCACTGACAAAACAAAAATTTACATGGTTTTCAAATGGTGCGAGTCTTGTTCGACAGCATGGGTCACTCGCGAGCACCGTGACCTTAAACCCGCGTGACAGCAACTGCTCGGTTAACTGTCCATGACCCCCGCCCACATCCAATATCTTATTTCCAACCGGCTCTGCAAGCACATTTGCCAGTGAACGGGCCTGTACCTGCAACATGTACTGGCCAGCTCGCCCAGCAAAACGCTGCGCGTAATCATCGCTCGAGGTTTCAATATCGGGGGCTTCAACGCCCTTTTTTGAATCTGACAGTTTGCCCTGCAAAGAAGCCCTTGATTCTTTCAAACCTCGGCGGTTTTTCAGAAATGTCTTTAGCCCTTGTAACCGCCCAAATCTCGCCGGTGATAGCCTTAATTGGTGTATTTTCTGTCGAATATCGGCTCCGGGTCGGCATTCATCGAGGGGGCCTGGCAATACAAAACCAAAACTTCCAATTCGTTTTTCATCACCCGATATTGGAAGCGGATCGCTTCCAGCCAAGATCTTAACCCCAAGCCGTTCGGCCAATGCAAACGGCTTGGGCCGTGGCCAAAAGACAGGACGTGACCCATTATCTCCGAGTAGCACGCTTGTAGGATGCGTATCGATAACCTTAGCGAGTATGCGCCCCCTACGGCCCAACCATTTACCAACCCCCCAAGGTAACACCGCCAACGCACTGGTTTCGCCGATTTCAAACACTGTTTCTTTCAGACTACGGCCTTCTGTGAACATACGATCTGTAAATAAGGCGGATACTTCTATACGCTCACTGGTCTCGATCTGTCGGCCTGCGATCAAGAAGATTCTATCTTGGGTATTATTTTTCAGAACAACTGAATATGGCTCACCGGTGGGAAAGATGCGCCAGTGACCTAATTTACCGTTTGGTTGCGCCCAGTTCCTATCGCCGATAGACGAAAAACAATTGTGGCCGGCGCTCTCAGTCAGCAGCAGAACCGAATCAAATACTTTCGTTCCTAGTCGGTTGGCCTGCTTACAGAAGTTCTCATGGGCCACATCGAAAAGCGCTGATAGATCATAGCAGCTGTAGATATGGACATGACCGTCTATCAGAACGATTGGAACGCCCCGCTGTTTCATTCTATCTTAGCGGCAATCGTGTATCGCAACCAAAAAGGCTCTTGCAGCAGAACTGATGGGCGCCTCTTTCGTTTGAGAAGGAGCAAGGTGTCTCATTCCCTCTTAGGTTAAATCTTTATTTTATGGTGAGGTTGCAAAGACCATCAGGGCCAAACAATTTTTACAATATTGGTACGTTTTGCTACATTTCTTTCGCTACCGCGAGCCAATCCAGACATCATCACATAGAACACCTCGCCACTTTCGGGTTCCCATGTATTCAATGGTGGCGCTTTTCTTGGCGCCATTTCGTGCATCGGCTTGCAGGTTGTTTTTGGCGCCCACCACTCCCAAGTCGCCCCATACCACTTACCGTTGTGATAGGCAAAGATCCAACCATTTGCGTTGACCTCAACGTTTTTTGTTCCACTGTGATGGGGTATGCCTACGGTTGGCCAAGATTGTCGGCCATCCACGTTCATACAAATGACGCCACCACCAGTACTTACCTTCAGGGTGTTCGTCACCGGCCAACTCGATACGTTGGTATGCAACCACGTGACCTTATCTAGGTTGAACTCGGTTAGTTCTGTTTCTGTGTCTGAGTTGTCATCAACCACCCCGGAGGAAGATTTACTGGAAGAGCAGTCAAAGGGCCAGCACCACACATCAGAACAACCGCTGAGCAGCAGCATCGAGAACAATACGCTTGCGCGAACAAAAAATTTCACGTGGTTGATCTCCAGTTTTCGACAGGTTGCCCATACTCTTCACTGAGCAACAGCGAAGAGTACCGGTTATTTTACAATATGACAAACAATTGATAACCGCTCCTTGTGCGCGGCCTGACTGTCTTTACGCGGTTTTGTACTTTATCGATGGAAGCTATGCTGCCAGAATTTGGATCCCGTCAGTAATCAATCTGCGCAAAATGCTTATCAAAGTCTGAGCAAAAGCGACGAGTCTTAAAAATCTGTCGGGGCGCCGCCCTCATTTTTACGTTTTACAACGAAAGCTTCAAGCTCTTCGTGCGCCCCTGGGTCCATGGGTGGTGGCTGATACTGTGCAAGGACTTCCTTGAAAATACGGTTGGCTCGCCAGGGAGTCTCGACCGCGCCTGCTTGCTCCCAGTTCTCGAAGTTACTCCAATCGGAGAGAAACGGACTGT
>CAJWEF010000159.1 GCA_913031305.1 uncultured Acidiferrobacteraceae bacterium
AGAATCGTGAGAAAGAAAAAGTGACAAAACCTGTGGTAGTAGTGACTCGAAGCTGGACAAAAGCCGTCCAAGCCGCTATCGCGGAGCGCTTCGATGCGAGGTTGAACCCCTCTGATCGAATAATGAGCGCCGAAGAGATCGTGGAGCAGTGTCAAGGCGCAACTGTGCTGTGTCCGTGCGGTTTCGATCCGATAGATGCGCACTTGATCTCAAAATTGCCTGATAGCGTAAAACTGATCGCAACCATCAGTGCAGGCACTCAACATATCGATGTCTCAGCCGCTGCCCAGCGTGGTATTTACGTCAGCAATACGCCGGACGTCGTTGCAGAGGATACGGCAGACCTCACGGTTGGATTGATGATATCGGTCTGTCGACGCCTGATTGATCTGGACAACGTTGTGCGGTGCGGCGACTGGCAGGGGTTTAAGGTCGATGACCCCTTGTGTGGCCTTAGAGTCTGGGGAAAAACGATCGGCATCATTGGCCTTGGCGGCATCGGGCAAGCCGTCGCTCATCGTGCTCGGGGGCTTCGCATGTCGATCCTTTACCATAATCGGAAAAGAAACCGCACAGCCGAGGAAGAATTCGAGGCTCGTTACTGTCCCGATCTTTACGAACTGCTCGCGCTTGCCGACATTGTCTCAATTCACTGCCCGCTGACACCCCAGACCCAGCACCTTATCGATGATCATGCGTTTGCCACCATGAAGCCAAACAGCGTGCTGATTAACGCTGCACGAGGCGCTGTCGTCGACGAAGATGCTTTGATACGCGCCCTGCAAAACGGCGTGATTGCCGGCGCGGGCCTTGATGTCTATAAAAACGAGCCGGAGGTTAATCCTGCCCTGATCGAGATGCAAAACGTCGTGCTGTCTCCCCATGTTGGAACAGCTACGATTGAAGCTCGAGATGACATGGGGTTTCGCGTGATAGAAAATATTGAGATGTACCTCGCGACCGGTGAGCCCAAAGATCGGGTAACCTCCTAGTCACATGATGCAGACACCTTAGCGCTCCAAAACTACCAGCAGATTTCGTCATCAGTGGCCGCTGGGGCCAGATGAACTATGCCAGGCGAACCCCATATCCCGGCAGATTTCCGGTTTGCCAATGAGAAGTCGTCGTTCGCAACGATCAGCCGCCCAGCATCAAAGACACGTAGTAGACAAACGAAATCAGCAGCAGCACAACCCAAGCCAACGCATGACCATTCTCCTTGGCCCACCGCACAAAACGGTCTTTCATGATCTTTCCGGCAAATAGTGAGAAGCCATTGTATCAGCCCTATAGCACTCATCGCGAGAGCGTGCCACGATGACAGCGCAACCTAACTGCAGGACCACCCTGCCTCGGATTAAATAAAATCGGTGGTGGTGGCGAAATTTTTTTCGCCAGGTATTTTCCGCTTCCTTCCGTTGATCGGTATTTAGCTGTTGGCTCTGATGCTGATCCTGTTCTTCCCCGAACTGAAGATGCCCGTCAGGTAGTCTAAAATAGAAACTTAGCAGCCTTGTGTGAAAAAAGTATAGCTGGAGACTGAGAAAGAGAATCAATGCGTATTGTGGTGGCAGGTGGCGGGCTGATCGGGGCACGTCACATCGCCCATGTTCTTGACCATCCGAGCTTCGATCTGGTCGGGGTAATCGACCCGGACCCAAAAGTACGAGCTGCCGCTCCAGTCGCCAGCTTTGACTGTATTGAAGCCGTTGATGTACCGGTTGACGGCATCATTATTGCCACCCCCACCGATCTACATGCGGCCAATGCCGAAACTTCGGCCAAGCGTGGGTGGCATATGGTGATCGAAAAGCCAGTGGCGAGCACTCTTGAACAGGCCGACAGCATTGTTGGGGCTGTTGAGCGTGCTGGTGTAGTGGCCTTGGTAGGCCATCATCGGCGCTATCACCCCAAAGTGGGAGCGTTGAAAGAGCTGTTGGATACGGGGCAGATTGGCGCCACGGTATTGGCCTCGATGATCTGGGCGGTTCGCAAGCCGGATGAATACTTTGATGTGCCCTGGCGGGCAGGACGGGCAGGTTCGCCGATCATGATCAATCTGGTACACGAACTGGATCTGCTGCGGTATCTGTTTGGCGATCTGATCCATGTGTCTGGCTTTGGTTCTGACGCATTGCGCGGGCAGGGCCGGATCGAAAGCGGTGGCGTCACTCTGGGATTCGCCAATGGGACTGTGGCTACGCTTGCCTTTGCCGATACCAGTCCATCGCCTTGGGGATTTGAAGCAGGCACTGGTGAGAACCCCAATATTGGCACCACAAATCAGGATATGTTGTGGATTACCGGAACCAAAGGCGCGATCAGCTTTCCCTCGCTGACGCTCTGGGGTGAGGCGAAAGACTGGTCACAGGCCGCGCAGCCGAGCAAAATCTCCTGCGCCGACGGGGTACCATTGGTGGCTCAGCTTGAACATTTTGCTGATGTTGTCGCCGGACGCGCGACGCCGTTGATTGATGCGCGGGACGCAACCAAGACGCTTGCTGCAACGCTGCAGATCGAGGCGGCGCTGATGGGCGAGTCAGTGCAATGAAAGCCCTGCGCTGTGGTCTTATTGGTGACCACATAAGCCAGACGCGATTTCCGGCGGCGCTGGAGTTGATGTGCCAGGAGGCAGGTATTGAACTCAGCTTTGAGCTGATCGATACAGCTGGGCAATCGGATTTGACTTTGTGCAATTTGGAGCCAGCGTAACCCTGCCCAATTTGGCGGTCTTACGTCCAGACTAAAGCCGTTGGGTCGATAATTTTCCCAAGGGCGTTGCCCCGAACCATTCTTCCGCTGCAATTAATTGAGAGCAAAAACAATGACAAAACCAGACATCGGATTTATCGGTATAGGCTTGATGGGCGCTGCCATGGTGGGGCGTCTACAGTCCCTTGGCTATAGCCTGACCGTTATGGGGAATGTGTCGCGGCCTCGCATTGATGCTGTCGTAGCCAAAGGTGCGGTTGAGGCCGTGAACGCCCGAGAACTGGCTAAGGTGAGCGATATCGTCATGCTGTGCATGGATACTTCTGCCTCGGTTGAGAGCCGGATGAATGGGACTGATGGCGTGATAGCCGGGTTAAAGCCGGGAGTGATCGTGATTGATTTTGGCACCTCATTGCCGGAGTCAACCAAGGTGCTGGGCAAAAAAGTAGCCGCAGCTGGGGCGACTTATCTGGACGCACCGCTCAGCCGGACACCCTCACATGCGGTGGATGGACTGCTGAACATCATGTGCTCCGGCGATCAATCTGCATTTGATCAGGCCCGTCCGGTACTGGACGACTTAGGTGAGAATGTGTTCCACCTGGGTGCGTTGGGAACGGGTCATAAAATCAAACTGATCAACAACTTTTACGCGATGACCACTGCCAACGCTATGGCCGAGGCCTTTGCCATGGCGGACCTGGCCGGCGTGTCCCGGCAGGGCCTGTATGATGTGATGTCTGCGGGGCCGCTGCAGTCCGGTATGATGGATTTCATCAAGGCCTATGGCATAGACGGCAACCCGGAGACGTTGGCCTTCTCGGTGCGCAATGCAGCCAAAGATGTGGGCTACTACCGGAAGATGGCTCAGGACCTGGGTGCTAATACCATCATGTCGGCATGTGCCAACGAGGCGCTGACCACGGCTGTTGAGCAAGGCATGGGTGACAATCTGGTGCCACAGATGGTCGACTTCTTTGCCAAGCGTTTCTCGAACTGACCATCAAGCGGGGCCAAACCAGCAAGAGCACTGGTCGGCAACTTTGAGCCAGAGCCGAAGCCGCGTCGTTATGCCTTTGCTCGTGTGGCGGCCGGGCTTCACCGTGAATCGCAAGGGGCCCGGCCGCCAGATTCTCTACCACGGCGCCCTCTGGGCAGCCGACACAGGGCTTAAGACAGCGTATTTGACCCTGCCCTTTTGCGGTTCTGCCGGCTGCAAGGCATGCGCCAATATCTGCCGTGAAGTCTTGGAAGCACTCGGCGCGAGCGTCAGCTGTTCAGGTGGGCAAGCCCGAGCCCGCGCCTGGGCCACGGCACTTCTATCAACTGTCCGCTTTGCGAGAGTGTGATGTAAGCGGTTGCAAGGTCTGGCCCGCCAAAACAGATGTTCGTGGTATAGCGGTCGGGAAACGCAATGTGTTCAACATCGCCGGATTCGGGGGAGATCACGCTGATGCCGCCGTTGATCAGAGTCGCGACACAGACCCGCCCACCCTCTTCCACGGCCAGACTGTCGAAGCGCTGATAACCGGCAGACCCGGCGACAAACCGCCCGCCGTGAGGCGAAGGCCAAGGCTGGGCAGTCATTTCCCCGGGAGCCATGAGGTCAAAGGCCCACAGCCTTGCCGGTGGCGTCTCAGCGACGTAAAGCGTTCGGCCATCAGGCGAGAGGCCAACGCCGTTTGGCATCTCCACCGGGTGCGCCACCGTTTTGACTCCGCTGCCATCAGCAAGGCCGTAGAGTACGCGCCCTCGATCCTGGTCGTTGGTCCGGACCTTGCCCAGATCTGAGAAGTAGAACCCGCCGTGCTGGTCGAAAACAATGTCATTGGGTCCTGACAGTGGTACACCGTCGGCCTCGGTATAAAGGATCTCAACCAGACCACTTTCAAGATCGATAACCTCGATCCGACCTCCGCTGTAGTCGGCGGCCTGCATCGTTGGTCTTACACCGTGTTCATCGATGTGCCAATCAAAGCCGCCGTTGTTGCAGACGAAGCATCGTCCGCCCGGCCCCATGGCAAGGCCGTTAGGGCCGCCGCCAGGTGTCGCCACGGTCTCTTTACCGCCATCCGGCAGCACTCGGGTAATGACTCCGCGCTTGATCTCAACCACCAGTACGCTGCCGTCAGGCAGTGCCACGGGGCCTTCTGGAAATTCAAGTCCCGTAGCGATCACTTTGAACTCAAGTGTGTTTTCCGACATACGCCTAGCTGCTCCGGATAGATGGATAAACGAAATTCAATGGGCAAGCGCCCGCTCTACAAAGTTGAGACGGTCCTGACCCCAGAACAACTGATCACCGATCAGGTAGGCGGGTACACCGAACACGCCTCGGGAAATGGCCTCTTCGGTGTTAGCGTCGACTTCGTTCCGGCTCGCCTCACCCTTGGCCAGGGTTATCAGTTTTTCAACATCGAGACCCACTGCCATGAGTGCAGCACTGACCACCGATGGATCAGCAATATCCTGATCTTCGACCCAGCAGGCGCGCATCAGCGCATGGACCAGGTCTGATGGGTCTTCCCCGGACTGCCGGGCTGCGACGACTGTACCGTGCGCCAACTGGTCGTTGGCCGGAAAGAACCGGGGCTCAAGGGTGAGTTCAATGCCCAGATGATCCCTCCAGCGGGTGAGTTCCTGCATGCGGTAGGCCTTGCGCTGATCCGAGCGGTCTTTCAGCTGCAGACCGCCAGTGTGGGAGAAGACCGTCGTGGGACTGATCGGCTTGTGGTTCAAGGTCGCCTGGTGACGGCTAGCGATCGCCCTCAGACGGGCGTCACCGAGATAACTCCAGGGTGAGATAACAGAGAAATAGTAATCAATGGATCTGGTCATAGGACACCTCACTCTGGCGGGGTGTTTCAGGGATCACCCAAAGAACGTTATCACGCCGTCGTCGGTCACAAGCGTGTTCTTGATCAAAGGGTCGTACATTTCTTTAATGCCGATTGGCACAATCCGTAGAATCTTATTCCTCAACAGCATGCTGTTGTGACATCAATTGTACCGGACGATGTTGACGAAATGATCACCTACTTCCAGGTAAACGGCGTAAGTTATTATGTCGACCCACTGGCAAACATTTGGGGTATGAAGACGTTTTCACCAAGATTGACATGTGCCGCGCCCATTTTAAAGAAGTGGACCCTACTACTTATGACTATTTGCAAACGCCCATACCATGCGCCAGCCACGCGATAC
>CAJWEF010000160.1 GCA_913031305.1 uncultured Acidiferrobacteraceae bacterium
GAAAGGTGTGAAGCTGCGATGCCAGAACTATCAGAGGTTAGGCCATCTCATCAAGTCGCTTGCTGGAATAGTCAAGAGGCATAACCCAGTGATCAACCAGGCGCTACTGACAGTCCAGGATCTCGAGGTAGAGTTTGCTTCAAAGGGCGCATTGGGCCGAAACAAGCACGTGGTTAAGGCGGTTAACGGGGTGAGCTTCTCCATCAACAAGGGTGATACCTTCGGGATCGTCGGCGAATCCGGATCTGGTAAGACGACCACCGCTCTTGCAATTATGCGCCTGGTGCGAGCCACCAAGGGGAAAGTCAGCCTGGGCGATATGGTGTTGACCGATTTACAGGGTGAGGCCTTGCGTCGAGCCCGGCAGCGTTTTCAGATGGTATTTCAGGATCCGTTCTCTTCATTGAATCCTAGGCTTCGTGCTAGAGATGTCGTCGCCGAGCCTTTGGCGATGTTAGACAAATCTAACAAAGACAAGGCAAGGGAACTCGAAGAGGTATTTGCTCAGGTCGGTTTACGACCCGAGCAAATGGATCTTTTCCCACACCAGTTTTCGGGCGGGCAGCGCCAACGGATAGCACTGGCCCGTGCTCTGGTGACAAGACCAGAATTGATTGTCTGTGATGAACCGGTTTCCGCCCTGGATGTAGCGATTCAGGCGCAAATTCTCAATTTGTTAAAGCGGATTCAGCACGACCTGGGTGTGACCTACCTTTTCATCAGCCATGACTTGGGCGTGGTGCAGTACATATGTGACTGGATTGCTGTCATGTATCTGGGACAGATAGTCGAAGTGGCGCCGCGCGCATCTCTTTTCAGCTACCCGTTGCATCCCTACACGCTTTCACTTCTGTCGGCAGTGCCCAGCGCCTCACCGGGCACCAAGGCATGGAAAGCCATCACACTCAAGGGTGAGCCGCCCAGTCTTATTAATTTGCCTACGGGATGCATCTTTGCTGACCGTTGTCCGGTAATGCAGCCCGAGTGTCAAAAATCTCCGCCCGCTCTGCAAGAGTTGCCCGATGGCAGACAGGTTGCGTGCCATTTCGTTGAAGAAAAAGAAGGCACGGTTCAGAACACGCTGACCGGCGGACTGGAAATGATTAACGTATTGGCCTGAATCGGGCGCCTGTCATTGCGCAATGACTGCAAGACACCAGCTGACCTTTCTAGGCGCTTGGATCATTCACAGATCATGTAGTACTTGCGTAAGGTTTCAGTAATTTCCCAAATACATTGGGTTCCCTTGGCGATAAAGAAGGTATCACCCGCTGTAAAGGTGTCGGACGAGCCATCGGCATTGGTCAGGGTGACCGATCCGGATAGAACCGTCATCATTTCATGCGCGGGATAGGCATCGATTTCCTCGCGACACGGAGCGCATTCCCAAACACCGCTTAGAGTCGAGCCGTCTTCGGTTTGGAAAAAAGTATGGTTTACCTCCCGCTTATCGGCAGTGGTGAAAGCATCCTGACCAGTGAAATCGGATGGCTGCATTCCGGTAGCGGGCTCGCCATCCGGTAAAAGTCGAAATACCTTAGTTGTCATGTGGGCTCCTTGCAGTTATTGCTGTGTATTAAATCAAATGGTTTCTTGGGGTATTAGCTGTCTTGGGCGAGTACGCGGTCTAAACTGTTGGCAAAAGCCATTCGATCACTTTTGCTGAAAGAATCCGGCCCACCTGTTTGCACCCCGGTGCTTCGCAGATTATCCATAAAATCCCGCATATTGAGTGTTTGACCAATATTTTCTTTTGTATACCTTTCGCCCCGTGGATTCAGAACAATGCAGTCTTTAGCGACAAGCTCAGCCGCTAAAGGAATATCTGCTGTTATGACGACGTCACCTTTATTCGAATTTTCAACGATGTAGTTATCTGCAACATCAAATCCTGATGCAACCTGGACTGATCGAATATATCGGGATCGTGGCGTTTCCAGTAGCTGATTTGCTACCAAGATCATGTTGGTCTTGGTCCTCTCGCAGGCTTTATACAATATCTCTTTGATGACTTTGGGGGACGCATCCGCATCAACCCAGATCTGCCTCGAGCTAGAATTGGCTTTTTCATTTATTGGGGTCTGCATTGTGGTGCCATGATATCAAGTTAAACCGATTAAGTTTGAAATGAGCCAGGCGTATCTTAGGTGCGCTCGAAAAATCCAGCCATGAGATAGTTGACCAGACAGCCAAAAACAAAAAGTAGAAATGGAGGCCCAAGGAGTGACAAACCCCCCTTCGCATGGCCATCGTTTTGCACGAACTACCCAAGACCGGTACGGGTAAGATTGGCCGACAGCTTCTGAAAGCCGGGTATGGTGAGCAAATCTCTCAATCAACTGACTGAAACAACCAGCAACCCTCGTGTTCGATAGCACTCCTCGGTCGCGTTTGGCGAGAGGTGCAGTATCATAGTCCGCCTGACTTCTTGAGATTCAGTGGATCAACGCAATGCCCGATACCGAACAGACCCCTGGCAAGGGCGCAGGTGTTTACCGGCTGCCGGATTCTGACTATGTCGGCGAGGGCTGGACGCCGGCCCAGCCTGGAACTGACCCAGTGCTCTACGGTCATGTCGACATTGCACCAAAGGGTAAATTTGAGGTCCGCAGCTATCAGACCTTCACGCTGACTTATACCGTCGGGCGCTTCGGGCTCGACGATACTGGAGCGATTCGCGTCGTCTTCCGGGCGATGGGCGATACCGCAACCATGCAGACCACGGATCCGACTACCGACAACTATGTCTCGGCGACCGCGAGCAACGGCGCCACCCTATCAGTAAACTATGCCCGTCGTGGCATGAGTGCTCGCCCACGCTGGAAGTCGCTTACCGTCAACGTCTCTGGCGGCTATATGCGAGAGGGCGACACGATCACTATTGTCTTTGGCGATACCAGTCATGGCTCGAACGGACTCAAGCTACAGACTATGGTCGAGACCGATTTCGAGTTCAAGGTACTGGCGGATGTCTGCGCGGTCGGGCATTTCGTGCCGATTCCGAATACGCCGACTATCGATATCGTCCCGGGTGGTCCGGTAGTCTGGCGCGCGGTGCTCTCAAGCCTGCGTCGGCCCGCCGAGCGCTTCCAGTTCGGTCTTAAGGCGGAGGATTGCTGGGGTAACCCGACGGGGCTTGCCCAAGGCAAGTTTCGTTTCGAGACGACTTTGTCGGTGAACTGCCTGCCCGAGATCTTCGATTACCCGCTCGGTGAGCGCTCCATCAGTTTTGAGGGGTTGAGCGTCGATGAACCCGGCGAGCTGCGCATTACAGTGTTGGACCGGGAGAGTGGCGACCTGGTTGCCAGATCTCATCCGATGCAGATTCGCAGCGGTCAGTACGGCGGCTACTGGGGCGATCTGCATGGCCAGTCAGGTGAGTCAATCGGTATCGGTACATCGCGAAGTTATTTCACCTTCGCCCGCGATTGCGCCTTTCTCGATCTCACCGGCCACCAGGCCAACGACTTCCAGGTGAATAACAAGTTCTGGGCTTACCTGAATAACCTTTCTGCCGAGTTTCTCAACGAGGGCCGTTTCGTCACCTTTCCGGGATACGAATGGTCCGGCAACACGGCCGTTGGCGGTGACCGTAATGTGTACTTTCGCACCGAAGGGCGTCAGATTCGCCGTTCGTCGCATGCGTTGTTGCCCGAACGTGAGGACATCGACACCGACGCACCCAATGCCAACTTGCTGTTCGAGGCATTGAAGGATGAGGATTGCGTTATCTACGCCCATGTAGGCGGCCGGTATGCCGATATCAGCTACGCCCATGATCCGAAGCTTGAACGCTCTATGGAGATCCATTCAGCCTGGGGCACCTTTGAATGGTTGCTGACGGACGGCTTCCCACTTGGCCACAGGAGTGGTGTTGTCTGCAACAGTGACGGGCACAAGGGTCGTCCGGGGGCGAGCTATCCAGGGGCCTCGATGTTTGGCGCCTATGGCGGACTCACTTGTTTTTTTGCCGAGGAGCTAACGCGCGATAGTATCTTCGAATGCCTGCGTCGGCGTCACCACTATGGGACGACTGGGACGCGGCTTCATCTTGATGTACGCGCTGTTCTGCCGACGAGTGGGAAACTCTTTGACGAGGACCCGAAGGCCTTTCCTGATACAACCTTTGAGGTGGTTACGGAAGTGATGATGGGCGATATCGTCCAGACTGACGACGACTATGTGACACTCAAGGTCGAAGTCTCGGCCCAGAGTCCGATCGAGCGAATAGAGATTCGCAACGGTATGGATGTGCTGAAGACGGTCCGGGGTTTTTCGAAAGGTGATCTCGGTGATCGCATCCGGGTGGTTTGGAGCGGTGCCGAATACCGCGGCCGTGGTCGTGAGACCAGCTGGAAGGGTCAGGCCAGCTTCAGCGGGGCATCGATTAAGCGGATGGAGAAGATCAACGCCTGGAACCACGAGCGGAAACTGGAGCAGCGCGGTGACGACACCATCGTCTTCGATGCCATCACAACCGGTAACTTTGGCGGCTTCGATGTATGGCTCGACGATACGGCGGGCGCTTCCCTTAATGTCGAGACCAATCTCGGTATTTTGCAGACACCGCTCTTGGAAATCGGGATTGAGGATGTAACGATGAACGCGGGCGGTCTTGAGCGGAAGATCCGTGCTTTTCGATTGCCGGAGGAAAACCCACACCGCGCCATCAAGACAGAACTCGAAATTCCGCTAAAGACCGATGCTGACAGCCCGCTTTGGGTCTGCGTGACAACGGAAGACGGTTTTCAGGCCTGGAGCAGTCCGATCTACGCGTTCAAATAGGATTTGCGAGAAGGATAGCCTATGCTATGCCGGATGCATTAGCTGCTACGCCCATTACCCAATGGCGGCACCGTGTTGAGAGAATTCATATGCCGCTGGTCACAAGGGAGAGACAGTAAGTGCAGATAACGAGGATTACCTCGGACGCGAAATTGCCATTTTCATGGAGGTAAAGCTGTGAGATTTTATGACTGCAAGACTGCGCCTTCTTTTTTTCGGTCGCCGGGCAGCTGGCGTTACGTTTCTGTTGGGAAGATGCTTATTTAACTAAAGCACCGTCAGTGGTAAAGACCTGGATGCGGTGTTTATTCCCATCTTCCTCCCAATCAGGAGCGTATACGCAACCATTCTCACCAACAGCAACTCCCATTATTTGATCAAAGTTCCCAGCGATATCGGGATTGAAAGCCTTATCGTTTGGCAGACTTTGCCCACCCCACTCGGCCAGAAGATTCCAATCCTTGTCGAATTTGAAGATATTGTGGCTTGCCTTGTCTGTTACGTAATAGTTGCCCTCCCAGTCACGGGCAATTCCCGTAGGTTCAATTTCAAACCCAACGTCTGTTGCTGCGCCAGGATCGATTCCTACAGGAATGATATTGCTCAGGTCAACTATCTTTTCCTTCAGCCAATCACCATCGCTACTCAGTGTTTGGATTCTGTGATTCAACCGGTCAGTGACGCGAAGATTACCCAACTCATCAATTACGATACCCCACGGTCCTTTAAGTTCCTCTGGCTCGTCGCCTAGCGCGCCATTGGTGGACCACAGCTCTTCCCAATTCCAGTCGCTGGCTGTTGCCCCCTGGACCACCTTGAATTTTCGCACTCGGGGGTCGGTAGAACTGTTATCGACCACATAGAGCTCTACGTAGGGTTCGCCATCGTCAACAACTACATCAGTAACGACTAGACTTGATGGCTGCATCGTATCTGGCATTTTAATACTAAGCACGTGAGTGAATGGCTCAACACCATTGGGGTGCGTTACAAGTACCGCTACTCGCTTTTTTGAATAGTCCGCAACATAGAGGTTGTTAAAATTATCTAACGCCACGTTGGTCGGCCCGTCAAATTTTCCCGGATCGGGACTCGTTATTACCTT
>CAJWEF010000161.1 GCA_913031305.1 uncultured Acidiferrobacteraceae bacterium
ATGTAGGAAACCTCGTTCACGCGATATTCTCCGTGACTTTACGAGTCAACCAAATGTAGAGAAGTGATATGACTGCGACGACCAGCATCATGTCAAATGCCAGGGCTGCACCCATCGGCCAGTTGTTTACCAGCCCGAACTGAGCCTGAATAAGGTTGGCAATCATAATTCCATCGGGACCACCGACGAGGGCTGGGGTCACGTAGTCTCCAACCGTGGGGATAAATATCATCAGTGAGGCGGCGATTACGCCGGGCATTGATAATGGCAGTGTGATGCCTAGGAAACGTTTGACGGGGCTATCGCCTAAATCGGTAGCTGCTTCAATCAGGGAGCGATCTATCTTTTCCAGCGAGATATAGATTGGCAGAATTGCGAAGGCCGCCCAGGCATGCGCCAGTGTAATGACTACGGCTGTGGGACTGTAGAGTAGGAATGCCAAGGGTTGCTCGATGAGGCCCAGCCCTTTAAGGCCCGAGTTGATGACACCGTTATAGCCCAGGATCACCTTCCATGCAAAAACCCGTAACAGATAACTGGAAAAGAACGGTACCGTCATCAGGATAATCCAAACCATCTTGTGCTTGCGCACATGAAAAGCCACGTAGTACGCCATTGGGTAAGACACCAGCACCGTGACGACAGTACAAATTGCAGAAATGGTCAGTGATCGTAGCAGCAAGGCTCGGTACATTGGCTTCTCGACAGCTTCCACGTAGTTGACCAGCGAAAACGCGGTGTCGAATTCGAAGCCAATTTGTGTCCAGAAGCTCATCACTACCATGATCCCGAACGGGATGCACATAGTTAAGCCCATCACGAGCAGTGTAGGTGAGAGAAGTGTAAAGCCTTTCAGCGTGTCGCTACGCAAATACAAGGCATGCAACCGTCCGCGCCAGCTCGACGACCTCATCACGGGCGTGGCGTTTTCTGTTGTGGCTTTAATCACCCGCGCTCCAGTTCCAGTGGGTTGATGAGGCCCAAAGCTGGGCCGTTACACCCCATAGCACGCGAATGAACATAGCTGGAATAACTATTGCGTATTCCAGGTGTACGTTGAGACCAACTATTATTAATTTTTTTGCAGTCACTGCCGCGTTAATAATGTTTCGGAAAAAGCTTGTGTAGGTAGACCCATACTGCCTGTCTGCCGTTCTTGTAATCATCACGGCTGTGACTTAAATGAGAGTCGCGCCATATCCCAAAGACCATCGCGTTAATACCTCTCTCCACTGCGGGCACATCGATATCACGGTATCTACCCTCTTTGACCAGGGTATTCAGCAACTCGGCGACATTGCGCTCGTACCGCTCATCTCTGGGGTGAATCGATTTGCGGTAAAGAGAACTGGTCTTGGGCTCCCCCCAGTAGGCATGCCAGACCACTACGAAGTCACGATGTTCACTCGCAAAACCTACATCGTACTCAAGTGCTTTGAGCAATTTCTCACTGGTGGAGATATCTTTGCTGGCCAGGATTTCGTCCCAGCCCTTTTCGAAAATGCTCTCCTGATGATCTAGCACGGCGATGAGCAGACCGGTTTTCGACTTGAAGTGAAAAGTCACCAGCGCCTTGGAGACCTTGGCTCTTTGCGCCACCCGCTCAAGGGTTGCATCGCGCAATCCAGCGCGTGCGACGCAGGAAATGGCTGCTTTCAGAATCGCCTGCTTGGTTTTTTCCCCTCTTAATCGGCGTTTGTCGGGCACTGATTGTGTTGCTCGCATATTGCCTCGCCGGCCCAATTCTGCTTAAAAAGCGGGTAAAACCGTTTTCTATTTCCGGTGTTGAAACTAACTGACTGATCAGATAGTATGATGTCGTTGCGAGTGTGTCAACGTGGACCCCTAAAGGAGGATATCCAAGCCATGAAAAAGAAATCCGATCTCTGTATTAACGAATTCACCGACAAGATCCAATCCGGACAGATGTCACGACGAAAGTTCAACCAGGTTCTCAGTGCGGCCGGCGTCAGCCTAGTGATGACTCCGATGCTGCCTAGAACTGCGGCCGCGGCAGCTGCAGATCAGGCAACTTACTTCACATGGGGTGGCTATGACGTACCAGAAATGTTCGGCCCCTACATCGCCAAGTACGGCGAGCCACCCAACTTCGCCGCTTTTGGTGGCTCCGAAGAAGGGCTGACCAAAATGCGGGCGGGTTATGTTGTTGATGTCGCACACCCATGTAACCAAGCGATCCCGCGCTGGGTGGCCACCGGTCTGTTCCGCACGGTAGACACCGACAAGTTGTCAAACTGGGGTGACGTTATGCCGAGCCTCTGGAACCTGGACGGCAACGTGGCCGATGGTAAACCCTATATGGTGCCGTTCGATTGGGGGCAGACCTCGATCACTTACCGGCCCGATTTAGTCGATTGGCAAGGTCAGGAAGAATCATGGGGTCTGCTGTGGGACGAGCGATACAAAGGGCGCCTGGCGATGATCGGCGCGGCTGGTGACTCTTGGTGGTGTGGGGCTATCTATGCCGGAGTCGACTTCAATGAAATCGCCACCAAAGAGAACATCGCGAAAGTCGCAGCTCTGATGCGCAAACAGCGCCCGCTCATCCGCATGTACACGGACGACATGACGACCCTTGAGCAAGCACTCGCATCCGGTGAACTGGTGGCAGCGATGACCTGGAACAGCTCGCCTGTAGCACTCAAAGCACAGGGTGTTCCGGTGGCATTTGCAGCGCCCAAAGAAGGCGCCCTCACTTGGGTCTGTGGTGCCATGATGCATAAAGATGCTCCGCACCCCGATAAGGCGCATGACATCATCGACGCAATGATCAGCGTCGAGACCGGCAAATGGCTTATCGAAGTGAATGGCTACGGTCACTCCAACGTTAAGTCGTTCGACCAATTTACTGACGAGCAGCTGGCTGAACTGGGATTGACCCGCGACCCGTCGGTGATTCTCGATGCCGGTAAGTTCCAGGTTCCGCAGTCACAGGAGTTTGAAACTGCCATGAATCAAGAATTCGAGCAGATCAAGGCCGGTTTCTAGCTCAGATCACGATTGTCTAGGGAAAGCCGCGGTGACCTAATCGCCGCGGCTTTTTTTTCGCCGCAGTCCAGGGCGCACAGTTTCTGCTGCTGGATATTAGGATATGACCCGAGACCCTAGATTCGATGTGTTGTTTGAGCCGGTTCAGATCGGCCCGGTTACTGCGAAGAACCGTTTTTATCAAGTGCCGCATTGCTGTGGTATGGGGTTCAACTGGCCGCAGTCGCACGCCAAGATGCGGGAGATGAAGGCGGAAGGTGGCTGGGCCGTGGTGTGCACAGAGGAGTGCATGATTCACCCGTCGTCGGACTATTCGCCCGAACCGCAAGCGCGGCTGTGGGACGACCACGACGTCAAGTGTCTGGGGCTGATGGTCGACGCGGTTCACCGTCATGGCGCGTTGGCCGGTGTGCAACTTGCTCACAACGGTGTGGGTACCCAGAACTTGTTTACCCGGATGACACCCATCGGCCCATCCGACCAATCAAGCGTCATTGGTACTCCAGGCCAGACGCGCGGCATGAGTAAGCGGGATATACAAGAATTCCGCCGCTGGCACCGCAATGCCGCGCTCAGGGCGAAACAGGCTGACGCGGACATCATTTACGTCTATGCAGGTCACGACTCGACCTTATTAATGCATTTTCTGTCGCGCCGCCGTAATTTTCGCAGCGACGAATATGGTGGATGCCTGGAGAACCGGGCCCGGTTGCTTCGTGAGGTACTTGAAGAAACCAAGGATGTGGTCGGGGATCGGTGCGCTGTCGCGATCCGCTTGGCGGTCGATGAGTTACAAGGATCCGAGGGTATCAGTTGTGAGGGTGAGGGCCGAGAAATCGTTGAGCTGCTGGCTGAGCTCCCGGACTTGTGGGACGTCAACCTCAGCGATTGGGAGAATGATTCGGTTAGCTCGCGTTTTGGCGAGGAGGGTTGGCAGGAACGCTATGTCGCATTCGTCAAGCAGATCACTTCGAAACCCGTAGTGGGGGTCGGTCGGTTCACCTCGCCCGATACCATGGTCAGCCAGATTCGGCGCGGCGTGCTGGACATGATCGGCGCGGCGCGGCCGTCGATTGCCGATCCGTTCCTGCCCGAGAAGATTGAGCAGGGGCGTCTTGATGAAATCCGCGAGTGTATCGGCTGTAACATTTGTGTTTCAGGGCAACATACTTTCACACCGATGCGCTGCACACAGAATCCGAGCGTGGGTGAGGAGTGGCGCCGGGGTTGGCATCCGGAACGGATCGCGCCAAAAGGTTCAGATGCCACAGTGCTGGTGATCGGTGCTGGGCCGGCGGGTCTTGAGGCAACACGGGCGCTTGGTCAACGGGGGTACGCTGTGACGCTTGCCGAGGCAGGGGGGAAGCCGGGTGGCAGAGTGACACAAGAGAGTCGCCTGCCCGGCCTGAGCGCCTGGGCACGAGCTCGCGATTGGCGCGTCGGGCGGATCCAGGAGATGGCCAATGTAGAGGTATTTCTCGACAGTCACCTCAGCACGGAGGACGTCCTTGAATACGGATTTGGTCACGTGGTGGTTGCGACCGGTGCGCGCTGGCGTGCCGATGGTGTCGGCGTCAGCAACTGGCAGCCAATCCGAGGATCCGATCAGGCCCACGTGCTGACGCCGGAACACATCTATGCCGGGGCAACCATTGCTGACCCGGTGCTGGTATTTGATGATGACAATTTCTACCTGGGCGCGCTCGTTGCTGAAAAGCTGCAAGGTGAAGGTCATGCTGTTACGCTGGTGACAACAGTGTCGAAGGTATCATCCTGGACAGAGAATACTCTGGAGCAGCATCGCATCCAGGCCCGGGTACTGGAACTGGGTATTGAAGTCGCCACGGCACACACTATCGTACAAATCCATGCTGACCAAGTGGACTGTGCCTGTGTTTACACGAACCGTCCGCGAACGCTGCCGGCGGGGTCAGTGGTCATGGTGACGTCGCGGCGGCCAGACAACCAGCTCTACCTGGCGTTAATGGAAAATCCCGAAAAACTCACCTCGGCTGGCATCAGGTCAGTCTCCGCAATAGGAGACTGTAGCAACCCATCGACCATCGCAACAGCCATCTACGAAGGCCATCGCGTGGCCCGCGAGCTCGATGCCGCACCAGTCGACCCAGATATGCCGTTTCGTCGTGAACAAATCGCCCTGGCGTCATCGGTATAACAACAGGTACTTAGAAAGATCTTATGAAAATCTCGACCTGTCTTGGGATTGAGCAAGCAAAAAACAGCTACCGTTGAGAATCTTCACAGCTTTCAAAGCCCTGTAATTGGACTGATTTATATTTTGGGATGCCTTATGAAGCAAAAAACGCCTATTTTGGTTTATGCGACTGTGGTCGTTGGTTTCTGTTGCGCCTTTGGCACAGTCAGTAAAGCCGGACAACAGGTGTACACCTTTAATGTCTGTGGCGCACCTAATAGCTATGAGCCGGGTTGGATGCCCAATGGGGATCCTATGGTCAACGGTGAGATGACCCTTATTATTGATTCCACTAAAGGTCTGCTAACTCTGAAACCCTCACAGGAACTATTGGACAGTACCCGCTACGTGTCACTCCATGCGCATCTGTACGACCTGCAGCACCGTTACGACAACTCTGATCTTGGCCAGTCAACCATTTGCTGGGCCTATTACAACCACAGTGGACGCGGTGGCCACTGCG
>CAJWEF010000162.1 GCA_913031305.1 uncultured Acidiferrobacteraceae bacterium
GGATAGACGGAGACGATGCAATGATCAAGGCTTTCTTCTACTCAAGCAGATGGGCACCGTGGGCTTATGGTGGCGGGACACTGCTGTTTTCCTCGTTGTGGTTACAAGTGCAGATGACGGTGGCCATCAACGAGTGGTACGGCCGCTTCTACGACCTGCTGCAAAATGCTGCCAGTTACCAGGACAACTCGGCCGAGGGCATTAGCCTGTTTTTTGAGCAACTGATTTCGCTGAACTATATTACTGCCGGTTTTGAAGGCAGCCCATCGTTTGCCGTGATCGCCTTTCCTTACGTACTCCTTGCTATTTTCACTGGCTGGTTCACCCGCATCTACGGCCTGCGTTGGCGCGAGGCGATAACCTTCGATTACATCCCCCGCTGGCGCTCGGTCGAGCACGAGATTGAAGGTGCCTCTCAGCGTATCCAGGAAGACTGCAACCGCTTCGCCCGCATCGTCGAGTCGCTGGGCCTGCAGATCGTACGTGCGCTGATGACCCTGATCGCCTTTATACCGGTGCTCTATAGTCTGTCGGACAAGGTCGACGTGCCGGTACTGCGCGATATCGAAGGGTCACTCGTATGGGGTGCACTGGTGATCTCCCTGGGCGGGTTGGTTATCTCCTGGTTTGTTGGCTGGAAGTTGCCGGGCCTTGAGTACAACAACCAGAGGGTAGAGGCGGCTTTCAGGAAGGATCTGGTGCTGGGTGAAGATGACAAAGCTAACCATGCCGATCCACAGACGTTGCAGGGCTTTTTTGCCGGCATTCGGCGCAATTACCACCGGCTGTATCTGCACTACGGCTATTTCGATGCCTGGTCGACTACCTACGACCAGTTCATGATTATCGTGCCGTATTTGGCCATGGGTCCGGGCCTTTTTACCGGAGCGCTTACCCTGGGTGTCATGGTGCAGGTGTCCAACGCATTTTCCCGGGTACACGGCGGCTTCTCGCTCTTTTTACACAACTGGACCACCATCACCGAACTGCGCTCGATTTGGAAGCGCCTGCACGAGTTTGAACACAACCTTGATCGTTACGCGGTGGCCGTGCCAGCATGACCAATCCGACACCAGGGTGTACCTTGAATATAGTGAAAAGAAATATCACCAAAAGTGATATAGTAGTCTCTTGAAAGGAGCAATCGGAGAAACGCGGCTTCCGAGCGTACGCCCAACGGGGCTAACCGGGGCCGATACGCCATGGATCGAAAAGGCGCAGCACCCTACCAGGGTTTTGCACAGCGGCTGATTGATGCGATGCGCGATGCAGGTCACGGCGCGCGCGAGGGGAGTTGGTCGCGTCTCCCGGTCGAGATTGAGCCGCTGCGCCGCGAAGCTCAGGCAAAGAGCCTGACTACGGCCCGAAAATACCTCGAGGGCCATGCCTTTCCCCGGCGCCATCGCCTTGAACGAATTGCCCAGTGGCTCAATGTAAACCCGGACTGGTTGGCCAGCGGTACCGGGCCGCGGCACACAGCAGAGCAATGGGAATCTGCTGATGATTTGCCTGCAGAAGCGTTGGCGCTTGCCCGTGCCTGGTCCGCATTGCCGCGTCATTTTCGTGAACCAATTCGCTCGTGGGTGATCATGGCGTCGATCGTCGATGGCTTGCCCGAGGATGCCAAGCAACTACCACCTGCAGCAGCCGGACTTGAACGACGGCGAAAGACTCGCAATGCGGATAGTTAACCAAAAGGGTGGAGCATAACGATCAAGGTAACAGCGTGATGAGCGATCCAGCCACAAACTCGATTCAGGATCTTCAGGCCATGGGCCCGGGGGAGTTCATTGCCTATGGTGATCTGAATTGCCCCTTTTGTTTCGCGCTGCACGAGCGCCTGCTGACCTGGGACCTGCTGGACCGTATCGAATGGCGGCTGATAGTTCATGCGCCTGAGTTGTCCCCGTCAAAATTTTCGATGGAGGATCAAAGTCTGTTAGCCAATGAAGTTTTCTCGATTCATCACCGGGCGCCTGATGTGCCGGTTAACCTGCCGCGAACCCGCCCCGGGAGTGAAATGGCAACCCGGCTGATGCAGGCGTTTGACGGCTTGTCGACAGAGCGCCAGACGGCAGTGCGGGTTGCACTTTACCGGGCGTTGTGGGTGGACGGTGAGGATATCGCGGACGCCGCAACGCTTCAGGGTGTGATCGATAAAGCAGGTTTGTCTGACATACTGAAAGAGCTGGGAACAGATACCAGCGAGAGCCAGGCTAAGAATCATTCCGCAAGAAATGAGAGTAACAAAGACCCTATTGCTAACCTTCCGGTATGGCAATTCTGGCAGATGCTGGGACCAAGGGCCGTAAAATTCGAGGAGTGGCAAAAAGAGTGGGAGACTAACGGGCAATTTGACCGGCGTATACCGATCATCAAGCATCGATCAAACGGCAACCTGTTGTTGGGTCTGCCTACCGAGGAAGGGTTGTATCATTTTCTGAGCGGTAGCCGCAGCTTTTATACCAACGACGACGTTTGTGTTTTTCAGCCCAGACCTATCACGTTGGTTTTCGGCTCAGTTGAGAACCTTTGGCCATTGGTCAAGATCATTCGCAATTCCTGTGAAGTATTGCATTTTTCAGATACTGCGCAGTGCCGAGAGATACTGACTGAGAAAGAGTCTGTGGATTTTCTCCTGATAGAGCACGAATTTGTTACGGAATCGGATTTTACTTTGCTTTCTGATATCGCTGTTTCACAGGGGATAACCCGAATCGTGGCTTCCAAGAAAGGATCCGATGAAGCCGAGATGCGCGCCTTGCAAACTGGCGCGGCAGAGTACCTGCCGCTGGATAGGAGCGTCGGTGTGCTAACTGCACGTTTTGACAAATTGGTTGCAGAGCGACGCAAAACCATATCCATGGAACAGCACGCCAAGTTTGACGGTCTGACACAGATTGCAAATCGGCGCGAATTCCAGGCCCGTGCCGAGCAGGAGTGGCGTCGGCTTATAGAAAAAGGCAGCGGATGCTGTTCGCTGCTACTTATCGATATCGATTTTTTTAAAGCGTACAACGATACTTATGGGCATCTTGCCGGGGACGCCTGCCTGAAACGGGTGGCATCTATTCTTCGCAGTAATGCTGAAGAATATGAGGATCTCGTTGCTCGTTACGGTGGAGAGGAGTTTGTGTTGTTGTTACCCGATACCGATCTGGAGGCGGCGCAAGCCATCGGCGAACGGCTACGCCGGGCGATCGATGACGAACAGCTTGAACACGCAGGGACTCCAGATGGTGCGACCCGAGTGACCGTGAGTATCGGCGCCGCGACCGCTGCTGCCACGGCAGAAGCCACACCAGGCGATCTAGTGCGAATGGCAGATGAGTGCCTTTACCGCGCCAAGTCAGCGGGTCGTAATTGCGTTGTGTCTTAAACTGGGCCAGGTCGGTCTGCAACTATTTTTGGCAAGTTTTCAAAGTTGTCACCCCGGTGGCGGCAGATTTGTGGCGAGAACTCCCATACTTTCTATTTTTCTTTCGATAACATAAATAAGATATTGAAATAAAATAAAAAAATAATTTTTGCCTGCAAAATTCCAGTAAGCTGACTTCTGAAAAATTCTCCAAGTTGATCTGGATTACTTGAAAAAGTCACTGAAAGTGACTAATTTGACTTACATTAGTATTTATCGCTATTTTTGTCCTCGCTCACCGCACCCAGACAGTTATGCAGCGAGATGAACACCGGAATATTCAATAACCCCCAGGCTCGGTCGCGCGCCAGGTGGGTATGGCGCTTGCTGAGGAACGTCTAAAGGTGATCCAGAGCGTTAAGAGTGTTGTTGTAGACGGAGTGGTGACTTTTGACTCTGAGCAGATTATCCGGTCGGCAAATCAGGTGGCCGTGTCGATGTTCGGTTATGAAAAAAATGAGTTGATTGGTAAAGCACTAAAAGTGCTGTTTGATCATGAAAGCCCCATTGCTCAGACAGCGGATGAACTTATCGAGATCGATGGCAAGCATAAAGATGGAACTTTAATTCCGATTGGCATCAGTATGTCGGAAACTACCGAAGATGAGCAGCAGGTTATTGTCGCCAGCATCCGAGATTTAAGAGAAATTCGGGAAAAAGAACAGCAGATTTCCCTTCTTGAGAGTTTACTCTCCCTGAAGTCTCTTGATTTTATTAATCAAGGAATCTCAGTTTTTGATCGGGATCTTAAGTTGCTTAGTGCCAACCAGACGTTTCTTGACTTGTTGGAATTCCCGGACTCATTTTCTATTCCAGGTACACCCTTTGATGAGATGCTGCGGTTCAACGCCAGACGCGGAGAATATGGAGACGGGGATATCGAGACTCAGGTGAGCGAGAGGCTGGCATTGGTCAGAAAGTTTGAGCCACACGAGTTTGAGCGAATCCGTAAGGATGGCACTGTCATCCATGTTTTTGGTACACCCATTGACGAAGGTATAGGCGGATTTATCACCGTTTATACGGATGTCACAAAAGAGCGGATGGATGGGGAGCAAAAAGATCAAGAAATAAAGGAGCTAGAGTCTGTTCTGCACCTTGAGGCGATGGACCATATTGGTGTTGGTGTGGCTGTATATGATGATGAACTGAAACTCATCCATGCTAATCGGGTTCATGCAGAATTATATGGTTTTCCAGAAGAGTTGACCCGACAGGGCACTCCTGCGGTGTTGCTAGCCCGCTTCCTCGCAGAGAGTGGTGCCTATGGAGACGGTATTATCGAAGAACAAGTGCAAAAAGTCATAGATGTACTTTCTTTACGAGAAGAAAAAAAACGTGATTTATCATTACGCGATGGCCGAATCATTGAGATACGATCGAATCCCCTGAGACGCGGCGTCGTTTTGGTACACAGCGATGTTACCAAGGAGCGTAAAGCCGTTGAGAAAATAAAAAGTACGGACCCTGTTACCGGACTGCCAACGCTCGAGTCCCTGATGAGAAACGTTGCAAAAGTTTTTCCGGGCATCTCTGAATCAGGCAATCAGGCTATGGGATTGCGAATGCAGGTAGACCGGTTTGGGATGATTAACGAGGTATTCGGTCAGGACATTGGTGACCAGCTTTTAAGGCAGATCGCACAACGTATTCGGGGCATTGTCAGCAATCACGCACTTCTTGGGAGGGCCGGCGGGAACGAGTTTGTACTGGTAGATGAGGGGGATGACGGAGCCTCGATTGCAAATATAGTTGTAAAAGCGTTGAAAGGGGTGATGAAGCCTCCTTTTTACTTTAGGTCAAGTGAAGGCAAGAGGCAGAAGGTAAGTTTTACCTTAAGTGGTGGAATTGTACTTTTTCCGCAAAATGGCACAGACCTTGTAGATCTGACTCACAAGTCACGGCTGGCAATGCAGTATGCGGCCACACAGGGTGGAGATACATTCCGGTTTTTTGATTGGAAGTCGACTAGGCGTCAGTTTTCGAGTGACCGTATCAGCCTGGAAAACGATCTGCGCGTGGCTGTTGAAGAAAAGCAGTTCGTTCTCAATTACCAGCCCCAGATAGAGCTGCACAGAGGCCGCCTGCACGGTTGCGAGGCGCTTATCAGGTGGAATCATCCACAGCAGGGCATTATCTCACCGCTGGATTTTATTCCCGTTGCCGAAGAGACCGGAC
>CAJWEF010000163.1 GCA_913031305.1 uncultured Acidiferrobacteraceae bacterium
CGGAGATCATCATCATCGCCATCAAAAGATTCGCCGCCACCGGGTGACGGGCAAGGGTGCTGAGCAAAGTCTGATTCACGCCGGCGCTTCAGTCGCGAGTGGAGATGATCTCGACCTTCAATCCTTCCACGGCGTTCGGCAACTGACTGGTGAGGACTATATCGCCATCCTGCAGGGCAGTACTGCGAAACAGACTCCAGCTACCCCATTCGCCATTGCGGTATTCGCCGACGTGTTCAACGGCGACCCGGATGAGGCGATCGTTGTTTATGTGGTACACCGTATCGGCGCCATATACCGCTGTTGCCGGCAGGGCGAAGACGCCCGGCTGTGGTGGTAACGAGACCAGCACTGGTATCGTGCGGCCAAGTTCCAATGGCGGGCGCTCACCTTGAAAATCAAAAAAAGCATCGACCCCACCTTCACCGGCCTCAATTTTGCCGGAAAGACGCGTCAGGGTTAGCTTGATCGGGGTACCATCAAGTGTTGCAGTAGCAGTGATCGGCCTACCCTCACGCAGGCTCTGACGAATCACGGGCAGGTGACGGTTGGGAACCTGTGCCCGGATTTCAGTGTAGGCGGTATCAAACAGATCCACTAACCGGTCTCCGGGGTGTACCCGATCACCGGGTGATACATGCACCGCCGTGACCCGGCCATCAAAGGGGGCGACGATGTGTGTGCGCTCGAGGTTCCGTAGCGCCTGATCACGCACCGCTGCGGCTCGTAGGCGACGGGCTTGCAATTGCGTGAGCCGCGACGGGTGGTCGGTAATAGCGCGATGCCGACTGGTGAGGCTGAGCTGCTGGCGCGTAACGGCTTGGTGGGCATCATCCACGTTGGCCTGGGAGCCAACCTGAGTCTGCGCCAGCCGTTCGGCCCGCTCCAGGGCACTTTGCACCAATGCCAGCAGTTTTGTTTCCTGCACTAGAGCCGCGCGATCAGTTTGATACCTGGTGTTCTCGCTTTGAATCTGCGCTTCGATCTCGGTGAGTTCGGCTTCTCTTTGTGCCAACGTCAACTTCACATCCAAATCATCCAGACGCAACAACTTCTCACCTTTGCTGACGTTCTGTCCGACCAGAGCCCACACTTCCTGTACATCGGTTGACAAGGCGCAGCGCACCCGGGACTCATGTGGCGATTCGATACGCCCGTAAAGACGTACCGTAGGGGCCAGGGGTTGGTGCTGTACGGTGACAGCTCCTACTGGCCAGCTGCGCTCGGTCGGATTTAGCGGCTGGTCAACCGGGCGGGAGGATGTCAGCGCCAGGAAAACCGCAACGCCCGCGCCAAGCAGCATTATGGGCAGGATGAAACGGAGAATTCGGGACATAGAAAAAGGGCCGGGGCACCAAGACCCCATATTTTAACCGCTGTTGTGAGCGATCTTTACGAGGAACGCGCAACTTACTTCTGAACTGGTTCGGGTTCTCAATAAATGGCGCGTATTACCTCAAGGGGCGGCGTTTACCTAAAGTTTGTATCAAAGTGCAAATTACGAAATGTTGACCATTTGGAAATGGGGGCCGGTGCTGGGTAATACAAGGTCGGTAATGTGAGTATATGACTAGGCCAAGACTGCCCAGGTGAAGCTCAGTTGGCCGCTGTGTAGACGCGTTTCGTCGTGGCGCCGCATGAAGCTGTGCAACTCACCTTGATCTACAAGTGTTCGCACTTTTTGCAGCGCGTTTTCCCGTTCAGCCGGTGTTGCCAGAGCCCAGATCGAATCGCCAGCACGCCATTGTGGGTCGAGGACCCGGTCTGCATCAAAATACGCCCCCCCCTGCATAATGATGTCCGTCGCGGTTTCGTGACCTACCTCGCCAAAGCCACTGTGCTGCAGTAAAGACCCAAGTACATCCAGGTCAGCGGTTCGCTGTTGGACGCGGCCAACCGCCTCCGGAATAAGCTGGTAAAACCAGAACCCCTGTTCAAGCTGGGAATGACTGCAGCTGTTGATGACGGCCATACCACCGGGTTTCAGTACCCGCGCGAATTCGGCAAAAACCCGTTGATGTGCAGGCCAGCCGGCAGTGGCGTCATCCGCCAGGTGGTGGAGTACCTGGTTAACCATGACCGCGTCAGCGCTTTCATCATCGATCGGCAGCTCGTCGATAGAGCCCTGGTGCAATTCGATATTGCCCGCTGCAATCTGTGCTTGTAATTTATTACCCGCGACAGTCAGCATCCCAGGGTTTAGATCGATTGCCTGAATGTGCTGTACAGAATCGATTAGTGCCGCGCTGTACTGACCTGTCCCGCAGCCAGCATCAACCAGGACCTGTTCGCTCAACGGCAGCGGGTTGTGTGACAGCAGGCGCCGGATAATTTCGATGCCCTGCGCTTGTCGTGTTCGGTCGTAAGCCGCGCTGGTGCGTGAATAGTTTTCGTAATGGCTCATACGCTAAGGGGTTCAGTTCTAACGGCAATTAGAAAGCCAAGCCAGGCGTTGTTGCAAACTCAGACACATAGCATGCCATCATCGATGGGCGGCAAGTAGGCCATACATGCTCTTATTGGTAACTATGTACGGCTGTTTATACCACTATAGTATCTGGAAGTAATTGCAGATTATCTGCTTTACCGTAATATGATGGGTTCTTTTGTGCGCGTCTAAACGAATCAGAACCATGACCTACATAACGATAAAGCACCCCAGGTATATCGACCGGAGGTTTTTCCTTGTGCGGGCGCTTTGACCGACACCGACCAGTGGCGGATTTTATCGAGGTTGTCGACGGCCTGATACTGGACGAGCCAGAATCGGCACCGCCGAGCTACAACATCGCGCCTTCGCAGCAGGCCTTGGTCGTGTGTCGTTCTGAGTCCGGGCCTGTGGTTCGCGCGTTGCATTGGGGTCTGGCGCCGGCCTGGGTCAAGACTCCTAAAATGGCCCGGCCCATCAATGCCCGTGCTGAGACGATCGCGCAAAAGCCGATGTTTCGAGATGCTTTTAAGGTTAGTCGTTGCCTGGTCCTGTGCGATGGTTACTACGAGTGGCAGTTACGCCCGGACGGCTCAAAACAGCCTTATCGCCTGGCGCTTGAGGGCGGCACACCATTTGTTATGGCAGGGCTGTGGGCGCGCAACACGCGTTTTACGGTTGAGCCGCTCAACACCTTTTGCATCGTCACAACCCAGGCCAGTAGCCGCTGCAAGGATATTCATCCGCGTATGCCGGTGATTCTGGATCGTGAGCACCATCAGCAGTGGCTCGATGAATCGTCACAATCGTCAGGTACGATCGTAGCGATGCTGAGGCCTTATGAAAAAGAACTATCCGTGACCCCGGTAAGCCGCATCGTTAACAGTCCGGCCAATAATGGCCCGCAGTGCATCGCGCCGCTGCAAGCCCAAAGCTGAAATGATATGAACAATCCCAGTAAAGGTATCGAGCATGTGGCGATTATCGGTGGCAGTGGCTTTGTCGGCCGGCACTTAGCGCATCGCCTGCACACTGATGGTCACCGCATTACCGTGCTGACCCGACAGGCGCCGGCCAATCTATCGATCGAGCAGACGCCGATACGTGTCGTGCAGGTTGATCCGCAATCGACAGCGGCTTTAACCGAGGCGCTTTCGGGTATCACCACGCTGATTAATCTGGCCGGTATTTTGCATCAGCGTGGTCAACAGTCTTTTGATGTGGTGCACGCCGAACTGCCCGCCCGACTGGCCCAAGCCTGTACAAAAGCGGGCGTGGCTCGCTACCTGCATATGAGCGCACTGCGTGCAGACATGAACCAGCCGCCGAGCGCTTACCTGCGCTCCAAAGCCCGCGGCGAGATGATGGCGCGTAAAGTGTCGCAGCAACTGGCGGTTATCATTTTTCGCCCATCGATTATTTTCGGTGAAGGAGATAACTTTTTTGGCCAGTTCGCCAAGATGCTTCGATGGATGCCGGTATTTCCTCTGGTATGCCCTAACGCGCGTTTCGCCCCAGTCTGGATCGACAATGTGGCAGGCGCGTTTTCTGCCGTGATCAACCAACCAGCTCAGCCCGGGTTACGCGAGGCCTATAATTTGTGTGGGCCCAGGGCCTATTCTTTTCGCGAATTGATCCGATTCACAGCCGGGGCACTGGGCCTTCCCCGCTTGATCATGGGGTTGCCGAACTGGATGGCGAAGTTGCAGGGTCGGGTATTGCAGCATCTGCCAGGTCCGCTCTTTACCTTGGACAATTACTACTCGCTTCAATCTGATAGTGTTTGCGAGTGTAACGACCTTGAGCGTCTCGACATTAAACCGGCGGCGCTTGAAGGCGTCATGACTCCGCTGTTGGCCAGAAAGCGGTCCGGCTAATTATGTTCAGCGCGCGGTTCGCGTGACAGCAGGGCAGTCACCGCCTGCGCCGGGTCGAGCCCGTCGAATAACACCCGGTAGACCTGCTCACTGATGGGCATTTCCACCTTCAGTTCACCGCTTTTTCGGTGAAGTTCGCGGGCGGTGTTGACGCCTTCGGCTTCCTGGCCGATGGCTTGCAGTGCCTGGGTGATGTTCTGGCCTTGACCAACAGCAAGGCCGACCCGCCGGTTACGCGATTGGTCGTCGGTACAGGTCAGAATCAGGTCGCCCATACCGGTCAGTCCCATAAAAGTATCGGCTTGCCCGCCGAGCGCTTCGCCGAGGCGGCTCATCTCGGCCAGGCCCCGGGTGATCAGGGCTGCACGGGCATTGGCACCAAAGCCCAGCCCGTCACTGATGCCCGCGGCGATCGCCATTACGTTTTTAATAGCGCCACCCAACTGTACACCGCGAATGTCGGTACTGGTGTAGACCCGGGTACGTTCATCACGAAACCACGTGGCGACTCGCGCCGCATGGTCGCTATCTATCGCCGCGACGGTCAGGGCCGTGGGCAGCCCCCGCGCCACTTCCCCGGCGAAACTAGGCCCGGAGACTACGGCCGGAAAAGCATCTTCACCCATAACCTGTTCAAACACATCGCTCAGCAGCAGTGCGCTGTCGGGCTCAAATCCTTTGGTACCCCAACACAGGCTGGCCTTGGTCTGCGTCGATGCAAGGCGGGGTTTGAGGTCTTTTAGTACCGCGCGAAAAGCGTGGCTCGGTATAGCCAGTACCAACTCATGGGTCTGGTCGATAACCATTTCCAGATGTTCAACCGGAGTAATGTTTTCAGGAAGAGAGATACCAGGGAGGTAGGCTTCGTTGGCCCGGGCCTGGGCCATCATTTTGGCGTGGCCTGATTCGTTGCTCCATAGTAATACCGGGCGTTGGCAGCGCGCTGCTAACAGCGCCAGGGCGGTGCCCCACGAGCCGGCTCCGAGAATGCCGATCGGAGTTGCTGGGAATGGTTTCAAGAGGCGAGTGGCCTGCTAGGCAGGCGCCGACAGTGTTGCAGGATCAGCCGTTCGCTGCTGGCGCTTCGGCGCCGTTGTCCTTGGCTGCCTGTGCCGCCTGTTCTTTCTTTTGCAGGTACATGGCATCGAAGTTAACCGGGCCCATCAGGAACTGGGGAAAGCCGCCCTTGGAGATCAGCCCGGCAATCGTTTCACGCATA
>CAJWEF010000164.1 GCA_913031305.1 uncultured Acidiferrobacteraceae bacterium
CCTACGTCGACGGTGGCGCACCCCATAAACGGTAATGCATCACCATTGACATCCTGGTGCGTGAGCGCGGCCAGCACCTCACGGGATTTGGGTCCAGCAAGGCCAAAACCGACCACAGCATCGGAGATATCGCGCACGTCGACACCTTCCGTCTGATGATCATGAAACCAGCGCATGTGCCAGTTGCGCAGGTAATACGAGCCCATGACCCACCAGCGGCCATCACCCCAGTTGAACACGGTAAGGTCGCCCTTGAGGCGCCCGCTCGGCGCCAGCATCGGCGCCAGCCGTGCCCGTCCGGCAGCGGGCAGCCGACCAGCCATGAGTCGGTGCAACCAGTCTTTCGCACCTGGGCCGCTGACCTCGTATCTTGAGAAGCCGCTGATGTCGATAAGTCCGACACCTTCGCGTACCGCCTGGCACTCCTGGGCCACAATCGCAAAGGCGTTGGAGCGTTTAAGGGTTGGGGTTTCCGAAAAATCCCCAGAAGCAAAAACCAGTGGCACTTCCAGGCCCCAACTGCAGCCCCACTGCGCTCCGGCGGTATCCATGGCTGACCAGGCAGGTGCTTTTTTCAAGGGCCGACCGGCGGGCAGTTGCTCGTTGGGGTACGTCATGACAAAACGCCGCGAATAAAATTGCCCGGTGGTCTGGCGGATGTACTCGCGGTTTGAGGTGAATTGGCCGTAGCGGGCGATATCCATTGGCCAGGCATCAGCTTCAGTTTCACCGTGAATCATCCACTCAGCGAGTGTCTTACCCACGCCGCCACCCTGCAAAAAGCCTGCCATCACACCACAGGCGAGCCAGTAGTTGGGCACCGTACTGACCGGCCCCACCAGCGGATTGCCGTCTGGAGAGAAAGTGAAGGCACCGTTCACCCAGCTTTTCACACCGACTTCGGTTAACACCGGGTAGCGGGTGAATGCCATCTCCAGTTCGTCAGAGATGCGGTCAATATCTTCCTGGATCAGTTCAATGCCGTAGTCCCAGGGCGCCCCATCCATATTCCAGTGCTTGTGGTTAATCTCGTAGATGCCAACCAGCATGCCCTTTTGATATTGGCGCATGTAGGTGAAACCTTCCAGATCCACCATCATCGGCAGTTCATGGTCAAGTGCAGCCACTTCCGGGATATCGTCGGTCAGCAGGTAGTGATGCTCCAGCGGGGAGAGCGGCAGATCCAGGCCGACCATGCGCCCGACCTGTTTGGCCCAGAGTCCGCCGGCATTGACCACGTGCTCGGCATGAATCGAGCCCTTGTCAGTGATCACATCCCAACTGCCATCGCCACGCTGGCGCAGTTCTTCAACTTTGGTGTGTTCGATGACAGTGGCACCTCGCTTTTTGGCGGCGCCCGCATAGGCGTGCACAGTGCCGGTCGTATCCACGTAACCCTCGCGGTCGCACCACAGCCCACCGATCACACCGGCGGTATCCATGATCGGGCACTTGTCCTTGATTTCCCCGGGTGTCATCAGGTAGCAGTCTTCAATGCCGATGGTCTGGAAGATGCGGTAGGCCGATTGCAGCCATTCCCACCGCCCTGGTGCCGAGGCGACGGAGATGCCACCGGTCATGCTAAGGCCAATGTCCTGTCCGGATTCGGTTTGGATCTGGGATAACAGATCGATGGTATAAGCCTGCAAGGCTGCCATGTTGGGGTCGGCATTCAGTGCATGGATACCGCCAGCCGCATGCCATGAGGAGCCCGCGGTCAGAACTGAGCGCTCCAGCAGACAGACATCAGACCAGCCGAACTTGGCCAGGTGATACAGCACAGAGCTGCCGACCACTCCGCCGCCGATCACGACAGCCCGGTAATGTTCACTCATATTCTTGATCCTCGATCGGGGTCATTATTCTGGGTTACACCTGTTGGGCGCTGAGCGCCTCAAGGTCCTTGTTCATTTGGTCGATCACCTGCGCCAGGTCGTGTTGCTCTGCTTCGGTCAACGGCGCCAGTGGGTTTCGTGGCGGTCCGGCAGGCAGGCCGCGAAGTGCCGTTGCGTGTTTGATGCATTGGCCAAATTTTCCGCCCTGCTCAAGCAGGGCCATCAATGGCAGCATCGCTGCCATGATTTTGCGACCCTTTTCGAAATCTTTGTGTATAGCGCAGGCTTGATAAAGCGCACTATGCGCTTCGGGTGCGAAGTTTCCACCTGCGCATACCCAACTGCGCGCCCCCCAGACAAAAAACTCAAGCGCCTGATCATCGGCACCGCAGGACAACTGAATATTGGGATAGTCGTTGGCCAAAAGGTGCAGTCGGTTGATGTCACCCGAGCTTTCCTTAATAGCGCAGAAATTCTTTGATGCACTGATCTGGCGAAGATAGTCCTCACCCATGTTGGCGCCGGTGCGGCCAGGATAGTTGTAGAGCATGATCGGCAGGTCTGCGGCTTTGTCGATTGCCAATGCGTGTGCGGCGTTCTCACTTTCCGTGGGAAGTACATACGGCGGTGAGTTCACCAGCAGAGCATCGGCCCCTACCTGTTTCGCGGTTTGGGCCAACTCGATGGCGTCTTCGGTGCGGATTGCACCCACTCCGATCATTAGCGGTACTCGACCGTTGATGACCTGGTGGGCTGTTTGCATCAGCCCGGTACGCTCGGCCATGGTCTGCGCATAGTACTCGCCAGTCGTCCCTGCGACCACGATGCCGTGAACACCGGCATCGATAAGAAATTCAAGAACCTCGGCAAAACCGCTTTGGTCGACCGAGCCGTCATCATGAAAGGGAGTAATGACGGGTGTATAGATTCCTTCAAATTGCATCAGCGGTTCTCCTGGCTGGTTACCGGTATTCGTTTACGGGTTCGAGCGCCTCAAGGATCGGCTCGACACCGAGTCCGGGGGAATCCGATGCTGTCATGGTGCCCTCGTGAACCGTGGGCGCGCCGGTGGCGATCTCGATTGTGGCGTATTCATGAAAGGCGGACGACTGAAACTGAAAAGCCGGCGGCGTAGAGTGGGCAAGGTGAGCGATTGCAGCGGTGGCGATCTCGCCGCCCCAGCTATCCTCCACATTCATCGGCAGCCCCAAAGATATACAAAGATCCCGTGCCTGGCGGGCGCGGGTCAGTCCACCAAATCGACTGATCTTGAGGTTAATCATATCCATGGCGTGATCCTGGTTGGCCCGCAACAGAGCCGCCAGGCTGTCGATGCATTCATCAAGAACGAAAGGCAGATCGGTATGTGCCCGGACTGCAAGACACTCCTCGTAGGAAAGACAGGGTTGCTCGAAAGTCAGGCGGATACCGGTCTGTGTTGCCAGATCCGCAATCGCATTGGCAACCTGCAAAGCTTCGTGTTGTTTCCATCCGGTGTTGGCGTCGGCATTCAACACTTCGTTGGCTTCCATGGCTTGCGCGACCCGGTGAATGCGGATGATGTCCGTCGCTGGATCCTCACCGACTTTGACCTGAAACTGTCGATACCCCTGGGCACGATATTCGGGGATACGGTCCGCCATCGCACCCGGGTCAGCACGGGTAACCACTTTATAGAGGGTGACCTTCTCCTGACGTAGTCCGCCCAGCAAGGTGTAAAGCGGAAGACCTGATACTTTTCCCAAAATGTCCCAGCACGCCATATCAATGGCTGACTTGACGTAAGGATGACCTTTAAGCAGGGCATCCATGGTGTCGTTGACCCGCTCAATCTGGGTTGGATCCTCACCAATCAAGCTCGGCGCGAGTTGCGAGATGCCTGCACGCACGCCCTGCGCATAGGCGGGCAGGTAGGTCGGGCCCAGTGGACAGCACTCACCGACTCCGGTGATACCCTGGCTGGTTTCGACAAGTACTACCGTAGTATCAAATGCTGCATGGGATTGTGTCGACCAGCTGTAACTGCCTTCTTTCATCGGCAGGTCGGCCTTGAAAACGCGGATACAGGTGATTCTCATGGATAATCGCTGGGTTGATCTTAATATTGGTAACGGATTAAGTGTATAAGTTTGCGCCCAGGCCGTCAGGCCTGGTGGTATGAACGGATTGCACGCTGCGTAGCCGATACCATTGTCGCGGAACCAGCAAGGAAATAGGCACGGTATGTCGACTCCAAGTCAGAGTATGTCGCCCATCGTTCTGTTGGTCAGCCTGTGCATTGCGCAGATACTGGCGATGGCGGGTTTTGCCAATTTTGCGGTATTGCTTAATGATTTTGGCGTTTTGTGGGATCTCAGCAGCACCCAGGCTGGCTGGATCAGTGGCATCTATTTCGCGGGCTATGTCGCCGCGGTGCCTATTCTGGTGGGACTGACGGATGCTATTGATGCACGGCGCATCTACCTCTTTGGCGTTGCGACCGGTGTCGTCAGTTCCGTGGGATTCGGATTATTTGCCGATGGTTTTGTCAGTGCGATGGGGTTTCGTTTTTTGGCTGGCATCTCTCTGGCAGGCACCTATATGCCCGGTCTGCAGATTCTGAACGACCGCCTGAGCGAGTCTCATCGGCAAAGGGCCTTGCCCTGGTATCTGAGTGTTTTCAGTCTGGGCACTGCGGCATCTTTTTATGCCACCGGTTTGTTCAGTGCGCATTTTGACTGGCAGACAGTATTTCTACTGGCCGGCGGAGCGCAGGCAGTCTGTCTGTTGCTGATTATTGCCCTGATCGGCCCTAAGCCGCCAGACGGATCAGTTAAGGTGGATCGACACCCTCTGGATTTTCGGCCCGTGTTCCGCAACCGCCCGGCGCTTGCTTATATCTGGGCGTATACCGGCCACACCTATGAACTTTTTGCTTACCGCGCCTGGATCGTGGCGTTTCTTCTTTTTGCCGCGAGCGCTTCGGATTCTGTGATCAGCCGGGAGAGTGTTTCGGGTTTTGCTGCACTGTTGAGCCTGCTGGGCATGCCTGCAAGTTTGATCGGCGCCCATATCGCGTTGCGCCGTGAGCGCCGACAAACGATTTCTGTGGTCATGGTTCTTTCAATACTGGCGGGCTCGTTGCTCGGTTTCACTAGTGCTTTGCCGTTCGAGTATGTGCTGGTATTGGCTGGGCTTTATTCTATTTTCATCATGAGTGATTCGGCCGCGATCACAGGTGGCGTAGTCGCCGCAGCTCGCCAGGGCGAGCGGGGTGCAACGCTGGCTATGCATTCGGTTATGGGGTTCTCCGGCGGGTTTTTAGGCCCTCTGGTTGTAGGGTTGGTGTTGGATTTGACAACGGGGTCGGGATCGATCGTCGGATGGGGTTTTGCCTTCATGGCCATGGCTACCGGCTCATTGGCCGCCATAGTCGGGTTACGTTGGCTGCTTGCCGGTAAGATTGGTTGATGTTGACAGGATCAATATCTGTGTTTACACGAAATCCGGTTTGGATACCGAGGGTTTTGGTGTTTGGCGGCAGCATCCGTTTAAGCAAATGGATATTGCAGTAATCGGAGGCGGACTCTTGGGTTCGGCCTTTGCTTATGGGTTAAGCAAACTCAGCGGCAGTGTTGGGCTGATCGATGAGGGCGATAATGCCATCCGTACTGCGCGGGGGAAC
>CAJWEF010000165.1 GCA_913031305.1 uncultured Acidiferrobacteraceae bacterium
CATTTATTTTCAATAAAAACTGATAAAGTCCTTTGCGATTGTAGCGATTTTTCTGAAAACGAAATCGGTTTAGGATTCAATCTTTGCTGGCAATAACCCCAACCGCTGGCCAAAAAAGAGGAGCAACCGCATCGTGACCATACCCTGGCTCGACTGGATCAGCCTGATGATCCGCTGGCTGCATCTGGTGGCTGGCATCGCCTGGATTGGCACGTCTTTTTACTTTATATGGCTGGATCAGAGCCTGCGTACGCGTGCGGGCCTTGCCAAAGGGGTACTGGGCGAATCGTGGAGCGTGCACGGCGGGGGTTTTTACCACGTACAAAAATACGCGGTGGCGCCCGAGGTGATGCCCACTGAGCTGCACTGGTTTAAGTACGAGGCCTACTTCACCTGGCTCTCAGGCTTCGCGCTGCTCGTTGTCACCTATTACTTCAGTGCCAGCAGTTATCTGATTGACCCAGGCCGCGCCGACCTCGCGCCAATCACAGCGATTGGCGCCAGTCTGGCTTTTTTAATTGGCAGCTGGCTTATCTACGAGGCGCTGTGCCGCTGCCCCATAGGACGCTCAACGGCGGCACTTGCCTTATCGGTATTTGCACTGATCATTGTCAGCGCCTACCTGCTGACCCAGATCTTCAGCGACCGTGCGGCCTTTTTGCATGTGGGCGCGCTCATCGGCACGATCATGTCGGCCAACGTATTTGTAGTGATCATTCCAAACCAGAAAAAGGTCGTGGCCGACCTCGTCGCCGGCAACACCCCGAACCCAACCCTTGGCGCCCAGGCCAAACAACGCTCGCTGCACAACAACTACCTCACCCTGCCGGTGCTGCTGCTGATGATGAGCGCGCATTACCCGATGCTCTACTCTGGCGGGGCGCCCTGGGGGTGGTTGGTGATCGCCTTTATCGTGCTGGCGGGCGGCGTGATCCGCCACTTCTTCAATACCCACCATGGCGGCGGGCATGGCCTGGCGCTCGCCTGGCAGTGGCCGCTGGCGGTACTACTGGCACTGGGGTTGATATTTTTTATCGCCACACGTGGCCCGGTGGTATCGACCAACACCATCAGCGATACACGTGCCCTGCAGATCGTTACCGCCCACTGCGCTGGCTGCCATGCCGCCCAACCCATCAATCCCGCCTTCAGCGCACCCCCAGGCGGCATCGTGCTCGACAGCATCGATGCGCTGCATCGCCACCGCGAGCAGGTGCTGGCCCAGGCCGTTACCAGCCAGGCGATGCCGCTGGGCAACGCCAGTGGCATGACACTGACCGAGCGCGGCGAACTGGGCCAGTGGCTGAAGACGCAAAAGCCCTGATCTCCCGCTCCTCCCTCTAACAAATAGTATTGAAGACTTCCCCTCGCCATTTCAGGACGGCACCAATGGTCTGGTGATGCTGTTGCCAAAGAACCCATTCAAGCCGCTAAAAACCAAGACACTACGAGTAAAACTGACGGCTCAGACACACGGTAAGTGGTGCTGTTACAGCAGCAAAATTGTGTGACCGCCATCACTGCACCTTAAAAACACCTCTGTCAGACTTGTGATCCTAAGCCATGAAAATTGGTGGTACATTGTCGCTATACGCCGGTCTGTTCTGCGTGAGCGGGTCTGCCGGCCGGCTGGAGGTAACTTGGTTATGAAAAGACTTGTAAGCGGTTTTATCGCGGTTCTTGTTGCCGTTCTGGCTATGCCGGTGGCTGCGCAGCAGCTTACTTTCCATTATGGTTTTATCGGCCAGCACGATGACCAGGAGTTGTATGTAGTTGAAAACGGTGCGGCTGTTGCTTCCGGCGCTAAGCTAAAACTGAACTTTGAGTACCCCACGGGCAGCTGGTTTTACCTGTGCTACCTGTCGAGTACCGATGACTACGCGTTGTTGTATGCCTCGGCCACCGGCGTTGATGCAAGCGAGGCGACCACCTTTGATACCCTGGGCTGGCTGGCGCTGGATCAGAACGTGGGTACCGAGACTTTTACCCTTATCACGAGCGAAGCACGGCTGGAGAGCTTCGAGGCGTTGCTCGATAACTACGCCAAGGCCAGCGGCAAAAGCCGCAAACGCTTTGCCAAACGTATTGCGCGTGCCTTACAGGATCTAGCGGGGCAGCTTGCCGGGCCATCGGGCGTACAACTTGCCCAGCGTCTGGACAAACCGGTGATGGGTGGGGTGGCCTTTCGCGGTGTCACCAGCGAGAATCTTTCTCAGCACAGCCTCAGTCACAAAGCCAGCGGTGATCGCATCGCGCAGGCTGTTTTCACCATAGACCACCAGTAAAGCAATTTGAAACAACGGGTTCTTTCGCTTCGCACCCTGCTGATCGGCAACGCCCTGGCGCTGGCGCTTGTGCTGGGATTGCAGGCGCTCTTTCCGACGACGCTGCTCGATTTTGAGCTGCGGATAATCGACAGCCGCTTTCGGGTACGACAGGCACTTGATCTGGCGCCTGCCTTCAGCGAACAGCTGGTGCATATCAATATCGATAACTACGCCAAAACCCAGTCGGGAACTCCGCTATGGGAAAAACAAACCTACGCCCGCCTCATCAACAATATTGCCGCGGCACAGCCTGAAGCCATTGCCTGCGATATTATGTTTGTGAACTGGGCCGAGCAGTCCGGCAACGAAGCCCTGGTGCAGGCGGCAATTAACGCGGGCAATCTGGTCAGCCCATTTCTTGTAGACCCATCGCCTGATGCTGCCAGAGCCCCTGCCGCTCTGGCACTGGATGCCAACCCCCGGCTCACACCGGGCAAGGCGTCTCACGCCAGCGGGGTGCTGGTGGCACCTTTTGATGCCTTAATGGAGCAATCAGCCGGGATGGGTTTTGTTAATCTGCAGCCCGATCCCGATGGGGTGATCCGCCGGGTACCGTTACTGGTGGAGCTCGATGGGGCGCTGGTGCCGTCTTTTTTTCTGCAAGCGCTGGCAGTACAGCTGGATTACGATCTGGAGCAGATCGATGTACCTGATCGCTCGCAGGTGGTGCTGCGCAACTTTCCCAAACCCGGCACGGGCATGACACGTGATCTTACCTTGCCGCTTGATCGCGACGGTAATCTTCTGGTCAACTATGCCGGACCACTGGATATTGCTACCTACCCAAATTCCTACAGTGCCTGGAACCTGCTGACGGTAGGCACCACACCAGATTTTTCCGGCAAGTTGGTTTTTCTTGCCGATACATCAACACAGGCCAGCCAGTATGGCGACGTCAGTCCCACCCCGCTGGACAATACCTTTCCACGGGCCTACATCTGGTCTAACGCCGCCAGTATGCTGCTGACCGACGCTTTTATTAGCCCGCTGCCGTACGGCTTCGCGATCGCTGTGGCCGTGCTGCTGGGCGGATTACTGGTTTTTGTAGCACAGCGTCTACAAACGCTGTGGTTCAGCACAACTGTGCTGGGGATGCTCGTGGCTTATGTCGCTGTTGCCTTTGGCGCCTTTGTTCAAGGCGGCTGGTTACTGCCGGTGTTGCCGGTGCTGACACCGCTGGTTGTGATGTATCTTTTTTCCAGCATGTACCGCTACGCCCAGCTGGAACACTACGAGGGCGTACTTGAGGGCAGCCTCAAGAGTTACCTCTCGCCGCGGCTGATGGATCAGATTCGCAGCGACCCGGACATTCTCAAACTCGGCGGTGCGCGCAAGCGCATCACCGTGATGTTCAGCGATATTGTGAATTTCACGGCGTTTTCCGACCAGGCCGACCCGCAGGAGATTCAGGATGTGCTGGAGACGTACTTTGGTGATGCCGCGTCAGTCATATTCGCCCAAGATGGCGTGATCGATAAATACATGGGTGACGGCATCCTCGCTTTTTTTGAAAACGACAGCGATGACATCACCAGCGCTTCGCGGGCCGTCAGCTGCGCACTGCAACTACAGGAACGGGCCCGTGAAACTGATCAGCACTATCGTGCGCAAAACCGCTTTCCGTTTGCTATTCGCATTGGCTTGGCCACCGGCTACGCCAAGGTGGGCAATATTGGCCCGGTCGAAAAAATCGACTACACCGTGATCGGCAGCGTGGTGAACCTGGCCTCAAGGCTGCAAAGCGCTGGCGAGCCAGGGAGTGTGATCCTCGATGAGGACACCTGCTTTTTCGTCAAGGCCACTCATGCAGTCACGAGCCTTGGAGCACAAGATCTCAAAGGATTTGCTCAGCCAGTAGAGATCTTCTCAGTCAGCACTGACTGACTGATCGTTGCCGTTCCCTGGCCTTTGCTCGCGGGGTTGGCCCCAAGCGCTATGTTCAAGCAATGGCTAGGGGTCGCCCAACCATAAACGCTTATCCTTTCTCGTGTTAAATCAGTTGGACCAAGATTCAGCCCAATCCGTGCCCGGTCCGACAAACTGGCGTAAGATAGTGTCGGCGTTACCCTAGGTGAGCACCGATTAAGAAGCGATAACACAAGATGACGTTCTATTTTTAAGGACCACGAGCGACCTCATGCAAAAGATCAATTTTTCCGCCGGAGAAACTATCCTACTCGAAGGCGGGACAAGCGACATCGTGTTTCAGATACTTTCTGGAGAGGTCGAAATATATACGGAGCGCTCTGGCCAGATTATAAGGCTGGGCTATGTCACGACCGGGGATTACCTTGGAGAGATGGGCCTGATTGATCAGAGCCCTCGAAGTGCCAGTGCCCGTGCCGTAACTGACGTTGTTGCTCTGGAATTCCAACGCTCTGAGTTCATTGAACACGTCAGTAATGAGGCGGTAGTAGCCTATAGAATCGTTACCCGGCTGTGCGATCGACTTCGGGACACAAACCAGCGACTGGTCGAATCGCGACCCGCAACCGACCCAAACTTCATCGCAGATCAGCCCGGCTCAACCAAAGTAACGGTTTTTGGAGATCATGTCGATCTCGCTCCGCATATACCTCCAGCTGGTATTAGGATCAAACCGATGCAGTTCTCCATTGGTCGAGCCGACGAACATTCAATTGATCAAAACGCTGCGCTGCTACTACCAGACTCAATGCCCTCTCGCCTATCCGTGAATCACTTTACGGTTTTAAATACCCTTGATGGTGTCGTAGTTTGGGACTTTGAGAGTTCTCTGGGTACTGAGGTCAATGGCGTTACCATCGGTTATGAATTTTTAAAAGATTATGAGACACTGAAGGCTGGTGAAAATAAAATCGTGGCCGGTGGGCAGGATTCGCCATTTCGCTTCCAGATTGTCGTCGAGTAAACAGCTTCTGTCCCTGCTATGAAATGAATCCTCTGTGAGCAGCTGCTCAACAAACGTGACAAGTTGGGCCGCGGCTGGCGCGATACTTTTCTTGCGCAAGGCGCAGGCTCTTTTTTTTCAGATTGCCACTCAATTTTTGGTTGATATGGGTTGCCTCCCCAGGAAGCACTGATGCCCTCAACGGTCTAGTGCAGCCATACCATAAAAGCATTGTCAGGCAGCCACGGTTGGCGACTTTCAGCGCTGCGGTATTGCAGGTAACCCGTCAATAATTAATGCAGA
>CAJWEF010000166.1 GCA_913031305.1 uncultured Acidiferrobacteraceae bacterium
GGTATTGCCTAGATTATTCTGGGTAGCGGCCCACTCGAGCGGGGCCTTCTTACGACCCCGCTCTGAGAGCGCGTTCTCAAAAGCGATAACCGATTCTTCCAGCATCCGGGTGCCACGCCGGCGTTGTCCAAGCACGCCAAGCGCATTGCCAAGATCATTTTGCGTTGTCGCCCAGTCCAGTGGCTTTTGGATTTTGGGTACTAATGTCAGGACAGTGTCTTGATAGATGTGGATGCACTCTTCGAGCGCAGCGTTATCCATGAACTCCCGGCCAAGATCTGCCAGCATCAAAGCTCGCCTGCTCTGGTAGCGCCATTGCAGCGACGGATCCAGTCCCGGCACTACGGCAGCTTGGGTGTAAAACTCTGCCGCACGCGAGTACTCCTGCAAAAGAGCGCCAAGCAGGGCTTCTCCTGCACGGATACGGGCGAGGTTTAATGGCGCTTCGCCTGACTCAACAGCACGCGAACAAGCTCGCGCCAAAGCGTTGCCCGCCTTATCCAGTGAGAATGTGTCACCGGGTTGTAGAAAATGGTTTGCCTTTGCAAGTGCGGTGGCAACCTGGGGATCTTTCCAGGCAACGCCCCAATCATCTTTGCAGAGCTGGCGCAGTTCCTTCAGTCTGGCCCAACTTTGCCCAAGAAGGTCAGATATCTGATTTACCGAAACCTGTTTTGCCAGAGCAGGCTGAAGTAGCGCTTCAAGGTCCGATCGGGGTGCACCCAGCATTCTCTGGAGGGCATCCAATTCCGCTTGGGTATGGCCAGCCTCGTTGGTCAATTCGGCTGGCGGCTTGCAGAAGGCGTCATTTTTTTGCTATTCATGCTCATGGCTATGGGCGGTATTTTGCTCTCCCGCGAGCGGTTTCGCGCGCCGCTTTCGGGGTAGATCTAACAACAGAGGAGTTTACCGAGAAACCTTTTGGTGCTGGCGTTGTTAATGCGAAGAAAACTGAGGACAGCAATCGGGGCGCCAGTAAAGCGCGATGCCGGAATTGGTCAGGAAGGTGGCGACAATAAACGCAGGGCGGGACTCGTCCCGCCCTGCAGGTATAGCCTAGTCAACGATGTGATAGACCGGTGCTTTTTCCATGGTCCACTCGCCAGACTCCGGGTCACGGTGCGACAGAGTTAAAGCATGCCAGTTTTCATCATCCAGTTTCATATGGTCACCACGATAGTAGTAACCGGGCCAGCGCGTCTCCTTGCGAAACAGAGTATGTTGTGTAACACACTCTGAGGCGATTGCACGGTGTTTCAACTCCCATGCACGCTGTAACTGGTGCAGATCCTCAGCACCGATATGCTCCAGGTCTTCGTGCAGGGTGGCCAGCAGGTGAAGTCCGCGCAGCAGCAGGGGTTCGTTAGTCATGTAGTTGACACTGATACCGCCCACATATTCATCCATGATCTTCTCAAGACGCTGCAGACCGTGGATAGGCAGTATGTAGCTCGGCGAGACGGTTCCACCCACGATTTCGTTACGGCCGACCTCGTAGTTTTCCATAGGTTGGTAGATCTCTTTCCTGCGATCCTCGATCTGCTTTTCTGAAACCTGGATCTTCTCGCTTGCATGCTCCCGAATGTATTTGACTGCGGCCTTGGCGGCAAGGCGGCCTTCGGTAAACGATCCGGATGAAAATGCGTGGGCAGTTCCGCCGAGTGCATCACCGGCACCAAATAACCCTTCGACCGTCATCATCCGGTTGTACCCCCAGTAGTACTCATCTGGAGAGAGATCTTCCGGTCCGCTGGCCCATGCGCCCGAGCAGGTGGCATGAGAGCCCATGACATAAGGCTCAGATGTGGTCAGCTCAGGGTTGGTGTATTTCGGATCAATGTCCTGGGATGCCCAGACAACGGCCTGGCCGACGGTCATGCCGAGAAAGTTCTCCCAACCTACGGTTTCTTTGTGGGGGTCCTGAAAGGCTTCCTTGGTCACCATATGGATTGGTCCGCGCCCGGCTTTTGTTTCCTCGATGAAGGCATGGTTACGCAGACAGGTCGGTGTGGGGTGGTGATCAATGTAGTCACCCACCAGTTCCTTGGTGTGGTCATACCATTTAGATTCGTATTCGTCTCCGTAAGCGTTCTGCGTATAGGTTTTAAGGTGCAGAAAATATGCCCCCACTGGGCCGTAACCATCCTTAAACCGGCACAGCACGATGCGATTTTCCATCTGGGTCATCTTTGCACCCGCGAGGATCGGCAGCGCGTACGCGGATGCGCTGCTCCAAGGGGCGTACCAGGTTCGACCCATGCCTTCACCGACAGACCGGGGTTTGAAGATATGTGAGGCACCACCGGCACCCACGATAACGGTTTTAGCTTTGAACACATGCAGATCGCCGGTGCGGACATTAAAGCCGATCGCCCCGCCCACCCGGTTGGGTTTGCTTTCATCCATCAGCAGATGGGTAACCATGATGCGGTTGTAGATCTTGTCGGCAGATTTTTTGGCCGCTTCAGCGACAATCGGCTTGTAGCTTTCACCGTGGATCATGATCTGCCACTTGCCTTCACGCAGGTAGCGCCCGCTTTCAGCATCACGCATTATCGGCAAGCCCCACTCTTCGAACTTGTGTACGCTGGAGTCCACGTGGCGGGCCATGTCGTAAGCCAGGTCTTCGCGCACCATACCCATCAAGTCGTTGCGGGCATAGCGAACATGATCTTCAGGCTGGTTCTCGTCCCACTGCATACCCATGTAGCAGTTAATGGCATACAAACCCTGGGCGACGGCGCCGCTACGATCGATGTTGGCTTTTTCGGCGACTACGATCTTTAAATCGCGCCCCCAGTAGCGGGCTTCATAAGCGGCACCGGTGCCGCCCATGCCTCCGCCGACAACCAGAATGTCGCAATCTTCAAAAACTGTTTTGAAACCCATCAGTAATAAACTCCCTGTTTAAATTTGCTCTTGTCGATCACTGGTAATCCGACATCGGTGTTGAGGGCATCTGGCTCATAGCACAGCAGCTCGGAATTCAGATCCTCTTCGGAGGGTTCTGCCAGATCGGCCAACCTCGGGATCTTTTCTCCCCAAGGTTGCGTGGTTATGGGTGAGACAAAATTCTTCTCGTGGCCATTCCGGAATTTGATCTTCCAGGAGATCGTTCCTTTTTCTTCCTCGCGTAGTACGCGAACACTGTGCCCCAGCGGAGCAAAATCAGCATAACCACGCACATCGATGGCGTTTTGCGGGCAAGCCTTTACACAGGAATAGCATTCCCAGCACATATTGGGCTCAATGTTGACCGCACGTCGATAGGTCTTATCGATGTGCATGATGTCCGATGGACAGATATCGACACAGTGACCGCAGCCGTCACATTTGGTCATATAAACAAAGGTCGGCATTTTATTCTCCTTTTTCCTGGTTTAAAGCAACAACCGGCGAGCGGTTGAGCGAATAGATCAGGGATTAATTTGTTTGATTAATAGTGCCGGGACGGCTCACGTTTGATGCCCAGACCAAACTGCGCGGGCTCATCGGCTGGCGGCGGAAGGTTTGATCTTGAGCCATCGGCTTCTTCCATGCGCTTTTGAAACGCGGCGGCGGGTTTGAAGAACATGTGAGCGAACTTGGACCACAGCACACCGCCGAACAGGATCGTGCTGGCAGTTATGAACAAAGCAAAGAAAAGCATTACTTGCCACGGGGAGCCACCGGAAGACTGCAGCATTGACCAGATCAGGGCAAAGGTGGTCGTACCGAGAAGCGAGAGGATAAACAAGTCTGCGCGCACCACCCGATACCACGCATTGCCCTCTGCAGCGACATCGACCCGAATAACAAACCAGAACCAGTAACCGCCAACGCACACCATCAGAGCGCCCAGGTGCCATAAAGTCGTGGTCAGAGGAGGTGCTGGCGTAGCAGCAGTCGGATAGCAAAATATCAGCAGCGCGGTGGTTACGATGAAAGTCACAAACCCGTACATCCCCAGAAGATGGGCAATCCGGCGCCGCGGATTGCAGAACTCGGCGGACATCAGCACATCCTCTACTACGGTCTTGACAGCAATTCCTGCTTTTTCGCCACCACCGACTGTTCGGACTCTATTCTTTTTTGATTTTTCTGCGCTTTGGAAAAAATACTTAGCGCTTTTCTTGTGAAGGGTATCCAGCAGTGTGCCGCCCAGGACCAGCAAAAACATCAGGACCACATACAATTGCATGGCTAGAGGGGTGATGGACCCGGAAAGCTCGGCGAAGGGGTTATGAGTAAACATGAATTGAGTTGTCCTTGAGGATCAAAAAGAAACGAACGCGATGCTGAATCATGATCATTTACAATACAAGCCATTGTTTTCTTGCTGTCTATAAAATGAACTTATGCCCTGGATTTTAGGGCGGATTTCCCATAGGTGGGGTTGTCAGGCGATAAGTGCTACCTATGATGGGGCAAAAGTAATGAGCTGCTCTTAAGGCGCTAAACCGCGCGGAGCTTAACCTTTGACGATCAGGCGGCCTGCAAGCAATGCACTGCTCACTTGCACCCCTCACTTTAGCGTATGGGGCGGGGCCCACGACAAGTCCGACAGGGTATTTGTCGGGCATTGGGCGGTGTCCGGATCTAAGCGATGTAAAATACAGTTCCAGACTACTCACTTTCTGACCTGCGAAAGACACTTTTGTACATTCTTGGCCTATCTGGCTATTACCATGATTCGGCTGCTTGCCTGCTGCACAATGGGGAGGCGGTGGCTGCAGCGCAAGAAGAGCGCTTTACCCGCAAAAAGCATGATGCGCGCTTTCCAAAGGAATCCGCTCGCTGGTGCCTTGAATCAGTTGGAATCAATCTCAGCGAAGTACAGCAGGTTGTCTTCTACGATAAGCCGCTGATTAAGTTTGAGCGTCTGCTTGAGACCTATATTGCCAGTGCCCCACGGGGTTTTTCTTCTTTTCTTTCAGCGATGCCTGTTTGGCTTAAGGAAAAGCTCTATCTGAAGTCGGTGCTGAAAAAAGAATTGATGCGACTTGGAGAATGCAGCAAGGGAGAATTACCAACACTGCTTTTTGCTGGCCACCATCAGTCACATGCAGCCTCGGCATTTTTCCCCAGCCCGTTTGAAAGCGCGGCAGTTCTATGCATGGATGGGGTAGGTGAATGGGCAACCACCACCACCTGGATGGGTGAGGGTAATCGTGTCCAACCGCTCTGGCAGATCGATTTTCCTCACTCGCTCGGACTGTTGTATTCGGCCTTCACGTACTTCACCGGCTTCAAGGTCAATTCGGGTGAATACAAACTGATGGGCTTGGCGCCTTATGGTGAGCCCCGCTATGCTGATCTCATCCGCGAGCACCTGATTGATATCAAGGCAGACGGGACCTTTCGTCTGCAGATGGATTATTTCGATTACGCTACCGGCCTGAAGATGACCAACGAGCGGTTCAGCGAGTTGTTTGGCCGTCCCGCCCGTGCGCCGGAGTCACCATTGACTCAGCAAGAGATGGATATCGCGGCATCAATCCAACAG
>CAJWEF010000167.1 GCA_913031305.1 uncultured Acidiferrobacteraceae bacterium
AAACTTCAGGTTACTATTCATATAAGCGCCGATTTGAACATCAGCTTGCGGGCGCTTTATAAATACGGCTAAAGCGAGGTGTAAGTAAACCCCGCTCTGGTCCAACCTGCAGCGGGTTTTTTTGTGACTGTTGCACCAGGTAGGGCCAAGGAGGCACGACAGTGACAGTACCAACGGTTGTCCGGGATCTTCAAACCCATGCCATCCGCGCCGGTCAGCAGCGCACCGCTGAGTGCGAGCACAGCGACCCGATCTTTGCGACTTCTAGTTTTATTTTTGATAGCGCTGCCGATGCGGCGGCGAAGTTTGCCCAAAAGACGCCGGGCAATGTCTATTCGCGTTTTACCAACCCGACTGTGCGGGCTTTTGAGCACCGGCTTGCGGCCCTGGAAGGGGCGGCGTATTGCGTGGCCAGTGCATCAGGCATGTCAGCGATCCTCTGTCTTGCGCTTGCTCTGCTTAAGGTTGGAGACCGAGTCGCGGTTTCGACCAGCGTTTTCGGTTCGACCGTGTCGTTGTTTACCAAGATTCTCAGCCGCTTTGGGATTATTGCGGATTTTGTTCCACTGACCGACCTTGCGGCCTGGCGTAAGGCAATCACACCGGACACCCGCCTGGTTTTTGTCGAAACCCCCTCCAACCCGCTGTGCGATATCGGCGACTTGGCGGCGTTGGCGGCGTTGGCGCATGAGGCCGGCGCCCTGTTTGCGGTCGATAACGTCTACTGCACTCCAGTATTGCAACAGCCGTTCGCCCTGGGGGCGGACGTCGTTGTCCATTCGGCGACCAAGTACCTCGATGGCCAGGGCCGCTGCGTTGGCGGCGCTCTGGTGACTGACGACAAAGCACTGCACGAGAAGCTGTTCAATACCTTGCGTACCGCTGGGCCGGCGATGAGTCCGTTTAATGCCTGGGTTTTTCTCAAGGGCCTGGAAACCTTGCCGCTGCGCATGCGTGCTCATTGCGACCATGCGGCCGAGGTGGCTCACTGGTTGGTGGATCACCCGGCAGTAACTAAAGTTCATTACCCGGGGCTTGCCAGTCATCCCGGCCACGACCTCGCCGCGCGCCAGCAGAGCGGTTTTGGCGCGATAATATCTTTTGAGGTGTCTGGCGATAAAGACAGCGCCTGGCAGGTTATTGATTCGACCCAGATGCTCTCTATTACTGCGAACCTGGGTGACGTCAAGACCACCATCACTCACCCGGCTTCGACCACGCATTCACGTATCAGCGCCGATGAGCGCAAGGCTGCTGGCATCGGTGACGAGCTGATACGCGTGGCGGTTGGGTTGGAGCCCCCAGCTGATATCATCGCCGATCTCGCCCGAGGGCTCGATCACATTGAGGCGCGGTCGAAGTCTTAGTCTGAAACAGCGCCCGGCTGCTTGCGCCGCGCCAGCAGTGCCCGGGCGACCCTCGAGGCGGGTGGGTGACCGAGGCGTTCGCAGAGCCATTCGGTGATGCCCATCAGATGCTCGAGACTCACGCCCGATTCGATGCCGAGGCCATCAAGCAGGTAAACCACGTCTTCAGTCGCGACGTTACCTGTTGAGCCGGTGGCGTAAGGACAGCCACCGAGGCCGCCAACGGCGGTATCTACCGTTGTTACGCCGATCTCAATGCAGGCAAGGATATTCGCCAGAGCCTGGCCGTAAGTATCATGAAAATGAACAGACAGGCGCTCTATACCGGTTTCGTGGGCACAGGCCTTCACCAGTGATCGGGCTTTGTCAGGCGTGCCCACACCGATGGTATCTCCCAGAGAGATCTCGGTGCAGCCCATAGCTGTCATCCTGGCTGCCAGTTCAGCTACCCGCCCCGGATCAACTTCACCCTCATAGGGGCAGCCGAGCACACACGAGATATAACCGCGTATTCTAATTCCCTCATCGAGCGCCAGAATGCAGATTTCGGAAAAGCGCTCGATGCTCTCGTCAATACTGCAGTTGATGTTGCGCTTTGAGAAGGTCTCCGATGCGGCGCCGAATACCGCGATCTCGCGGGCACCCGCGGTCCGGGCAGTCTGGTAACCCTTGCGGTTGGGTACCAGCACGGGCAGACGCAGGTCTGACCGTGAAGAAAGCGCCAACAGTACCTCGTCGCTGCCGGCCATCTGAGGTACCCAGCGCGGCGAAACAAACGCGCCTGCCTCTATCTGAGTGAGCCCGGCTTCGGCCAGGCGATTGATCAGTTCAATGCGCTCTGGCGGCGAGAGCGGCTGAGCCTCGTTCTGCAGACCGTCACGCGGGCCTACTTCGACGATATTGATATGTTCAGGTCGATCCATGTTCGATGATCTCCGGATCAAGTTTTATGTGGTAATAAATACAGATGTCAGGCTCGATACCGTCCTCATAGTCTTTTTCGATGAGATGTACTGCGCGAGCACCGAGTGAACGGTTGAGTTGCCACATGGCGTTGGCGAGCCCGGCTCGGTTGCGCCCGGCGATTAGCTGGTATCCAGCCGAACGTGCCAGTGCGAGCTGGCGGGTTTTTAGTTCCCGCCCCACGCCTTTGCCGCGGTAGGCGGGGCTGACACAGGTATCTGCCGAATACAGTACCGTGCTGTCACCACGCCCGGGATCCTCAGCGGGTCCGCGTACATGGGCAAAGCGCTCTAGCGGGGCCCCGAGACAAAAGCCAGCCAGCCAGCCGCCGTCGATGGCGGCGAGGCTGACACCGCGCGGATCCAGGATGATCTGCTCAAGCATCTCAGGCCGATCCTGTCGTGACGCCTCGTAAGCCTTGGCCTCCAGTTCGAGAATCGCTTCACGCCACTGCGCCCAGTTGCCATCATCAAGACTGTCGTAATGTATGGTCATATTAAAGGCGCAACCCCCTGCAGGTGAATTATCTCATGCGTGGGGCCGGGTACTCAGTTGCTGTTACTGGCAGGACTGCTTTGTTGGCGGAGCTCGCGTGCGCGTACGATACTCTGGTGTCTTGCAGTACAGGCGCTGCATTCAGTTACATCCTGGGCGCGCCAGTGCGATGGGGGAATGAACCCGCCGCGCCAGATTCCGAGCTGTTCTGCCTGCGCCGCTTTTTCTTCAGATACAAAAAGGGCTGAGGGGGTGTCATCGGACAGGGCCCAGCCGCGACGCACCAACCAGGCATTGAGATTTTCATTATCTACTGCGCACTCGGCCGATACTGCTGCTGTGGAGCCCGCGAGGGACAATAATGGGGTACAGGTGATGACGCCGACGCGCACCCGATCCTCAAGAGCCCGCCAGGCGGCCTGGCCACACTCCCAATCACCGGATGGAGTACGACAGGTGCGGTCCGGGTCAATAACCATGCTGCCCTGCAAAATGAAGGGGTGGCCGTCAATGACGAGCCAACCTTTGTCTGGTTGAAGTTCTATTGTGTTCTGGGCAACGGCGAGAACGTTGGAGAGTGCCAGGCCCAGTCCGGTAAGCCAAACACAGTAGCGGTGAAGACTCGGCATGCCGATAGCACTTAGTCCCGGGGAAGCACCACCACAGCGTCCAGGGCCCACTGCAGCCAGACCGACTGGTTAGGCTGGTACAGGTGGTCTTTCATTCGCTCCAGATTCTGAAGTGCGACCAAAACGGGTTCCCTACGCTGTGCCAGGTACACATAAAAATGACTGCGGTCACCAAGATAGGCCGATGCCCCCATCTGGCCGGCTACACTATTGGTGCGGGATTGTGGTTCAGTGAATACCGGCAGAAGTTTTTCCGGGCGAATCGCGACCCATACTCGCTGACCGACCATGCTGGATTCAGCGGGATAGGCTGCGCTAAGGTCGCCCAGTGTCTGCGTTTGGATACGAACCGTGCTTCCTTCCTGAGAGCTAATCTCACCTTCAAAGAAATTCATACTGCCTATAAAGTCGGCGACGAATCGTGAACCCGGTGATTCGTATAGTTGTGAGGGCGAGGCGATCTCGATCACCTGTCCCTCGGACATCACCGCAATCCGATCGGATAGGGTCAGGGCTTCCTCCTGATCGTGGGTAACAAAGAGGAAAGTGATACCGATCTGTTGTTGTAACTGACGTAGTTCAATCTGCATCTGCTCGCGCAGTTTCTTGTCCAGCGCCCCCAGCGGTTCATCAAGAAGTAGTACCTTGGGTTGCTTAATCAACGCCCTGGCGAGGGCAACCCGCTGGCGCTGGCCACCGGAGAGTTCATCTGCGCCGCGGCGGCCATAACCGGGCAGTTTGATCAATTCGAGGACTTCGTCGATACGCTGGTCGAGTTCGGAGCGGGTCAACCCTGCCTTGCGCATACCGAAGGCAATGTTGCCGCGCACATCAAGATGAGGAAAGATAGCGTAGTTCTGGAACACCATATTCACGGGTCGCCGATTTGGGGGAGAGACTGACATTGGTTCCCCATCAAGAAAAACCTCGCCCGATGATGGTGTCTCAAAACCCGCGACCATCCGGAGTAATGTAGTTTTGCCACAACCTGAGGGGCCCAACAAGGAGAAGAATTCGCCTCGTTGTATGTCAAAGTTGACATGGTCGACTGCTTTTACTTTTCCGAAGTGTTTACTGACGTTCTGAAAAGAGATGATTGCGTCGTGATCCATATTAGATGCCTGAAGTGGAGTCGAGTCGTACGCCCCGACGGCGAACCCATTCCGCAAACGTGACCACAATAAATGAAGCCATGAAAATGGTAGCTCCGAGGGCCAATGTTGAGGGAAGCTTAGAAGGAAATCTTAAGGAACTCCAGATATACACCGGTAATGTCTGATCAATGCTTGAGAGAAAAAAGGCTAATACGAATTCGTCAAAAGAAATTGTGAATGTAAGTAGAAGGCTCGCGATGATGCCGGGCAACACGATCGGGAATGTCACCCGCCAGAAAGTCATCCATGCGTTTTCGCCAAGATCAAGGCCTGCTTCTTCCATGCTTTTGTCAAATCCTTCCATGCGTGAAACAAGGACCAGCATTGAAAAGGGTACGCAGAGTAGCAGGTGGGCAAAGCCAACAGTCAATAGGGACAGAGGGATGTCTGCAAGGTTCAATAGGATCAAAAGAGATATCCCAAGGATAATCTCCGGAATCACTAAGGGAATCATGATAAATCCAACGACGGGTCCTCTTCCCGGCATACGGTAGCGCGTGACTGCTTTGGCGGCCAACAGTCCAAAGATAGTGCTAAGTATTGCAACGACCAATCCGATCTTGATGCTGTTCATCAACGCGCTCAGCATGGGCGGATTATTGATCATCGCTTCATACCACTTCAACGTAAATCCTTTCAACGGGAATGCGATGTACTTCGAGTCGTTGAAGGAGAACAGCGGCAAAAATAACACCGGCAGATAAATGAAGGTCAAGTACAGAACAGCATAGATATAGAATCCGTCGAGACGCCACCAGGGTCGATTGGTGTTCATGCCACACGCTTCCGGTAACTGTGGGTGCCCCAGAGAAACAGGCCAATCATTGCTGCGACTGTAAACAT
>CAJWEF010000168.1 GCA_913031305.1 uncultured Acidiferrobacteraceae bacterium
CCGCTCAGACCAGTGGTGTTCACATGCGGCTGGAACCGGAAGCCATACGCAGTTTCGCTGACGAGGGGGTAACATTAGCTGGCCTGGTAATCGCTAATTACAAAGGTTTTGTTGACGAGACGCTAATATCTGCAATCGGCAATCTCGACTGGTTGCGACTCAAGCTTGGTCTTCCGCAGTACCTTTTGTACGGCCTGGTTCTGGGAGTTGGCTTGGCTTACCTACCCCTGCGATGGGTCGCTACCCTGCTTTCAGTAGTTCGCGGAGACGATGTACGCAGGATTCGGCGACTACTGTTTGAGCCTCTTCTTCTGGGGGCTGTCATTTTTCAGTTTTTCATGTACGCGCGCTATAACCTGCTTCAAGAAGCACAGGTACAAGGTAAGTACCTACTGCCTGTTCTGTTGTGTCCCCTGTTGCTGTTTTTCGCTGCGATTGAGGCGCTGGCGCGCTGGCGCTGGCTGCGCCAGTGCCTACCGACACTGACTTTTGGCTCCCGGCTGGGCGGGGTACGCATCGCCCTGGCCCCAGCGCTAATGATTACGGTGATCACACTGGTACATGTTGATGCGCTGGTGCGCTTCGTGATCCCCTTTTACGATCCACCGCCGAAAGCTTTACGCTTGGGCGGCTTCCACTCACTTAACCTCACCAACACAGACCTTGTTCACCGTACCGAAAACCTCGAACTACAGTCGGATGAAAGCGGCTGGCTGATTCATACGCTAACGGATGATGGGCAGATTGAACTGGACCCCTCTTTATGCCGATATTTTCAAGCCAACAATTTGGTGCAGATCAAACTGCACAGCGATGGTGTGGGTACGTTGCAGCTTTTCTGGGATAATGGAGAAGGCTTTGTTGCCCGGGAAGACGTATTTTCGACAACGGGAAAAATTCAGCCGGGCGAGAATACTCTGCTGCTCGCCGCCGGTACAGGCGCATGTCAACAATTAAGACTCGACCCGACTAACGAGGCCGGCCAGGAGATTCTTCTGCGTAGCCTTTCTATTGCACGACTCGCGATCCGGCCCCGCCCTTTCCAGTTGCGGTGACGAGGTTGAGTCATAACAGGATGCTTTCGGACCATACCTGAAGACCGGTTTGGCGCCCGTATCCTCATAGATCAGATCTTTGATGTTCTGGTCATCGGTGGTGGAATTACCGGAGCCTGGCCTACGCCCTGCAGCGAATGTCTACTGGGCTGGTCGAACGAAATGATTCTGGCAGTGTCAGATCGATGACCGCAAAGTGTTTGGCGTCAAAGTCTGTGACTCGGTTAGCGACAGATCATTTGAAGTTCACTCGCATGTTGTGATCAACTCTGTCGGCGACGTGCTCAACTAGCGCGAAAAAAGGCAGCATGCTGAGTTAGAATCCTGCGCATTGAATAGATCGACGGGGAGACTATTGCCGGTACTTATCAGGCGCTGAGTTTAACCCTTGACCAGCAGGATGCCCGTGTGGGCTGATGGGGATTCGACGATGCGAATTTTAGTAACAGGTGGGACCGGGTTTACCGGCAAGGCGCTAGTCAAACGACTGCACGATGCCGGGCATGAGCCGGTCGCCCTTGACTACAAGGAAGGCATCAAGACCGACGAAATACGCGAGTGGGGCGTGAAAGTGATTATCGGCAGCGTTACCGATGCAAAAATCGTCCGTGAAGCAGCACAGGGAGTTGAAGTTATCCACCACCTGGCCGCTGCGTTCAGGGAACTGAACGTGCCTAACAATTACTACCATGAGGTCAATTTCAAAGGCACCCGCATAGTGCTCGATGCAGCCAAAGATGCCGGGGTCAGGCGCTTCATCTACTGCAGCACTTGCGGCGTACACGGCAACGTCAAGAATCCGCCGGCAAACGAAGATGCTCCTATTGCTGCGGCTGACTACTATCAGCAGACCAAGTACGAGGCAGAACCCCTGGTACAACAATATGGGCAACGGGGTTTAAAAACAGTGATTGTCCGCCCTGCTGCCATTTATGGACCGGGCGACCCCGAGCGTTTTGGGATGATCTTTCGGCGGGTTGCTAGAGGTAGTTTTCCGATCTTCGGCAACGGCCAGGCTTTTTATCACCCACTCTACATCGACAATTTTGTTGATGCGCTGATGAACGTGACGCAAGATGGAGTCGGTGATGGTCGAACTTATCTGATCGCCGATCGCGAGTACGTCACCATTGAGGACCTGGTGCAGCGGGTAGGTCGCGCGATGGATCAGAAAGCAAAAACCCCTCATTTTCCTTTCTGGCCACTGTGGCTCGCTGGGCATTTTTTTGAAAAAGTCTGTAAGCCATTTAAGATCACACCGCCCATCTTTCCCCGCCGGGTCGACTGGTATCGGCAGAACCGGGCCTTTGATATCTCTCGTGCGCAAAAGGAAATCGGCTACGACCCGGCTGTGGGTCTCGACGAAGGTTTGCGGGCCACGGCCCGCTGGTACCAGGAGGAAGGCTACCTCTAACACCTGGGTAGGCCTGGAAAATTTTACTCCAGAAAAATATCCGGCCAGTTGTCGTTACCGCTGTGGAACGTCAGCCGCACAGCGCGATCGGCTGACATGTCTGTTGGCCAGAGGAAGATCTCGTAGTCCGCTACGTCATGTTCGTGGCCTCCAGCGCTGGCGCCAAGCACGAGGTAACGTCCGTCTTTGCTCAGCTTGGGAAAATATTCATGACTGTAGGGAGGAGGTAAATCCAACCAGGGGACAGGGCTTCCAGCGCCGGGCAACTGGCGATACAAACGGTTCTGCATAAGCCCACCGTGATCCACCCAGTAAACAAACGCATCTTGGGGGGCCCAGGCAAGCTGACATCCCTCGCCAACCGGCTGCACCGTACCATCAAGTTTGACAATGGCCGTCATGCGCCGGGCCCCCCGCCATGTCGATGCCAGCCTCCCAGAAAAAGGGCTCAGTGAGGGTGTCTGTAATTCCACCCCGGCTGGAATATCTCCCATCCCAGCTCGAAACAGCACGTGCTCTTCCCCATTGGCAAGATTCAACTTTACGAATTCAGAGCCACGGCGCTGGAAAAACACATGCCTTCCATCTGCCGACCACGTCGGCGCAGTGGCAAACTCAGCCAGACGCCGCTCATGTCCACTATCCAAATCCAGCAGATAGACATCCCATGGAATCGGGTTACGCAAAGGGACCCACGGCTCACGCGAGCGGGCAAAAACTATTTGCCGTCCATTTGGAGAAATCCGCGGAAAGCTCTCGGCATGAGGATGGTGAGTTAAGCGGCTGATGCTCCGGTCTGTAAGGTTCATTTTCAGGATATCGTGATTACCAAACCGGTTCGAACTCCATACCACCCAGCCGCTTACCCCTGTTATCGCAGCAGCGGCTTTCGCACCGTCTGGGGCGTTGGTCACGGGCTGGCCTGTAGCAGGTGCTACCTGCGACTGAGCGATCCGGACCCGATCGAACTGATAAAGGGATAACCCGAAAGCCCCCAGCAGGCCGATAAAAACGAGCGGTGCACGCCATCGTGTCCATCTACCCACAGACCGCGAGCCGGCCACACTGGCGACATTCGAGTTACCCATCCGAGTCAGGAAAAACAGGCCCAAACAAGCGCAACCCACGGAGTAGTCCAGCACCTGGCTGGCGATGTGGACCGAGAGCAGGGTTATCACTGCGCCCGCCAACGGATAACCCAATAAAACCAGAGCTGCAGCACCGCCTGCCTCGTAGGTTCCAAAGCTCATCAAAGTGGGCATCGGCAAACTCGCGCCCGCCTCCGATGCGATCAATGCAACCAGCACATCGATGAAATCCGCGCCAACCGCCACCATGCCCGGACTGGCAACCACCGCGTCAAACAACAAATAGAGCCCGCCATACTTCAACACCCGGATGGCAACGGTAAGCAATAATGCACGGCCTAGGATACGACCCTGGCGACAGCGGGTTAATGCTTCAGAAAGCGCCAACAGAAAACGGGCCGGCCTGGCCATCATTCCATCAGGCCGAGTCCTGGCCTGGGCCCAGCGCGCTAACAGGCGCAACCCGGGCCATAGCACCACTGCGCCCACAACCCATAGGCCTCCCATCAGCAGCGCAGCCGGAAGGGATCCCTGTTGCAGGGCCGGCGTGGCCAGCGGCAACAAGCTAACAGCCAACAACACCGGAATCAAAATAAATATGTCCAGCAACAGGCTGAGGGCCAGAGTCGCCAGTCCGGCCGGTATCGACACCCCGCAACCTTTTTTCAGCATCGTGACAAAGATCAACTCACCAAGCCGGGCCGGCAGCAGATCAACGACCATGTTACGCACACCGGTCACGACAAACAAAGGCCAGAAGGCGACCCCGTGCTGCCCGGTCGATGCAGGCAGAATCAAGTGATAACGCAGTGTGCGCAGCACCATATTCGCCCCCACGATCAAAGCATAAAGCGAAAAAACCTCGGCAGTAACACCCTTGAGCGCCTGATAGACCATAACCAGATTCGCCTCACTGCCACTGCGTGCGATCAGGTGCAGCAGGATCGCCAGCAGCGCCAAAGACAGGCTGGTCGCGAGCACCAGGCGTATCAGGCTCTGGCTGATGAAGGTCTTTGACTGTCCAAGCATCAGCATATTATCCCTGCTAGCACGCAAAAAACCCCGTACAATCATGCCCTGCATCGGGCAAACCCGGTATACCCCGGCCACGGGGTTCCCTAACGCCCTGGAAACGAGCGCGGAAACCGCGACGAAACCCTCTGTACTTCTTGATCACGGATAAACTCATTCATGTGTGGTATTGCTGGGATTCTGAGCCCTAACCCCGAACATCGCGCCGCCATTGAGCGGATGACTCAGGCGTTGCACCACCGTGGGCCCGACGATGCTGGCCACTACCACAATGGCCAGATTACGCTTGGCCAGACCCGCCTCAGCATTATTGACCTCGAGACCGGCCACCAGCCTATCCACAACGAGGATGACACGCTGGTGCTGGTCTGCAATGGTGAGATCTACAACAGTCCTGAGTTGCGCCAACTGCTGATCGGGAAAGGTCATCGCTTTCGCACCCGTACTGATGTGGAAGTCATATTGCACCTGTACGAGGAGCACGGTGACGATTGTGTCAGGCACCTGCAAGGCATGTTCGCTTTTGCCCTGTGGGACCGGATCCGACAAAGACTGCTGCTGGCACGTGATCACATGGGCCAGAAACCCCTGTTTTTCACCACCGGCGCCGGGGCAATTTTCTTTGCCTCTGAAATCAAGGCACTGCTGGCATCGAAGTTGGTGCAGCCTGAGATGGAACTCGAAGGCCTGTGGCACTACATGTCTCTGCGTTTCATGCCCGATCAATTCAGCTTCTTTAAGAACATCCAAAAACTACCCGCCGCCAGTCGCCTGACTTTCGAAGCAGGTGCCGCCCGGATTGAACGTTACTGGGACATCGACTTCCTGGCCAAACACAGCGGCTCGGAAAAGGAGA
>CAJWEF010000169.1 GCA_913031305.1 uncultured Acidiferrobacteraceae bacterium
CGAGGTCAAGGCCCATTACGTCGCCGCCAAGCATGATCACAGTGCCGTTCTTGCGAACCGATCTTTGCGTCTGCATTGCAACACGGAAGTTGTGAAAATTGTTCATCAGGTCAGTATTGTCGAGCAGTCGCTCCGGGATGTAGGCGCGCCCCCCGGTTGCTATCAGCAATTTATCGTAGTGCAGCGTCTCGCGATGGGCGAGCGACAGGGTCTGGGTTTGCGTATCGAGCTCCACGACCCGGGTCTTTCGGCGTAGCGTAATGTTTTGTGATTCGTAATACTCGGGCGGGTGAACCAGATAATCGACCCACTGGTGCCGACCCCGAAACACGTCCGGCAAGTCGTAGCGGTTGTAGAAAAGCAGGGCCCCTGCCGAGACGATGGTGATCCGGGAATCGGGTTCCCGCTCACGAATCACACTGGCCGCGTGGTTGCCCGCGATACCATGTCCGAGGACTACGTGATGCATGGATGACGGCATGGATCAGATATCCTGGGTGATGATCTCGTTTTTGGTAATTGATATGCAGCGGGTCGGGCAGACCTTGTAGCAGGCCCCACAACGGATGCATTCATCGTTGTCGACCCAGATTGCTGCCGCATCACGCCACACCCCGGTCTCGTCCAATTCTCCGTAGGTGCCGTCATCATTAATCGCTACACCCTTGACCAACTTGATACAGTCCCTTGGCGCTACCTCAATACAGGCACGGCAATAGATGCAATTATCGACATCGATCTCGTACTTAAGATAACAGAGGTAGCAGCGCTTCGCTTCCGCCAGGCTGTGGTCGGCATCGAGTCCCTGTTCGACCTCGGTGTTCATTCGGCCAAAGCGGTCGGCAACAGCGGCGGTGGGCATGTTCTGTCGCTCGATAAAGTCAAACTGGCGTTCGCGCACAGGCTTGTCTACGGGCTCAATACGAACCACCTTGTGTTGGCGTACCCGCCCCATGAGCCAGCTGTCCAGTTTGACCGCAGTCTCCCGCCCGTGGCCGATAGCCTCAATCACGGTAGATGCGCCGCTGACAAAATCGCCGGTAGCGAAAAGGCCTTTGACTGAAGTCATGTCGTCTTCGCCGATGCGAATATTACTCCAGCGATCAAGCTCAACGGGTACGTCGAGATAGTCGTTTACGGTGCGCTGGCCGATGGCAACCAGCAGTGTGTCGAAGGGTTCTGTGAATTCGGAGCCGGGAATCGGAATTGCCTCACGCCGGCCGCTGGCCCGCCAGCCGCCAAGCCGGTTCTGAACGAAACAGATACCGGTACCTACGCCATTGTCATCAATCTGTAGTGCGACCGGGGTGCGCAGGCCGCGGATCGGAATCCCCTCACGCTTGGCTTCTAGAATCTCCTCGTCCATAACCGGGATGTAATTCTCGCTGGTACGTATATGGATACTGACGGCCTCAGCACCCAGGCGCCGCGCGACCCGTGCGCAGTCCAGCGCGGTGAAGCCGGCACCGACTACGGCCACCCGCTGCCCGACAGTCTTTGTTTTACCCCGGTGCAGATCGAGCAGGAAATCCAGGCCATATTCCGCGTTTGGCAGTTGCGCCACGAGGTCCTGATCGGTGTCCTGATCACGCAGCGGTAGCGGCATGGCTGCCATGCAGCCTGTAGCAAGCAGTACTGCGTCAAACTGGTTCAGCAGGTCAGAAAGTGGCACCTCATCTTCGTTGGTGCCTATAGTGACACCGGTTTGCACTGTTACCCCCATTCGGGTGGCGTTTTGCACCTCGATGTCCAGCATCCCGCGCGGCAGGCGGAACCTCGGGATGCCGTAGCGCAGCATGCCGCCGGCCCGTGCCTCGCGCTCGTAGATAGTGACGCTGTGACCGAGTATTGACAGGTCGTGGGCTGCGGCGATACCGGCAGGGCCACCGCCAACGATCGCAACCCGCCGACTGGTTGGGGTATAGAGATGCTCGCTGATACGGTGGCTCTCAGTTTTGAGAGTAGCGGCTGATCGTTTGAGATGACAGATACTTACCGGCTTGCCGTTACCTGGCCAGCCGTGGCGGCAGACTGGCTCGCAGGGGCGGGAGCATATCCGTCCGAGTACGCCGGGCAGGATATTGGCAATGCGGTTGAGTTCGTAGGAGCGGCCGTAGCGGCCCTCAACTATAGTGCGGATATAACCGGGAATGTTGGTGTCGGCCGGGCACGCTGCCTGACAGGGTACGTTTTCGCGTACCCAGCCGATGTCCCGTGGGTCGGTAGAAAAACGGACTGTGGTGACAACCCGTTCCCCGAAATACTGCTGTTGCGAGAGGTCCTGGTCCTCGCTGAGGTATTCTCTGCGGACGCGTTCGTTACCCACTATAAATTGGATGCCCCTTCTTAGATAGGCGCTTTTAGTTGGCGTTCGTACTGTAACGGACACGGGCAGGTGAGGGAACCCCCGTGCGCAATAATTAGCAAACTGGGCGGGTTAGCTTTCGTGGCGTGACTGGGGGGCTATGATTCACCTCAGCAACGGCTATGGCAGCCCACAGGAGACCATTACCCTTTGACAGGTATGGTAGTGTTATCGTGAGTTAGACCATCTAACTTTTAATCGGATGGCTGCAGGTTCGATCTCTGAACGGCCCACCATAAACCAGCAATTCCAAGGATCTATGCAAAAGCGGTGTTCATTTGAAACGCTTCCCTCAGTCGAGACAGCCTTTTGATACGAAATGGAAATGGTTGACATAAGAATCCCGAACCATAGTTCCACCCTAAACCTTAGCCGGATTTATGCTTAACCAATCTGGCGAGGTTACCCGCCTTGCTGTTAAAGACGCGATTGGTTTTCCCGCATTGACTTTACTTGCGAGCATGACGGGATTTGGCTCGTTGGTCCACGAAAGTGGTTTGCCCTTTACAGTGGCGTTGGCTGCGACTGCTGGGATTTGGGGGTTGCCAGGGCAGTTAACTCTGGTAGAACTGCATGCGGCAGGTGCTTCAGCCTTTTTTGTCATTCTTGCTGTGGCTTTGGCCAACGCACGCTTCTTGCCAATGGTCGTATCTTTTGTCCCGCTGATACGGTCCAGCGCTACGCGCCCTGGATGGATGTTTGTTCTGGTGCAGATGTTATCGATTAATTCCTGGGCTGCAGGACTGAGGCGTTTTGGGACAATCTCACCTGAATTGCGGCAGCGTTATTACATTGTATTCGCATCTATTTGTATGGCCTCAGGGTTGCTGGGTACTGCTATCGGGTTCTTAGGGGTTGGCCTGTTGCCACGGTCAATCGCGCTCGGACTGATTTTCCTGAATCCGTTGTTCTTTGCCATTTTGTTGGCAGGCGCTCAAGGTCGCAGTGCGTCTATCGCGTTGCTGATTGGCGCTCCACTGGGTGTGCTTTTTCATCTGATAGCACCTGATCTGGATCTACTGATAACGGGAGTGGTTGGAGGTACATTGGCTTTTCTCGTAGGGCAAAAGCGTCAGGATCGGAAAAAAAATCATGATTGATGTGCAGGCTATCGATATCGGACTAGTGACATTGGGTGCAATTGGTGCCACTTATCTTTGGCGTGGCTTAGGCGTTTTGTTTGCGTCACGCATCAATCATGAGGGTGCAGTTTTTCAATGGGTCACCTGCGTTTCTTACGCGATGCTGGGGGGCCTTATCGCTCGGATGATCGTTCTGCCAATAGGCCCGTTAACCCAAACGCCTCTGGCTTTTAGGGTCTTTGGGGTTATTGTCGGGCTTGTGGTTTTCTTTCTGCTGGGGCGGAGGGTTCTGCTCGCGGTTTGTGCCGGTGTTGCCACCTTTATCACGCTGGTGTCATATTTCTGAGTGTGACATAGGTTTTCGAAGATGTCGGTGTGTGACCGCAGGCGAATTTACATGTATCGCCGGTTTCTAAATAGCTCATTTAATTAATCCTGCTCCGGGGATAACTATGACCCTGAAGGTGGTAACACCTGGCGGGGATGGCATCAGGCCGGAAGTCATCAGTAACACGGATCTTATTGTCATACGCGAACTCTGTGGTGGCGCAATGTTTTCGCCAACTCAGGGGGTCGATGAGAGCGACTCGCTCGAATCGAACGACCATTTAACGCTCAATCGTGAGCTTTTCGCGATCAAATAATTACCAAAACACTACCCGTTCTATAATTGCGCATGGAGAAACACTATGTAGGAGGGGGCGCAAAATGAAGACAACCGGAGGATGTTACTGTGGTGCGGTTCGTTATGAAATTACCGGTGAGGCACAAGCCTCGCTGCAGTGTCACTGTCGGGAGTGTCAGTACATCAGCGGAGGAAACCCGGCAGCGCTGATGATTTTTCCTTTTGAGAGTTTTCAGCTTACATCTGGTGAAATGAAGCAATTCCGTCGTTCTGATCTTGAACGCCCGGTGACCCGACATTTTTGTGAGAACTGCGGCACTGGAATCGCATCAGAAACTCCGAGCAGGCCAGGTTCGATTGTGATCAAGGTGGGAACCTTGGATGACCCTTCAATTTTTGCACCGGCTGTAGCGATCTTTACCTGCGATAAGCAGGATTACCATCATATTCCTGAAGGCATTCCGGCATTTGATAAGCGACCGGGATAAATCACCGTCTTTAATGGCGGCAGATAAAAACTTCAGCACCAACCGCGCAATGACCTTTACTTGATTTTCAGAACGATAAAGTCACTTACATAAATAAAGAAGAAGGGCAAGCTAATCGCTTTGTAATCAGCAGGTCGCAGGCTCGATACTGTACGTGTCACAATTTCGCTGTTGCTACCAATAGATTGCTGTAGATTGAGTTCACCATGAGTGAATCGAATAGTTTGAGTAGCGACATCAAGAGCATGAAGTTCTATCGTCATGTGGGTCGGGTGCTGACCGAGCTTCAACACATGGGCAAAGGCGAGCAGGGGCCACTGTCCGCCAGTGAGCTTACGCCGTTTGATCAACTGCATTATCACGGCACTGAATCGGTTGATGAGGCGGTTCGTGCACCTGGTATCGCAGCGAGCAGTTCGGTCCTTGAGATCGGATCGGGACTCGGCGGTCCTGCCCGACATATTGCTGCCACAGCAGGTGCCAAGGTTACCGCTTTGGAATTGCAGGTTGATCAAAACGAGCTGGCATCACATCTTAGCGCCCGTTGCGGCTTGGCAGAAAAAGTGGCTCATGTATGTGGAGATTTTCTGACTCACGAGTGGTCCACGCTATATTTCGATGTGATTGCCAGTTGGTTTGCGCTTTATCACATTCCTGAGCGTAGCGTGCTACTGGAACGCTGCTATGGCCTACTGCATAAAGGCGGCTACTTTTTTACCGAGGATCTTTATGCTCGCAAGGAGTTCACTGACTCCGAAAGATCTGAGCTTGCTACAGAGCAGTTCACCAACTGCTTGCCAGATTATGAAACCTATCTTCGAGACCTTAAGGCAGCGGGATTTGAATTGGTGAGCTGTGAAGAGA
>CAJWEF010000170.1 GCA_913031305.1 uncultured Acidiferrobacteraceae bacterium
ACCCGGACGAGGCCCGGGTCGTGCGCAATGAAGATCTGCATGAGACCGATTACACACCGTGGGAGGGTAAGCGGGTCAGTGCCTGGCCGGTGTTGACCATTCTACGGGGCAAGGTTGTGGTCGAAAAGGGTCGTTTCTTTGCTGAAGAGACTGACGGCCAGTATCTGCCCCGCCGGATCACTGGCGACATTCTCGACGGTACTGCTCTGTAGGAGTTCAGGGATAGAAGGCTATGCGCCCCACAACCTGGGTCATTGTAGGCAGCTATTTTTCACCGGTTTAGTTTGTCCCCGTAATACAAGTAAAACTGCGGCCAACACGAAATGTGGCATAGAACTTGAGTAATAAAATGACGACAATATTGGCGGGTGTTATAGTCTTGTCAGACAAATACTATCTGGAGTAGCGGGACGGTTCGCAGTTATTGTTCCGCACCTATCAACCGAGAAAGGAGGAGTCATTATGAAATTGCAATTGCTGTCTCGTTGGGGTTGTCGATTACTGCTCGGGGCCATGGCGGCCCTGCTCGCTGTTCTTGGGGTAACATCAGCTGCAGCGGACACAAAGTTGACTGTTTATACGGCGCTTGAAGCAGAGGAACTGGAGCCGCTACGAAAAGCGTTTCGTGCCGAGCACCCCGACATCGATATCAATTGGGTGCGTGATTCGACTGGTATTATCACGGCAAAAATGTTGGCTGAGATCGATGCCGGTAATCCGCAAGCCGATGTTTTCCTCGGAACTTCTGCCACGAGTCTTCTTGTCGTTGATGCCAAGGGTATGTTGCTGCCCTATGCACCGAAAGGACTCGACAAGCTGGATTCCAAGTTTCGAGACGCCAGGAATCCGCCGCATTGGGTCGGAGTCGACGCCTACGCTGCAGTGGTCTGCTACAACACTATAGAGTCCGGGAAATCTAATCTGCCAAAACCGTCCTCCTGGCAGGATCTGTTGGACCCGGTCTACAAGGGCCACCTGGTCATGCCCAACCCTAATTCTTCCGGGACCGGCTTCCTGACTGTTTCGAGTTGGATTCAGATCATGGGTGAAGATGCGGCATGGGCATTCATGGACGCGATTCACGAGAACATGGCCCGTTACACCCATTCCGGGTCGAAGCCGTGCCGACTTGCTGCAGCAGGCGAACACGCCATTGGGATCTCTTTTGTATTTCGAGGAGCCAAGTTGATCAAGAAGGGGGCGCCGCTTGAGCTGGTTTTGCCCAAAGAAGGAATCGGTTGGGAAGTGGAAGCAAGTGGCATTCTTAAAACTTCGAAAAAGATCGAAGCCGCCAAGACCCTGATCGACTGGCATATCTCTCCAGCGGCGATGAAGGTCTTCAACGACTACCTACCGATTATCGCGATTCCGGAACTCGCAACACCTGTCGCACATTTCCCCGAGAATACGCTCGAGATGATGATCGACAACGATTTCGGCTGGGCCGCTGACAATCGAAAGCGCATTCTCGGTGAGTGGCAGAAGCGTTACGATGCCAAGTCTGAACCCAAGGGCTGAACAGCGTAAGTAGAGAAGTTCATGTGGACACTGGACCGATTGGCGCGGGGAGCGTCAATCGGTCTTTCTCGCTGTATTAGGGTGATGTTTGATTCACGGCCAGGTATACGACGGTCTATTCACAGGAGGAGCCGTGACTGATCGGGAGCCCGTTTCAATACAGGAAGACAGCCAGCCCTACCTCAAGATTGAGCAACTGACGAAGAAGTTCGGGGATTTTGTCGCGCTGCAAGAAATATCACTCGATGTATACGAAGGGGAATTTATCTGTTTCCTCGGCCCTTCAGGCTGTGGCAAGACGACTTTGTTGCGTTGCATTGCGGGGCTCGATATTCAGACCCACGGTCGTGTTGTTCAGGCCGAGATCGATATCTCGAAACTTCCTCCCACGGTGCGCGATTTTGGCATTGTGTTTCAGTCTTATGCATTGTTTCCTAATCTCACGGTCCGTAAGAATCTGGCATATGGGCTGGAAAACCGGCGCATGCCAAAAGAAGCCATTGCAACGCGGGTCGGCGAACTTCTGGACCTTGTCGGTCTTGTTGGCCAGGATGTGAAGTATCCCGCACAGCTTTCGGGCGGTGAGCAGCAACGTGTTGCGCTGGCGCGGGCGCTCGCAACGGCGCCAGGGCTGCTGCTGCTCGATGAACCGCTGAGCGCTCTGGATGCCAAAGTTCGGTCCTATCTCCGTCACGAAGTCAAAGAATTACAGCAGCGGCTTGGGGTCACCACCATTATGGTGACCCATGACCAGGAAGAAGCGTTGACCATGGCAGACCGGGTGGTGGTGATGGATCAAGGCATCATCAGTCAGGTAGGTAGCCCCATCGAAATTTACCGAGCTCCTGAAACCAAATTCGTAGCGGATTTCATTGGCACGATGAATTTTCTACCGGGCGTAATGCTGGAATCACAACGTTGCCGGGTCGGGCAGATCGAATTCGAAAACTTGAGAAGGGTTGGAAATCCGTTACCCGGGGATTCGATCACTTTATGCATTCGACCGGAGGAGCTTTTACTACAGGACGATGAAATTCAAGCCGACAATATGATCGTCGCGCAAGTCAAAAGTGTTGAATTCTTGGGTGCTTCCTACCAGGTTACCTTTTCTTCGCGTGACTTGGACAGCCGAACGATGATCGCGGACCTGTCCCCAAAACTATTCAGCGAACATGACATCCGCGTAGGGATGGAGCTCAACCTCATACTTCCCGCGGACCGAATTCACGTATTTCGATCCACTTGAATAACGTTACCGTGTCCAACGTTGCGGTTTCTTTTTCGGCACCATTGCGCCCCCGTTTGGGTCGGGATGACTTTTTTCAAGGGGGCTGTCTGATCGGGTTTTCTGCTCTCGTTTGTGCGGCGATCTTCTTGCCGCTGTACGCAATGCTGGCGAAGAGCTTCGAAGACTCCGACGGAAACTTTTTAGGTTTTGCCAACTACATAGAGTATTTCAATACACCGTCTTTAGTAACTTCGGCGCAGCACACCATTATTATCGGCGTGTTGACTACGATTATCGTGGTCGTGCTGGCGTTTATTTATTCCTATGCCCTCACGCGAAGTTGCATGCCGTTTAAAGGATTATTTCGTGGCATCGCGGTAATCCCAATCCTCGCGCCGTCCCTGTTGCCGGCGATTTCATTGGTCTACCTATTCGGCAATCAAGGGATGATCAAGGAAGTACTCCTAGGCCACACGATCTATGGGCCGATCGGCATAGTGATTGCGCTGGCATTTTGGATTTTTCCCCATACGGTTCTCATATTAACAACAGCACTGTCATCTGCTGATGCGAGACTCTACGAGGCGGCCGTGGCTTTAAGAACGAGCAAGACTCGTACCTTTTTTACGGTTACGTTGCCGGGTGCAAAGTATGGCGTAATGAGTGCGTGCTTCGTTGCGTTTACCTACGCCATTACGGACTTTGGAGCGCCCAAGGTAATCGGCGGCTGGTATAACATGCTGTCGGTCGACATTTACAAGCAGGTTGTCGGTCAGTGGAACTTTCAGATGGGAGCCGTGGTCAGTGTCGTACTGTTGTTCCCAGTGGTAATCAGCTTCGTAGCTGACCGCCTGGTGCAACGGCGGCAAGTCGCGCAAATTTCGGCACGATCGGTGCCGCTGGAACCGAAGCCAAATCGGCGCTTTGACCTTGTTATGCTCCTCTACTGCGTGGTGATTTCGATTATCCTAATTGGGATTCTCGGGGTCGCCGCGTACGCATCATTTATCAAGTTTTGGCCCTACAACCTCAGCTTAACTTTTGATAACTACCAGTTCGATCTGATGGATGGTGGTGGCTGGAAGGCGTACCGGAATAGTATCGTTATGGCCATATGGACCGCCGGACTCGGCACCCTGATCATATTCACGGGAGCCTATTTCATCGAGAAGTCACAACGCTTCAACAAGTTCCGTTCTATTTTGCAATTTATCGCAGTTGTGCCGCTTGCAGTCCCTGGTATGGTGCTTGGTCTTGCTTACATCTTTTTCTTTAACCCAACCAAGTTCACTGTACCGTTCACCTCGATAGAACTGGCAAATCCGTTTAGTTTTCTCTACGCAACCATGGGTATTTTGGTGATCTGTACTATCGTTCATTACTACACGGTGCCGCACCTGACTGCATTGACCGCACTCAAACAAATGGATCGCGAATTTGAGGCAGTCTCAGCGTCACTCAAAGTACCTTTTTATAAGACCTTTGCTCGGGTTACGTTTCCCGTATGCCTACCAGCCATATTTGATATTGCGATCTATCTTTTCGTCAATGCAATGACCACCGTATCGGCTGTGGTGTTCCTTTGGGGGCCGCAAACACATCTCGCCTCGGTGGCTGTGCTGAACATGGATGATCAGGGTGATATTGCGCCGGCAGCGGCTATGGCGATGATGATCGTCTACACTTCAGCCGCAGTGCGAATCGCGTATGTGTTCTTGACCCGCGGATTCCAGAGAAAGACTCAGGCCTGGCGACGGCGAGAAGTGACCACGAAATCTATAGCCCCGTCCTCTGTGACTTAAAAACCACGACGGCCTAAATGCGGCGAATGATAATGGGCACGGTAAAAAATTGAAGCAACTTAGCCTTTCTCCAATCGAGCTAGGATAGCGGTACGACCAGACGTTTCATTGTGCCGCTGTCTGGCGAACCCACCAAATCGATCGATTGTTCGATGGCATCGACCGGTCGCCGCCCAGAGTAAATCCGCTGGATTCGGCCAGCGACTCGACAGCTGCATAATCCCTGATCCCGCTCACGGGATTGTGCTCTTTTAACCAGCGGTCGAACGCGACGTTGCTGGGTTCAAGCGTGCGGTCGGGGTAGCGGTATGGCCCGTAAAAGTACAATACACCCTTGGATTCGAGAATGTTGGCGGCGATGCTGAACAGACGTTCAACGCCTGTCCAAGCCACGATGTGGACGATGTTGATGCACACGATGGCATCGACTCTACTTAAGTCCTCGTTGTTGCCCAACAAGTCGATCATTATTGGGGAATTCAGATTCGGCGCACAGGATTCCTTGCGCCAGGCTTCGATACTGGGCAGGGCGTCAGCAAGATCACTCGGCTGCCAGGTAAGGTTAGGTAGAAATTGACTAAAGTATGCCGCGTGCTGGCCTGTCCCACTACCGATTTCAAGGACTTTACCCCTGTCCGGCAGAACTTCTTTGAGTACCGCCAGGATAGGCGCCTGATTACGGTTACAGGCCTGTGCAAAGCGTTTCATATGAATGGTATCCGGGTCATGTTGTTGTCTGATCAGTAGATGTGTTTTTCAGTGGGCGTTGACGCTGGGGTGGTTCGTACCGAATGATACCTAGACTGATAAGG
>CAJWEF010000171.1 GCA_913031305.1 uncultured Acidiferrobacteraceae bacterium
CGGATCGGACCCAAACCTTGGCCTTTTTCAACCAGATAAGCGCCGGAGAAAACCAGCAGCGTGCCAAAAACCGCAGTGTAACTGGCCATCTCTATCGAATTAAAGTAACTGTCCCAACCTCCACCATCCATTAGATCAAACTGGTAGTTGCTGAGCCCTAAGCTGAGATCATAAGGAAAGAACGTGACCAGAGCGGCATACTGACAAACTCCGAGCATACCTACCACGAAGACGCTGACGGCCAACGCGTACGCAAACATCAGATTGTCGAACCGTCTATTTGGTGGCGGAACCAAAGCGACCGCTCCAGACGATAACTGGGCCACCTGCTTTTTTTGAACAACCCGATCGACAAAAAATGCGAGCCCTGCGGGAATGAGCAAGATCACCGAAACCACGGCTCCCATTTCAAAGTTTTGCTGTCCGATAACCTGCTTGTAAATGTCGGTAGCCAACACATTGAAATCTCCGCCGATAACCTTGGGCGCACCAAAATCGGTTACCGAAAGTGTAAAGACAACAAAGGCGGCACTGATTAGGCCGTAACGTACTCCGGGAATGGTCACCGTAAAGAAAATGCGTACCCGACTGGCCCGCAAGGAAACGGCTGCCTCATAAAGTCGTGAATCAGCGATCGATAAAGCAGTGGTAATGATAATCAGGGCATGCGGCAAGGTAAAAAAGACTTCTGCGATCACGATACCAATCGGCCCGTATATATCGTTTCCAAAAAGTAAGCCTGTGATTAACCCCTGTCGGCCAAAAAGGTAAATGAGCGCAATCCCAGGAAGAAGTGACGGCACTAGAATTGGAATCATCGCAACCGTTTTGAAAACTGGCTTTGCGGGCATTCGGCTTCGCGTCAGTGCATAGGCAAGCAAAAAAGCGATGGTCACAGTAATTGATGTTGTAAGTACACCCACAAACAGGCTGTTTTTAATCGAATACACCAATGCGGGAGTTTGGAAATACGCCACGTAATTGGTGAAACCCGTGAAGCTGCCATCAGAATTCAGCATGCTTTTTGACAGCATTGCATACAGCGGCATGGCCAGTGCGACGACCAGATATGCACCGATCACCAGCACAAAAAGACGCATCGCCTGATCGTCCGCGCTGGATTTCGCCCGTAGCGCTGGGCGACCTCGGGAATTGGATCCAAACATAACCTTAACTAATCCGCTCGTGAATAAACAAGGATCCGTTCAGGCGGCAGTGAAATAGACACCTGACTGCCCGCGCTCAGTGACAACTCACTAAAACGATTAGTCGACACGTCCACTTGCAGGCGGGTCGGGTCACTTGAAACCGTCAAGGTAACCCGCACAAAAGCACCGAGGTACTCCAGATCATTCACCTGGGCCCCAATAGAATTAACATCGGCGCCCTTACCGGGTTGATCGATCTGGACGTCTTCAGGGCGAATGGCCAGAGCGACACGGGATCCCTCAGGCAGCGAACTGCCTTTGACCTGAAATTGCGTCCCTAAACCTGCGTAGTCACCGCCCGCAAGAGCCTGGGCCGCTACAAAATTCATGGTACCGATGAATTCTGCGACAAACTCTGTAGCCGGTTGGGCGTAAATCTGCTCGGGAGTGCCCACCTGTTCAATGATCCCCTGGTTCATCACTACGATGCGGTCAGCCATTGTTAAGGCCTCTTCCTGATCATGCGTCACCATGATCGTCGTCACCTTGAGGCGGCGTTGCAGTTCCTTGATTTCAAGCCGTAGGTGGGCGCGAACCTTTGCGTCCAGTGCCGATAACGGCTCATCAAGAAGTAACAGGCCAGGGGCGGTGGCCAGGGCCCGGGCAAGCGCCACGCGCTGCTGCTGGCCGCCCGATAACTGTGCCGGGTATTTTTTGCTCTGATCTGCCAGATCTACCAAAGCCAACAATTCCTGAACACGTTTGCGTGTCTCAGCGCGCCGGTTGCGCCGGCTTTCAAGGCCGTAGGCAACATTCTTTTCTACTGTCAGATTCGGGAACAGCGCGTAGGACTGAAAAACAATCCCAAAATCCCGTTGCGCCGGGGGGAGCACCGAAATATCTTCGCCATCTTGTTCAATTCTGCCTTGTGTCTGAATATCCAGCCCGGCGATTGCTCTCAGCAAGGTCGTTTTGCCGCAACCGGAGGGGCCAAGAAAACAGACGAACTCGCCTTCAAAGACGTCAAGCGAGATATCACTCAGCGCGGTGAACGAACCAAATTTCTTGGTCAATTCCTCGATACGCAAAAATATCTCAGTCATGTCATACCCCCGTCGCATCCGTCCTGGCGTACCCGCCTTTCATGGCCGCGAGCTGGTCAACTTGCCCCAAAACAAAGCGGCCGATCGCTGCGCGAACAACGACCGGCCGACCATTAATTGAGCGAGCTAGTTAGCTCTTTGGCTCGGATTTTGAGTCGTAACGGCTCTGCCATTTCGCAAGTATGCGCTTGCGATTCTGCGCGGCCCATTCAAAATCGTTATCGATCATCATCTCAGGGATGTTATCGGGGAAGTACTTCACAGGCTTGGCCAGTCGTTGGATGCCGATAACGGCATAACCCTCGTTGTACATCTGGTTAGCTTTCTCGGTAACAGACCAATCGGCCAGAGTTTTCGCCGCATCCAGTTTCTTTGTGCCTTTGACAATGGCGGTTGCTTCCATATCCCAGCCGATGCCTTCGGTGGGGATAATGATCTCAAGCGGCGCTCCCTTTGCTTTGGATTTTGCGCCCCGGAATGCAAATGAGATACCAATCGCTACCTCACCGCGGGCCGCCTGCTTGCATGGCTTGGAGCCCGAATGCGTGTAGTGATCGATGTTCTCGTGCAGCTGATCCATAAACGCCCAACCACCATCTTCACCGAAGATCTGCAGCCAACTGGATACATCAAGGAAACCCGTGCCTGAGGAATTTGGATTCGGCATCGCCAGGTGACCTTTATATACTGGATCCGTCAGGTCCTTCCACGAAGCCGGCGTTGGCAAATTGTGTTTACCTGCTTCGACCGTGTTGACGCAAACAGCAGCAACCCAAGCATCCATACCCGTCCAGGACGGGGGGCTGGACTTGTCACTGAACTTGCTGTCAAGCTTATCAAGGCCGGCAGGCGCATATGGCAACAGCATGCCCTCGCCTTTCATCAGCAGCAAACTGGTAGCCGCGAGACCCCAAATAATATCTGCTCTTGGGTTTTCTTTCTCGGCCAGTAATTTCGCGGTGACGATGCCGGTCGAATCACGTACCCAGTTGATGTTGATGTCCGGGTGATCCTCGTTAAATCTCGCGGCATACTTCTTTAAGTCTTCTGCTTCAACGGCGGTATACACGGTTAAGTCAGTTCCGGCGTTTGCAGTCCCCAGCATGCCGAGTGCGAGCCCAAGACCAAATGCTGTACTTTTTAATCCCGATGAAAAACGACTCATTTGATTCCTCCTGTAGCGTAATGCTCTGTTATTTGTTTTGAAGCGACGTTTCGACAAAGATACGGCAGCAAGCATATAATGCCAAAGGTCCTTTGTTGGATCAATCAACATTTTCCCTGACCGGCGATATCGGCTGTCTCGGTGTCTAATATACATAAGTAACAGGGAATAGACAGATCGGGTGCTCGAGTTAATAATGTGCGCCCCAAACTAAGCGATGCATGAAAAACGCAGGCACATCACTCCTACCTCCCACAGGGGATTTCTCGCGACTCACGCCGAGTTGTCGATTCGACACACCTTAACCTAGCCCGATATGCGCTGGCTTGGATTTTCTGGAAAAGAGGCATCTTTGTTGGGCACCAGCAAAGCAGTCGAAGCTCAAATTGAAGAGTTTCTTGACAAAGTGATATCCGCCGGGCAGGTCTTTTCCAAGGCCTTTGAGGTTTACCTCAGCGAAGGCGTTCTGGAGAACTTCAACCGCCTGGTCGAGCAGATACAAAACATTGAGCGCGAGGCTGATGATCTTCGCCGTGCCATCGAAACCGAACTCTACACGCGCACGCTTATTCCGGACCTGCGCAGCGATGTCCTTCGTCTGGTCGAAAATGTCGACAAGTTGACCAATATGTACAAGGCCAACCTCTTTCGTCTTTCGATACAAGCCCCCGAAATTCCTGATGCCTTCAAACCGAAATACAGCGAACTTGTCCTCCTGGCGATCACCTGTGTCGAGGCGGTAATCGATACCACGCGTTCATTTTTTACCGACCACCAGAGCGTTCGCGAGGGCGCCCAGAGAGTTGCAGACCTTGAAACCCAGGCTGATGAACTGAGCTCCCCTTTGCAAAGATTAATTTTCCAAAGTGATCTCGACCTGGCACACAAAGTCCAACTGCGCTACTTCGTCGAGCACCTTGATGCCCTTGCAAACCAATCTGAAGACATCGCAGACCAGTTAGCTATCAGCGCAATCAAAAGACGGATCTGAGCCTTCCATAGTGGACTTATCCCTTCTGATCTTTCTGGGCGGCGGGCTGTTTTTAGGTTGGGCTCTGGGCGCTAACGACGCCGCTAACGTATTCGGTACGGCTGTCGGCACTCGTATGCTGCGGTTTGCGTCGGCCGCCGCCCTTTGCAGCCTGGGTGTAATTCTTGGCGCTGTAATCAGTGGTGCCGGCCCAACAGAAACCCTCGGCAAGCTGGCCGCCATCGACAGCCTGGCAGAAGCCTGCACGGCGAGCATCAGTGCCGGACTCACCGTTTTATTCATGACCCGGCGCGGGTTGCCGGTGTCAACCAGCCAGGCTGTTGTCGGCGCCCTGGTCGGATGGAATCTTTGGAGTGGCGCGCCGACAGATCTGAACATAATTGGCAAGGTCGTCCTGACCTGGGTGCTGTGCCCTATTCTGGCGGGGATTATTGCTGCTATCTTGTTACCGCTGACCAGTCTGGCCTTGCGCGCGTTGCGATTGCATCTGCTACAACAGGATTCGCTAACGCGCTGGGCTCTGGTACTTGCGGGCACATTTGGCGCCTATAGTCTTGGCGCCAACAACATAGCAAACGTGATGGGGCCTTTTACTCACGCGGTACAGTTTGAGCCATTACGGATTGGCACCGGGCTCACTCTAGATTCTTCGCAACAGCTGTTCCTGCTGGGGGGGCTGGCGATTGCTCTTGGAATCTTTACCTACTCCAAAAAAGTAATGATGACAGTCGGCAAAGATCTATTCGCTTTGTCGCCGGCAGCAGCCTGGGTGGCTGTGATGTCGCATTCTCTGGTCTTATTTCTATTTGCGTCTAAGGGCCTTGCCGCTTGGCTGGGAAATGCCGGTTTGCCACAAATCCCATTGGTTCCGGTCTCAAGTTCCCAGGCGGTCATCG
>CAJWEF010000172.1 GCA_913031305.1 uncultured Acidiferrobacteraceae bacterium
AAGTCGGCAAGAAAGCCGACCTGCAGGTGGTCGATATGCACCGCCTGGGCCTGACTCCCATGAATGATCCGGTTACAACGTTGGTTTATCACGGCCATGCCAAAGATGTAGAGATGGTCATGGTCAATGGTGAGGTCGTGGTTATCGGGGGTAGGGTGCAAACTGCTGACGAGAACGAGTTGCTTACCCGGGCGGGTATAGCTGCGGATGCAGCGTGGCAGCGTTTTGCGCAACGCTATGGAGATTTCGTTGCACCAGCACCGGTTTAATGTCTTATTCGGTTGACCGCTGATTGGGCCAATAGAATAAGAGTCGGTTAGTCAGCGTATTGTGACTGGTAGCACCTGACGGGTGCTCTTGGCCTTTTATTCTTGAGGTAATTTGTAGAAAGATTCGACCTAGTTGACCATGACCGAGCCGGCGGTTCCGATGAGGCTAGTTTCTACGTGCTACCCAAGCCTTGATCGTCAAATCTTCTCATCAACCAAACCCTCTACTGATGTGACGCACTGGACACGAGTTGTTGCTTAAATTTTATTTGACACTCAACTGGCTGTTTCAATAGATACGTCAGTATCGAAATCCCCGGCAATACCATCTTCCTGCGTGTGCCAGTTGGGGTATTTGTGCTGAAAGGTTTCAAGCATTTGTGTAATAGGCGGCTCCGCATATTCCCCGCGCTCGTTCAGGTATTCCATGTGACGACGACCTTCAAGATCTAAGGGGTGATAGATCGAGTCTTTCCGGCCATCAAAATCCAGTGGCCGCAGGCGAAACTTGTGACATAACTCAAGATTGAAAGCGGGGGTTGCTTTTACCCACCGGCCATCCAGGTAAATCGATGTGTAGCCGTGCCAGTAGAAAACATCGGTTTGCATATGCTCACGCATCTTTTGAGTCGAGAGGTGATTGCGCACGTCTGCGTAGCCCAGGCGTGCCGGAATACCGATAGAGCGACAGCATGCCGCCAGCAGTACGGCTTTGGATACGCACCAGCCATGGCCGAGTTCCAGGCTGCGTCTCGCGCTGAGGCCGTTGATGGATATATCCAGGTCATAGGGGTTGTACCGGACCTGATCGCGCACCGCGTAGTACAACAGTACGACCTGCTCCACAGCCCGCGTTTCCGTATCGATCGCCCGCCGGGCAAATCCCACCACCGCGTCATCATCACTTTGCACCGCAGGCCCGGGGTGCAAAAAAGGTTTCAGGTCTTCGCTCATTTTATGACGGAGTTCAGGGTTTGTTTTCCTGTTCAGGACAAAGTTCGTTTTGATCAGGCGGGTTATTTTATCTGCAAGCGCTAATGGGCGGACTGCTTCAGTTGTGTGATAACGGCATCGGCCAGTTCATGCGCGGCCAGCGATAACGTATCGACGCCCCGGGCGACCACATACAGAGTCGATGTTAATCGTTGTGAGATCGGCCGTGAAGTAACCCCACCGAGTGCGACCATAGTTCTTGCGGTATAAGGGTCGACAATCGCCGGTTTACCGGTCGTGCGCGCCAGCGATGCCACCGCGATATTCGAGTAAGCGGATAGACTGGCTTGCGGCCAGGACAGAAGTTTCATCCAGTTGCTTTCAGCAGATTGAAGTCTGGCAGTATCGTAGGCCACACATTCAGCCTCTTTTAGCGCCTTAAGATCGATTGGTCTGCTGGATTTTGCCAGAGGATGATCTTCAGGAAGCAGGCACACGTACTTCAGTCTTTTCTGGTAGAGCACATGCAGCGATTCAGGTTTGTGGTAAACATTCACAACCGCTATATCCAGTTGTCCCATGGCGACGGCATCTATCAGACCCGGTGAGTTGTTGACCCGCAGCGCAACCTTCAGGTCGGGCTTATTCGCATGGATGGCGGCGATCGCATGCGGCGTGATCTGATAGACAAGAACTGGAGTAACCCCGATCTGGACCTCGCCATGAATGCTGGTACGGATTGCACTGGCAGCCTCCTTGAGCCGGTCAGTGCCGGTGAAGAGGTTTTCTACCGCATCGCCAAAACGTCGCCCTTCTACCGTTGACGCCAGGCCACGGCCGCTACGGACAAAAAGGGCAAAGCCGACCGATCTTTCCAACTCCTTCACCAGTCGTGTGACGCTGGGCTGAGAGACGGCCAGCGCCTTGGCTGCACCAGTGACCGAACCGGTACGCAAAGTCGCACGAAATGCTTCCAGTTGTTTGAGATTCATGGTCATTTAATATATATCAAATATGAATAAATAGTATCCTAAATTCTATTTGTTAAATATTTAAAAGTGATTGATACTGCCTGGTCTAAAACACAGCTTTAGGATCTGACAAGCGCCTATGGCACGAATTACTTACCTCAACAGTTTTCCAGCCCCCAATGCATTGGATATTCTGGAACGCCATGGCGGGCACGAGATCATTCGCATCGATGGTGAAGACCCGATCGATCGCAGTTTTGAGGCATTGGCCCGGGCCCATGCCTACCAGTGCGTCGGCGCTCGTGATGAGGTGCCGCCTCTACTTCGTGTCGGCACTGATTTTTTGAATAAGGCACCCGAGTTGCTGGTGGTCTCTGCGAGCGGCTCTGGGGTAGATGTCTTTGACCTGGCGGCGTGTACCAAGGCGGGGGTTCTGGCAGTAAACCAGGCAGGCAGCAACGCACAGTCGGTTGCCGAGCATGTGATCAGCATGATGATTACGGTGCAAAGGCATATCGGTGTGGCGGATCGTGCGCTGCGTGACGGTTGGGCGGGATCGCGTTTGGAGTTTATGGGCAGCGATCTTTCTGGGAAGACGCTTGGCATCGTTGGTATCGGCAATATCGGAACAAGGCTTGCCCGGATCTCGGGCACAGGTTTTGGTTGCAAGGTACTTGCCTACGACCCGTACCTTACGGCGCAGGAGATCAGTCAACGCGCTGCGCAGTCGGTAAGTTTTGACGAGTTGCTGCAAAGCGCCGATATCGTCTCTGTGCATACTCCTTTGACGACGCAGACGCACAATCTTTTTGACAGTGATGCGTTTACTCATATGAAAAAAGGCGCGATATTTGTGAATGCGGCGCGCGGTTCTATCCATGATGAGGATGCGTTAGCCGATGCTCTTGCTTCGGGGCACCTGGGAGGTGCAGGACTCGATGTCTGGGATAGCGAGCCGCCGCCGAAGGAACATCGACTGCTGGACCTGCCCAATGTGGTTGCGACACCACACATAGCGGGGTACACCTCGGACAGTCTGGCCAATATGGCCGAGTATGGAGCTACCCAGTTATTGCAGATTTTCGCAGGTGAGTCACCACCGCGGCCGGTCAACCCTGAAGTATTGCCGCGGTTCCAGAGTAGGTTTGCACAGATTCTAGGGGAGCCCAGCAAGACTTAAGCGACAATGCCGACATGAACAAGTGATCCAAAAAACTATGACAGGCTCGTTTTTCAGCGTTGATGATTTCCGCACCGGGGCACGCCGACGGATGCCGCGAATAATCTTCGATGCGCTTGATGGCGCGGCTGGCAATGAAACAGCAAGTCGACGTAACAGAGCGGCATTTGAGAATGTTTGTCTGCAGGGACGGGTACTGGTCAACGTAGAGGATCGCGCTATGCAGACATCGTTTCTGGATCGTGAATGGCAAGTGCCGTTTGGTATTGCCCCGATGGGGATGTGCGATCTCTTCTGGCCGGGAGCCGATAAAGCCATGGCCAAACTGGCCCGTGACAACGGCTTGCCGCTGGGGGTCTCGACTATGTCCTCGGCCACGCTTGAGCAACTGTTCGATCTTGCGGCAGGGAATGCCTGGTTTCAGCTATATGCTGGCGAGTCAGACGAACTGACTCATAAACTGGTTGACCGTGCCGTGAGCGCTGGCTACCAGGCGTTGATACTGACTGCGGATGTGCCTGCCCTCGCACCACGCCAGCGCGATCTGCGTAATGGTTTCAAGGTGCCATTTCGGATCGGGCCCAAGCAGGCTCTGGATTTCGCCTGCCATTTGCAGTGGACTTTAGCCACCTTAAAAAACGGTCGACCAAAGCCCCGCAACGTCAACTCGCAGCCCAAGGCTGCGACAGCCGAGGATGGTATCGGACAGTTTCGCCGCGAAGCCGGGCGCGGGCGCTTTGACTGGAATTTTCTTCGTCAACTGCGTACCCAATGGCCACACAAACTGATATTGAAGGGAGTGATGTGCGCGCAGGATGCAAAGAACGCGGTCGATGCGGGGGCGGATGCCGTCTATGTTTCCAACCACGGCGGGCGCCAGCTCGACAGCGCGCCGGCAGCCATTGCGATGTTACCTTCGATTCGTGATGCGCTGGACTGCGATGTGCCCGTCGTTTTCGACAGCGGTGTGCGCAGCGGTGAGGACATTGCCCGCACGCTCGCCAGTGGCGCTGGCTTCGTGATGCTGGGCCGGCCTTTCCTGTATGCCCTGGGGGCCGGGGGCGCAGGAGGTCTTTCCCAGTTGCTGAATCTGTTAACAAATGAGTTGAGCACTGTCATGGCACAACTGGGCTGCACGCATCCGGCGCAACTGAATTCTACCGTTCGGGCCTCGGTCCGATGACACGATGGGTCTTGGGCCATGGTTAAGGAAGTACAAGATATGAGCAAAAGCGAACAGATCCGTGGCGGGACCTTGCTTGCCCGGGCCTTGCATGCCAAAGGTATCCGTCAGGTCTTTACCTTAAGTGGGGGGTTTTGTAATCCTGCGTTGGAGGGTCTGGCCCAGCGCGGCATCAGTATCATTAACTGCCCACATGAGCAGATTGCGGGGCACCTGGCAGACGGCCATACCCGCATTACCCGTAAGCCCACGGTGTGCCTTGTTGGCCCGGAAGGTTTTGCCAACGCCGTGCCGGCCATGATGGAAGCCTGGGGCGAGCGCTCGCCGGTGATCTTTATCACCGGATCCAGCACCTTGAAGCGCCAGGGCAGCGGCGGTTTCAAGGAGATCGACGATGTGGCGATTGCAGCCCCACTGACCAAGTACAGCGCCAGCATCACCGATGGTAAGCGTATCCGTGAGTTTGTGGATCGCGCCTACAAGATTGCACTCAGCGGTTATCCCGGCCCGGTACACCTCAGCGTGCCGGTCGACATCATGTTCTCATCCTTTGCTGCCGATGGCCAGCTGGATGAGCGGCCATTTGACCATAACCCACGGTCCGCACCGCGCGCCTGGCCGTGCCCAGATGACCTTCAGGAGGTGATCGATCTGCTACTGGCCAGCGAGCGCCCGCTGCTGATCGGTGGCCACGGGGTCTGGTGGTCAGGTGCAGAGCGCAAACTGGAG
>CAJWEF010000173.1 GCA_913031305.1 uncultured Acidiferrobacteraceae bacterium
ATGCCGTCGTCTACATGCATCCGGATGACGCCAAGGACAACGGCATGCGGCGGGGTACAGAAGTGCGCGTGGTCTCGCGCCGTGGTGAGATTCGTACGCGGGTGGAAACGCGGGGCCGAAATAAGCCACCGCGAGGACTAGTCTTCGTGGCCTGGTTCGATGCCAGTCAGCTCATCAATAAGGTCACGCTGGACGCGACCGACCCGATCTCCAAACAGACCGACTTTAAGAAGTGTGCCGTGAAGATAGTCAAGGTCTAGGCGCACTATGAAACAGATGATAGTTTGCGTAGGTTTGTTTGGCATCATCTATTCCGCGCACGCTGACGACAATATTGCCACGCTAAGGGGGGAGGTATCGATCACGGACCAACCGCCGGCGCCACGGATGGAGCAAGTCGAGGATCACGACATCAAGCGTAAGCGCAATTATCCAATGCAACCGCCAACCATTCCTCACGCGATAGACAAATATTATCAGGTTGATTTGTTTGTAAACAAATGCCTTTCCTGCCATAGCCGGCAACACACCGAGGCTTCGCAAGCGCCGATGGTTAGCGACACCCACTACAAGGATCGAGACGGAAAAGTTCTTGCCGAGGTGTCACCACGGCGCTACTTTTGTAGCCAGTGCCATGTAATACAGGTTGAAGTCAAGCCCCTGGTCGACAACACCTTCGAGGGGTTGTTACACGATCCTGCGACGGGTTGGTAAGGAGAAATGATTGGGAGTTTTCCATGATCGAATGGGTAAAAAGGCAGGTCACAGTGTTGAGAGCGCCCAGCCGGTATTTCAGCCTTGGGTTCTTAACCATCGGTGGGTTCATCGCCGGAGTCATTTTCTGGGGCGGTTTTAACACCGTCTTGGAGGCCACCAACACCGAAACGTTTTGTATCAGCTGTCACGAAATGCGCAACAATGTTTTCCAGGAACTGAAAACCACTATTCATTACACCAATCGGTCTGGTGTGCGCGCTACCTGTCCCGATTGTCACGTACCCCACAACTGGACCGATAAAATCGCGCGCAAAACCCAGGCCACCAAGGAGGTATGGGGCAAGATCTTCGGTACCATTCGCACTCGCGAAAAATTTCTCGAAAAACGACTTGAGCTCGCTAAACATGAGTGGGCACGCTTAAAGACCAATAACTCTCTGGAGTGTCGCAACTGCCATGACTTCGAATACATGGATTTCACCCGGCAAGGCGTACGCGCCGAGAAAGCTCACTCGACGCAGTTAGCGCGCGGCGAAAAAACATGTATCGACTGCCATAAGGGAATTGCCCACAAGCTCCCGAATATGGCCGGTGTGGAGAATTTTTGAGGATGACATGTATTCAGTGGGGGCAGGCTATTTTGCTTTGGTGGGATAACAGATAAAATTTATCAATAAAGGTTAAACTTCATTACGGTCGCGAGGGGTTGAGCTTCGAGATGCCGCCTGAGGCGAACCCATATCTGATCGAGAAACCGCCCTTCCTGGAAGCGGAGGCCCCCCACGTGCTGATCAACCGCGCGCCCACCGAGCCCATGACGGGTTAACAGGAATTGCTGCTGCGCTTAAACGAAATATGCCAGCAGCTGGCGCTCCCTAGGGGAATCGAACCCCTGTTTCCGGCGTGAGAGGCCAGCGTCCTAACCGCTAGACGAAGGGAGCACATAGCGCTGAACGCGCAGCGCGATGCTAACATAGGCACCTTTGGTGCGCATCGACTTGATGCGCGCATGTTTTCTGGTCACCCTGCGAAAGGGTGCACTGTCACATAGGCCCCCCTTGAATAAAGCCTCACCGAAGTCAGCTGTCAAGAACCCGGTAAGGCATCCTCGCGGGCATCTGCAAGCCGCGCTGATAGCCCCATCGCGGCACGGGTTATCCGAAAAAAGCATCAGCCCTGGGGCGCGCACCGTGGTCAGTACGTTGCAGCAATCCGGCTACCAGGCCGAACTGGTCGGCGGCTGTGTACGCGATTTGCTGCTTGGGCAGCGCCCAAAGGATTTTGACGTTGTGACCGATGCTTTGCCCGATGAGGTTCGGCGAGTATTTCGCCGGGCCCGTTTGATCGGCAGGCGCTTTCGACTGGCGCACGTGCGCGTGGGGCGGGAGGTTATTGAAGTATCGACTTATCGTGCCAAACCGGACTCTGAAGAAAACGATGACTCGGTGCTGAACGAGCACGGGCGAATACTGCGCGACAACGTATTCGGGACCCGTGAAGAAGATGTATTAAGGCGCGACTTGACTGTTAATGCGCTCTACTATGATCCGGGAAGTAATACTATTTTTGATTATGTCGGCGGGTTTGACGATATCCATGAGCGTCGTTTGCGCTTCATTGGGGATCCCCAGGAGCGACTGAATGAGGATCCAGTGCGCATGCTACGCGCGGTTCGTTTCAAGACTAAGCTCAACCTGGCTTTTGCAAAAGGTATTGAAGGATTAATCGCACAAAATGCCTACCTGCTTCGACACGTACCGCCTGCACGCCTTTTTGATGAAGTTCTGAAAATGTTCCACCATGGGTATGCGTTGAATCTATTCAATCTGCTTCGCCATCTTGGTATGTTTGCCGAGCTGTTTCCCGAAGCAGAACGCACTTTTACCGATACTGACCTGGCGCCGGACACCGGGCTGGTTTGTCGGGTTCTTAAGAATACCGATCAGCGCGTACAACAAGGAAAGCCGGTTATTGCGGCTTTTTTATTTGCCGGATTGTTGTGGCGAGCCGTGTGTCTGGAGCGCGAGCGCCGAATGGGTCATGGGGTAGCGTCTTACCCGGCCCTGCAGCAGGCCGCGGTGGCGGTAATCGGTAGAGAAAGCCAGCGGATTTCGATCCCCCGGCGCGTCAGCAGTATCGTATATGAAATCTGGGAACTGCAAGGGCGTCTTGAGAGTCGGCGGCCCCGCACTATCCATCGGCTGTTGGAGAACAAGCGGTTTCGCGCAGCCTATGATTTTTTAGTGCTGCGCAGTGGTGCTGGCGAGGTGCCCGAGAGCCTGGCAGAGTGGTGGACTCAAATTCAGGAACATAGCGTACCCCAACAACAGGAGATGATAAAAGCGCTTAACTCGGGGCCTGCACGGAACAAACGACGCCGCCCGCGAAAGCGATCTAACGAGCAAAGCAAGCAGGGCACATGATTGAATCTGGCTCTTCGGTTTCTGCCTGGATAGGTCTGGGAGGCAATCTTGGTAATCCGGCGACGGCGCTTCAAGACGCGCTCGACGCATTGGCTCGTATTTTTGGGGTTGACCTTGCTGCGGTCTCCTCGGTTTACCAAAGCGCTCCGGTCGGACTGAGCGCACAACCGGACTTTCTTAACGCGGTCGCCCGTATTGACACGTCGCTTGAGCCTGTCGAACTGCTTGAGCAGTTGTTGTGGATCGAAACTGAACAGGGTCGGGTTCGACTCGGTGAGCGATTTGGCCCTAGGCTGATTGATCTGGATCTGCTTTTATATAACGAGACGGTGCTGCAGACCGAGGGCCTGACGCTTCCGCATCCACGAATGCTTGAGCGGCGATTTGTGCTTGAACCGCTAGCAGAGCTCGAGGGCAACATGGGTTTGGCCGATGGGCGCAGGCTGGCCGACTGCCTTGGGGCCTGTTCCGATCAACGACTGGACAAGGTTGGATCCTTACGATTCGCCTCGCACTGCGGAGTATCCTGATCGGACCCGTACCTTGTGCCTGGGCCGGTATAGACCGCTGCTGGGGATCAAGGGTTAACGCAGTTTTAGTTTTGACTCAAAATGTCAGGCTCAAACAGTCATCTGGCGCCGGCTTTTAAGGCTTGCGCTCGAGTGATCGGGTACAATTACACAGGCGCATCGTGCGCCTTAGCCGGATCTATTTTCTGATCACCTCTTTTGACCGGTAGAAAATTTGTTGAACCCCGCGATGCCATCTAAATCTGAATCCGGGCGGATCTTGTCCGGGATGCGACCCACCGGCCGACTGCATCTGGGGCATTATCATGGGGTCCTCAAGAATTGGGCCGCACTGCAAGATCAATCCGAGTGCTTTTTTTTCGTAGCGGATTGGCATGCGCTGACGACCCACTACGAAGAGCCGGGGGTGATGGGTGCCAACGTCTGGGAAATGCTCATCGACTGGCTGGCAGCAGGGGTAGACCCGGAGAAGGCGACATTGTTCATTCAGTCCCGGATACCCCAACATGCCGAGTTACATCTCCTGCTGTCTATGGTGACGCCGCTGGGGTGGCTCATGCGGGTTCCGAGCTTCAAGGATCAGCAGCAGAAGCTGAATGATCGTGATTTGGCGACTTACGGCTTTTTGGGCTACCCCTTGCTGCAAAGCGCTGATATTCTGATGTACCGCGCCACCGGGGTGCCGGTGGGCGAAGATCAGGTGCCACACGTAGAGCTCACCCGCGAGATTGCCCGGCGGTTTAATCATATATTTGGGCGTGACGGTGCTTTCGAAGAAAAGGCTCTTGAGGCGCTAGCGAAACTAGGAAAGAAATCAGCCAAGCAATTTGTAAGCTTGCGGCGCCAGTGGCTTCAGGAAGGTGTTAGTTCGGCCCGGGAGCAGGCGCTTCAAGTGTTAAGTGGGTCCGGCAATATAGGACCGCAGGACCGCGAGCGTTTAGTGGGATACCTCGATGGCGGCGGCCGAGAGATCCTGCCCGAGCCAGAGGCACTGCTGACGCCAGCGGCAAAGATGCCGGGCCTGGACGGCCAAAAGATGTCAAAGTCGTATAACAATACGATTCAGATGCGCGACGAGCCTGAGCGGGTAAGTGCCCGGCTGATGACAATGCCCACGGATCCGGCGCGGCAGCGCCGCCATGACCCCGGCGACCCAGACAAGTGTCCGGTATGGGATTTACATTGTATCTATACCGATGAAGAGCGACGCCTTGAGTTGGCAAGCGGTTGTCGTAGCGCTGGCATAGGTTGTGTCGACTGTAAAAAGCCATTGTTGGAGGCGATCCTTAAGGAGCAGTCTGTTCTTCATGACAGGGCTCGTCCTTTTGAGCAAAACCCCAAGCAGGTGCGTGAGATTATCGAGTCTGGCTGCGAGCGTGCAAGGGATGTTGCACAAGAGACTATCCATGAAGTGCGCACGGTAGTGGGAACCCTTTACCAATGAGTGAAGCGCCTGCAAGCGGAACCTCCGAGGCGAATCTGGGAACTGGCGCACGCGCTGTTGTCGGAGGTAAGGCCTTCGACCAGTGGCCCGAGGGTTTGTATATTCCGCCCGAGGCTCTAGAAGTCATTTTAGAGGGCTTTGAGG
>CAJWEF010000174.1 GCA_913031305.1 uncultured Acidiferrobacteraceae bacterium
GGCCTTAATGTTCTAGCTATTTCGGGACTGTCCCTCATGCGCAGTTTCCACTTTAAGGGTCAGTGGGATTTCACCCGGGTTCTTGAACCGGATGAAAAAGTCGCGCTCTCGCAGCAGCATGGCCCGCTCAAGAATCTGCTGGCGGCCTGAAGATGCCCGCCGCTGATGTGAGTCCGGCGCAGGAGGTAGGGCGCGTGCGCATCCGGGTCATTGAGCCTTGCGGCCCTCCAGATTCGGGGGTACTGAATACCAATCTCGCCCAGTTGCGTGAGGCGGGTCTGCAGGTGGATTATGAGCCCAGCAATCAGAGTACGGGCGAGCGCCTCTCGGTCGGTGGGGTTGCGACGCGTTTCGCCCACTTCAATACCGGGCTGTCGGGGCATGACTATGATTATCTGTTGTGTGTTCGCGGGGGCTATGGCGCGAGCGAACTGCTTGGCCTGGTAGATTGGACTGCGCTGGCCGACGTTGCACCGCGACCGCTGATTGGTTTCTCAGATGTCAGCGCGTTGCAGAGTGCGTTTTATACCCGCCTGCACTGGCCTGCGCTACACGCACCCATGCCCGGGTCGCCTCTGTGGGGTGATGGGGCAGATATCGAGCAACTGATGACATTGCTGTGCAGTGGACAGGTTTGGCAGGGCACTGTTTCTGTTAACGGGCACGGCGGCGAGGTGGACTCAAGTTATTCGGGCCGGCTGTTTGGTGGGTGCCTGAGCGTCCTGACCAACCTGATTGGCACAGCGTATCTGCCAAATGGTTTCGCCGGACATATTCTCTTCTTTGAGGACTCCGGCGAGAGCCCGCCGCGTTTATTGCGTTGCTGGCGCCAGTGGCTCGACTGTGGTCTCCTCGAGGATGTTCGTGCTGTGGTATTCGGGCGCTTTACGGATATCGGTCCTGGCCAAGAGGACGAGGAGTGGGTACAAAACGAAATGGCGGCGCGGTCGCCGTGTCCCGTCTTTTTTTCCTCAGAGTTTGGGCATGTCAGCCCGAATATGCCGCTCTGCCTGGGCGCCGAGGCGGTGATTACAGATGGGAACCTACGTTGGCACCTGGCAAGGTGAAGATGCCGGAATCGAGTCAGCAAGGCAACTGACCGGCATCGGCCGATGCCTCGTTACGGTTATTGAGCATCGGAGAACTTAGCCCCAAGCGCAAGGACGCCTTGTGCTGTTTGGGCACCCAAAGTACCATCGACCTTTTGCGGGTTATCACGCTTTGGGGCGCCGGATTATCGCAAACAATCGAGGAGCGGGCAGATGTTAACAGGCAGTATGGTGGCGATGGTCACTCCAATGAATGAGCGCGGTGCGGTTGACTGGCCCGCGCTCGAGGGACTCGTTGAGCACCATATCTCTCAGGGCACCGATGGAATTGTTTCCGTGGGTACCACCGGGGAGTCAGCTACGCTCGACCATGAAGAACATGGCGAAGTGATCAGCCGCACAGTTCAGGCGGTTGCCGGAAGGATTCCAGTGATTGGTGGTACCGGCGCAAACTCAACCTCCGAGGCCATTGCCCTGACCCAACACGCGATGGATGCCGGGGTCGATGCCTGCCTGCTTGTGGTTCCCTATTACAACAAGCCCCCTCAAGAAGGGTTGTATCAGCATTTCAAGGCCATTGCTGAGGCGGTCGCCACCCCACAGATTCTGTACAACGTGCCCGGTCGCACGGCGGTAGATATGCATAACGATACGACCGTGCGCCTGGCGGAGATCGACAATATTGTGGCAATCAAAGACGCGACCAACGACCTGGATCGGGGGCGTGATCTTATCGCCCGCTGTCCTTCGGATTTTGCCGTTTATTCAGGGGAGGATGGCAGCGCCTGTGAGTTGATGCTCGCTGGCGGTAAAGGCACTATCTCGGTTACAGCGAACGTCGCCCCGCAACTCATGCATCGAATGTGCCAGGCAGCGGTTTTGGGCCATGCTGACGAGGCGCGCGCCCTTAACGATCAGCTGGCAGACCTGCACAAAGCGATGTTTTTCGAGTCCAACCCAATTCCTGCCAAGTGGGCACTCGAGCAGCAGGGTTTGATAGGCGGGGGTATCCGCCTGCCGTTGGTGCCATTATCGGAGCAGTATCACGATCGGGTGCGTTCTGCCATGAATCTGGCCGGCATCCTCTAGTTGCTTTAATCCTCAAACAGATAAAGGCTCACCGACATATGGAAAAAGGTCAAGAATTGTACTCGGGGAAGGCGAAATCGGTTTTTCTCACTCAGGATCCTGCCCAATTGATCATGGAATTTCGTGATGATACCTCGGCTTTCGATGGCGAAAAAATGGATCAGCTTGCCCGCAAAGGGATGGTGAACAACCGCTTCAATGCCTTTATCATGGATCACCTCGAGACTAAGGGGGTCGCGACCCACTTCGAAAGGCTTCGCAGCGACACAGAATCCCAGGTTAAGCGGCTGGACATGATTCCAGTGGAGTGCGTTGTGCGAAATATCGCAACCGGATCCTTGTGCAGGCGTCTTGGTGTTGAGGATGGTCTGGATCTCGTGCCGCCGACATTCGAATTTTTTCTCAAAAATGATGAACTGCACGACCCAATGATCAACGAATACCATATTGCCTCCTTCGGTTGGGCAACCCCTGAAGAGGTGACGAGCATGAAATCCCAGACTTTTCGGGTCAATGAGATCCTGAGGGCGCTGTTTGCCGCGGGTGGGATGACCCTGGTCGACTTTAAGCTGGAGTTTGGCCGCTTCGGTGGTCAACTACTGCTGGGTGATGAGTTCACCCCGGACGGGTGCCGCCTTTGGGATACGGATACGCGCAAAAAACTCGATAAAGACCGTTTTCGCCAGGGTCTGGGTGGTGTGGTCGAAGCCTACGAAGAGGTTGCACTGCGGCTCGGGGTCGATCTCACAAAACCCGTCTCTTCCTGACCGGGCAGGCTGGGTAAGGCCGTGCTGATTCTGGGCGGCGCCTCTGCGGTATCCTCTTTTCGTCTAGAAAAACTGGCCCATGATGCCGCCGGCCGGGGTCATCAGCTTAAGAGCCTGAGGGCTTTTTTCTTTTACCTCGCAGACACGAGCGGCGAACTGTCCTCGAACGACAAGGCCAGGTTGCGAAATCTGGTCGATGGCACTCAAGAACGCACGGACGATGTCGTCGCTGCGGCGGGTGCTTTGCTGGTTGTGCCCCGCTGGGGAACGCGCTCGCCATGGTCAACCAAGGCGAGCGAGATCGCAAAACGGTGTGGTCTTTCTGGGTTAAGTCGCCTCGAACGAGGCGTCGCGTGGCATTTTGACGACATGGCTCACGATACCAAGACCCGTAAGTACTTGGCTGATCTCGCTCATGATCCAATGATCGAGTCGATTGCCTCCGATCAGGCGGATCTCGCGCGAGTGTTTTATTCCGCCAGTGCCGGTCCTTTGAGGGTTGTGGATGTCCTTAACAGCGGCCTAGCGGCTCTTGAGGATGCTAATCGGCGCGAAGGGTTTGCGCTGAATCACGACGAAATCGCTTATCTCGTTGAAGAATTCAAGCGGCTCGGGCGTAATCCAACGGACGCCGAATTGATGATGTTTGCACAGGTAAATTCTGAGCATTGCCGGCACAAGATCTTTAATGCACGCTGGAGAGTTGATGATATAGACCAGCCGCATTCCCTTTTTGAGATGATCCAAAGTACTCATGCTGCGAACGGCGACAAGACGCTGGTGGCTTATCGGGACAACGCTGCAGTTATTACAGGCTATCCGTCCGCCTGGTTTTTACCGCGCCCTGATGATGGCGAGTATTCGCAACTTGCCGAACCGATGCATCTGTTGATGAAGGTCGAGACTCATAATCATCCCACCGCTATCTCGCCTTTCCCCGGCGCGGCGACTGGGTCTGGTGGTGAGATCCGGGATGAGGGCGCTACCGGCCGCGGTGGGAAACCCAAGGCCGGCATTACGGGTTTTTCTGTCTCTGACTTGCGCCTGCCGGGTTGGCCGATGCCCTGGGAACTCGAGTTACAGCACCCAAGACGGCTCGCAAGCCCATTGCAGATCATGCTGGACGGACCGATCGGCGCCGCATCGTTCAATAACGAGTTCGGTCGACCCAACATCGGTGGGTATTTCAGAACTCTGGAAGTTCTTTGTGATGCTCAGGATAAAGCGCTTCGTCGGGGTTATCACAAACCGATAATGTTGGCCGGCGGAATGGGCAATATTCGACCCGGACATGTCGCCAAGCAGCCCATAGAGCCCGACGACCTGATCGTGGTGCTCGGGGGCCCCGCGATGCTGATTGGCTTGGGCGGCGGCGCGGCTTCCAGTGTCGATTCGGGACAAAGTGATGAGGCATTAGATTTTGCATCAGTGCAACGTGGCAATGCCGAGATGCAGCGTCGCTGCCAGGAGGTGTTAGACCGGTGTATTGCACTGGGTGCACAAAGCCCGATTGTGTCCTTGCATGATGTGGGTGCCGGCGGGCTATCGAATGCGCTACCTGAGCTTGTGCACGATGCGGGAATCGGCGCTGTGTTCAATCTGGACGCTATTCCGAGTGATGAACCGGGGCTTTCGCCGATGCAGCTTTGGTGTAATGAAGCGCAGGAGCGTTACGTCTTAGCTGTCGCACCAAAGCGGATCGAAGATTTTAAGGCCCTATGTACGAGGGAGCGGTGCCTTTTTAGTATCGTGGGTAGCGCCAGCGCGGATGAGCATTTGTGTGTCTCTGGCGTTACCGGGGTGGCCGGGCCGCACCCGGTGGATCTGCCTATGACAACCCTGTTTGGCAACGCACCACGCATGCAGCGCGATGCCCGGCGTCAGGCGGCCAACTACCCGGCTCTGGACCTTTCTGGCATCACAATGGATGAGGCCTTTGATCGGGTGCTACGCCTGCCGGCGGTGGCCGATAAGACTTTTCTGATCACGATTGGCGACCGCAGTGTCGGCGGCCAGGTGGTCCGTGATCAGATGGTCGGTCCCTGGCAGGTCCCAGTCGCTGATGCCGGGGTTACGGCTGCGGGTTTTGATGGCCACACTGGGGAGGCAATGGCGGTGGGCGAGCGAACGCCTTTGGCCCTCGTGAGTGGGCCAGCCAGTGGTCGGATGGCAGTCGCCGAGGCAATTACCAATATTGCTTGTGCCGGGATTCACGCTCTTTCAGACGTCCATCTGTCGGCCAACTGGATGGCTGCCGCTGGTGAGCCCGGCGAAGATGCGGCACTTTTTGATACGGTGC
>CAJWEF010000175.1 GCA_913031305.1 uncultured Acidiferrobacteraceae bacterium
GTTGAATCGCTGCACGATACACTAAGGCATCTTTGGTGCAAGATCCCGCCCTCAGCCAGCCTTCAAGCCACCCAATATGCTCAAGATATTCGTCGCCCCTAAAAGGGTCGCCCTGGCCTCAGGCATTCTGGCCCACCGCAACCGAATTTTGGAGCGGCCCGCTACCCAGGCGACGCTTTCCCGACTGCAGTGATGTTTAAGGACGTGCTATATCCGTGCTGCTCCATACCTAGATAACCAGAGCCCATCCATGCTTGATCCTGTTCTTCTCGATGAAATTCGAAGCCGCTTTCATCACGTCGATAACTGCCCCTACCAGGGCCCACGTATCTTCTTTGAGAATGCCGGGGGTTCGCTGACTCTGAAATCGGTTGTGAAGGTGAATACGGCGCTCTCAGCCATTCCCGATAACCAGGGCCGTGATAACCCCGCCTCGCGTGAACTGGTGCGCATCATCGCTGCCGCACGCGACGACATGAAAACATTCTTTGGCGTTGATGATGGTGTGGTGTTTACCGGAGAGAGCGGTACCGAAGTACTCTTTCGCCTGGTCCGTGCAGCGATCCTGGGATCTCCTCAAGGCGGCAACGTGGTTGGCAGCACTCTGGAGCATCCGGCTACGGCCAGCGCGCGCAGTAAGTGGTGCCCCGTCGCAGGCAAGGAAAATATCAATATTGCCCATGAGAAAACCCAGACACTGGTGACTGCACAGGACTACCTGCAGCAGATCAACTCTGATACACGTGTTGCCACCATCATTCAGACCAGCCCCGTCACGGGCATGGCAATCGATGTGCAAGCAGTGGCGCGGGCCATCCGCACCGTGGCGCCGCAGTGCTTCATTATCGTAGACAGCATCCAGCACGCGGCCCATGGCGTAATGGATATGGGCGCGTGCGGTGTGGATGGGTGCGCCCTGTCCGGCTATAAGGTATTCTCCCGGCACAATTACGGTGTGGGCTGGGCCTCGCCCCGCATGAGCACCCTGCCTCATGAGAAGCTCGACGGCACAGCAGATGATTTCTGGGAGCTGGGCACACGCGACACGGGCGCGTTTGCAACCTTCAGTGAAGTCGTCAAATACCTTGATTGGCTCGGCAGTCAGGTCAGCGACTTGTCGGACCGACGTGCACGGCTTGAAGCTGCCGGCAACGCCATGATGGCCCAGGAAGCCCATCTTGTGGATATTGCGATCAACGGAGCCGACGGCCAACCCGGAATCCGGACCCTGCCGGGCGCTTATATTGTAGGCGGCCCGGACAACCCCTACCGTGAAGGCCTGGTGTCGTATGCCTTTGCAGGTATTCCATCAGCCGAGGTAGTCAATGCGCTGAACCAGCGCGGTATCAGAACCCACGTGCGCAAGGCGGATTATTTTTCGGGGAATATTCTTGACCCCCTGGAGATGGACAGTTGTATCCGAACCTCTTTTTGTCACTACAACACTAAGGCTGAAGTACTGACACTGCTTGAGGCGCTGACTGAAATTACCCAGGCATGAAAGCCTATTCGGTAAAACCCGCCTTGGCACTCATGTAGTGCTGATAAAGTCATGAACATACAACAACCGTTTTTCCGTTTAATCTAAACCCGATAAGGAGATACAACAATGGCAAAAGGATACTGGATGTCGGCCTACCGCGAGATCATAGATGCAGATAAGCTCGCGGCTTATGTCGCGCTGGCGGCTACGGCCGTGCAAGGCAATGGCGGGCGCTTTCTGGTACGCGGTGGACAAATGCAACCCAAAGAAAACGCAGTTGCTGAACGAACCGTGCTGGTCGAATTCGACAGCTATGAACAGGCGCTTGCAGCCTATGAATCACCTGCCTACCAGGAGGCTCTCAAAGCACTGGATGGCGGAGTCGTGCGCGACCTGCGCATTGTCGAGGGGGTCGACTGACTCAGGCTATGCGTAAACGGGGGGTGCGTTAATTGGCTGAAGTCACCGTGATCGGCGGCGGCATCATCGGCGTATCCTGCGCGCTTGCTCTGCAGCGTGAAGGCATTGCCACCACCCTGATTGAGCGTGACAGCATCGGCGGCAAGGCAACGTTTGGCAACTGCGCGCTGCTGGCGGTCAGTGAGATTGTGCCTCTTGCGAAGCCGGGCGTTATGGGAAAACTGCCCGGGTGGCTGTTGAATCCTGAAGGCCCACTGGCGATCCGCCCCGGTCATTTGCCCACTGCCCTGCCATGGCTGGCGCGCTTTTTACTGAATGCCCGGGCACGCCGGGTGGCGCAGATCTGCCATCACCTGGGTGCCATTACTGCCCACGCGCAAAATGATTTTGACGATGTCATTGAAGCGGCTGATATACAGAACATCTGGGGCAAGAACGAAGTACTCTATCTTTATGACAGCCGCCAGCAATACGATACCGATCGGCTCAGTTGGCAGTTACGTGCTAACGAAGGCCACCAGATAACTGAACTGGATGACGATGCGCTTCGTGACCTGGAGCCCGATCTGGATACCACCGGCAAGTTCGGCCTGATTGCGCATGGCTGGCGTTCATTCACCGACCCACAACGACTTACTCGTGAACTTTCTGAGTACTTTTCTGAGTTGGGCGGCGAGATTATCAACGCAGATGTTAAGCGTATCGAAATGGGGTCAGCCAAGGCCAAGTGCTTGCATCTGCTCGACGGATCACAGCTCGAGATCGATAAACTGGTTATTGCGGCTGGCTGTTGGGCCAACACTTTGCTTTCTGACCTGGGTATCCGTATTCCGCTGGCGCCGCTGCATGGCTACCATACTGATATCGCAGATAGTGGTGTCTCCCTTTCCCGGCCCGTGGTTTACGCCAGTGGTGGCTTTGTCAATACACCTGTAGAAAGTGGGCTGCGTATTGCGGGTACTATAGAGATCGCACCACTGGATGCCTTGCCCAACTACCGGCGCGCCGAGGTGCTGGTCGAAAAAGCCCAACGCCATCTTTTCCCCGGGCTTACCCATACCCACGGCTCGCAATGGATGGGAGCCCGCCCGTTCATGCCCGACACCCTGCCAGTCATCGGGCCGGCACCCGGCGTAGCAGATGCCTGGCTGGCGGTGGGCCATGGGCAGTTAGGCGTAACCATGGGCCCAACCACGGGCAAAATCATCAGCGCACTGATTACCAGAAAAACACCCGCTATTGATATTGCGTCCTACCGCGCTGACAGGCGCTACACCTGACGTCAGATCCAGCTTCAGACAATAAGCGAGTGTTCATTAATATCCCCAGCCCCTATCGCGCTGCAAAGGAGCCTGTCTCATGAATAAAATCTGTGTCATCGCCGGTGTCGGGCCAGGTAATGGTGCCTCACTCAGTCGACAGTTCAGCGCCGAGGGCTACACCGTCGTAATGTTGGCCCGCAACCAAGATTACCTGGAAGGATTATCCAGAGAAATTCCAGGATCGATCCCCATGGTGTGCGATGTTCGCGAGCCCGACGCCATCAAAGCCGTTTTTTCGCAGATTCATGATCAGACAGGCTCGGTCGACACCCTGGTTTATAACGCTGGGGCCGGCCAGTGGACCTCGATCATGGAAACCTCGACTGAAGGCATGCATTCATCCTGGGCCACTAACACCCTTGGCCTGTTGGTATGCGCCCAGCAGGTGATCCCGGGCATGAGCGAGCGAGGTGCAGGCAATATCATGGTGATCGGGGCCACGGCATCACTGCGTGGCGGTGCCCAATCAACGGCTTTCGCATCCGCCAAGGCGGCACAGCGCAGCCTGGCCCAATCCATGGCCCGTGACCTTGGCCCCAAAGGGATTCACGTGGGTTACCTGATTATCGATGGCATTATTGACCTTGAACGCACACGGACACGCATGCCCGATAAGGCCGATGATTATTTTATGAAGCCAGATGCGATTGCGAATAGCGTTTTCGCACTGACCCGACAGGACAGGTCTGCGTGGACTTTCGAGTTGGATCTGCGACCCTTTGGAGAGCGCTGGTAAAACCGGCGATTCAGCCGTAGTCTTTTGCCCAGGCAATAGCGTCTTCCAGCCGGTCGTCGCCCCAGAACACCTCACCATCGACAATAAAGGATGGACTACCGAAAATGCCCACACGTTGTGCACGATCCGTCTGCTCGACGTAGGCCGCCTCAATATCAAGGTCATCGGCGCGCTCGACTACGCGCGCTGTATCCTGGCCTACCTCGACCAGGGTTTGCAAAAGATTGGGTTCGCTGCCTGCTTCAAGACCATCGACAAACCAGCGCCGATAAGTCGCCTGCACATAGTCTTCACACCAGCCTTCGTGCATGGCCAGCACTGCAACCCGGTTAGCCAGGTCGAATTCCTGCAGCGGGTAAGGCGCTGGTACATTTGCGGTAAAACCGTAACCCTTCGCACGTCGCTCAATATCACGCCACATGTAATCGACCTTAACCTGCTTGCTGGGAGGAAAGGGAACATTGTCCATCTCGCGCATGATGCGACGCACACTGAAAGGCTGCCAGGAAAACGAAACTCCTGTCTCGCGGGCAACTTGCGGCAGGCGCGCTACTGAAAGATAGGAATAGGTACTGCCAATGGAAAACCAGAACTCAATTTCTTTCATGGCCGATCTCTTGGGTAGCTGCGCAACTCTCAGTGCATCGACTAGTCACGAAAATTCACGTACTGCAAAGGTAATCCAACATCCTCTTCTTTAAGCAATGCAATTGCCGCCTGCAGGTCGTCACGTTTTTTACCTGATACCCGCAGTTGCTCTCCCTGGATTGCCGTCTGGACTTTCATCTTGGCCCCTTTTATCTTTTTCACCAGGGTCTTGGCCAGGGTCGTATCGATTCCACTTCGCACAGTGATTTCCTGTTGCGCCTTGCCCGCACCACGCTCTTTGACCTCTCCTGCCTGCAGGCAAGCAATATCGATTCCCCGCTTGACCAGTTTGATGTCGAGGATATCGCGCACCTGCCCCACCTTGAATTCATCATCGGCAAAAATGGTCAGCAAGGGCTCCTTGTGCTCAACCCGGGCGTCGCTGCCCTTGAAATCAAAGCGGTTGCTGACTTCGCGGTTTACCTGGTCAACGGCATTATTAAGTTCGTGTGCATCTACTTCACTGACCACATCAAATGACGGCATAGCGTGTTCCTCTCGAATCAAAGCAACTGGTTCAGACCAGTTTGTGCATTT
>CAJWEF010000176.1 GCA_913031305.1 uncultured Acidiferrobacteraceae bacterium
TTGATCAAGCCCCATCAGACGACGAACCTGCTAAAATAGATGGCCACGTCTGACAGCCGCAAAAGAATTTCACTTTTCCCGTAGAATCTCACTATTCCCGTAGAGTTTTACTATTCCCGTAGAGTTTCATCTTTCTGGTAGAGCTTCACTATTTCCGTAGAAATTCACTATGCCCATATAGAAGTGGTGACTTCAATATGGGTTTTCGTTTCTTTCACCAAAACAAAATAGAGTAAATAGCATGACTAAAGGTACAGTAAAGTGGTTTAGCGCAGAGAAGGGCTTCGGATTTATTGCCCCGGATGATGGCGGCAAGGATTTGTTTGTTCATCATACTGAGATTCAGGCCGGTGGCGATTACGCAACATTGAGCGATGGCCAGGCTGTTGAATTCGAAGTCGGCCAGACCGAAAAAGGCCCATGCGCCCAAAAGGTTGTTGGACTTTAAATAATTAAGAAACAGCATTACTGACTGAAAAAATATCAAGCTTTCAGTCCTTCTGTAATGCTGTATCAGTAGATGTGATCTACAGCAACAGATCATCTCAATAGTAGACACAGCCATTGCCAATGGTGCTGTATTTGGTGATGGCATGTGTACTATTGCCAAGAACCACAGTTACACCATCGCTTGAGATGATGGTGTAACCCCACGCTGACTTTCTGGGTCAGGGTGGTGGTTTGACTTGGCTGACTTTGAGGTGAAGATGATTAGCGGGGGCATTAACTGCTAAGGAAGTAGTTAACCCGCCCCTTTTTTCATCATGGCCGCCGACTCGCTCGACGCGCCTTCCTCTTCGGATGCTAATAAGAGCGCATGGCGCGCTATCTCAAGTTTGCCTTTATCCATTTGATTTAGAATCGCCTGATGGATTTGTACACCCTGTCCGCCACGGAAGCGGCGCGTGGTATACGCGAGGGATGTTTTTCCTCCGTAGAGTTGTTGCAATCGTGCCTTTTGCGGATTGAACAAACCGATGCCGCGATTGGCGCCTGGGCTTTTCTGGATCCGGATCTGGCGCTGGCCCAGGCCCGATCGGCCGACGATCGGTGCGCTAAGGGGCGTGCACTGGGCCCGCTGCATGGCGTGCCGGTTGGTATCAAGGATATCTACGATACCGCCGATATGCCGACGTGCTACGGCTCACCCATTTATGCTGAGCGTGCTCCGGATGTGGATTGCACCGTGGTCAGCAAGCTTAAAGAAGCCGGCGCCGTCATTATGGGTAAAACGGTTACCACAGAATTCGCTTTTCTGGCGCCAAGCACTACTCAGAACCCGCATCGCCCGGGCCACACGCCGGGCGGCTCCTCCAGTGGCTCAGCCGCTGCAGTTGCCGCGCAGCAGATACCGCTGGCCATCGGCAGCCAGACTAACGGCTCTGTCATCCGGCCCGCTTCCTTTTGTGGGGTATATGGCTTTAAACCCACCCGGGGGCTGATTTCGCGCAGCGGGGTGCTGCGCACATCCGGCACGCTCGATCAGGTGGGGGCTTTTGCAAGATCCATTAAAGATATTGCGCTGATTACAGACCAGTTAACCGGCTACGATATCAATGACAGCGCCACCGCAGCTGTGCCCAAGCCGCATCTGTCCAGCGGCTATCTGCAAGACGCGCCTGGTGAGCCGCGGTTTGCCTTTGTAAGTGCGCCCTATGATGACAGACTCGAGCAAGACACCCGTACCGGTTTTGCGCAACTTCAAAAGACTCTAAAAGCTTATGCCGAGCCAGTCGATTTGCCCGACGGTTATGGCAATATGATTGATCATCACCGGGTTATTCACGATATCGAGATCCATCAACTGTTAAGCGCAGATCTTGTTGCACACCCGCAACTGTTGAGCGCACAGATTACCGGCGCACTGCAGCGCGCCGCAGAACACTCGCAGGAAGACTACGCCCAGGCCATCGATGCTATCGATGCCGTAGGTGCGTTTTTCTGTGAGCTGTTTAACGAATTTGATGCAATCATCGTGCCCTCGGCTGCTGGCGAGGCACCCGCCACCTTAAAGCAGACCGGTGATCCGATTTTTTGTACTCTTTGGACTCTGGCAGGATTGCCAGCGTTAACAATGCCGCTGCTTAAAGGCAGCACTCACCTGCCGATCGGCGTTCAGTTAATTGCGGGCGCAGACCAAGACGCCCGGCTGATGCGAACCGCAAGATGGCTTTGCACATTGCTCGAGGAGTGATTACTGAGCAACAGGGCAGAGAACTGCGTGGTTTTCGTGATCTCTCTAACCCAGATAACGTTGATACGAGTGTCTGATGGCAACTCCCAAACCTGTATTTCGCGCTGATCACGTCGGCAGCCTGTTGCGGCCAGAGACTGTCAAAAATGCCCGCAAGGCTCGTTTTGAGACGGACACAATTGATCCAAAGGAACTCGCCCGGGTCGAAGACGACGCGATACGTACCGCAGTTGACATGCAACAGGCTGTGGGCCTCAAAGCAGTCACTGACGGCGAGTATCGGCGTTCTTTCTGGCACTATGACTTTCTTGAGCATTTAACTGGTTTCGAACTGGTAGCGCGGGATAAAGGATTTCAGTTTCACGGTGCAAGCCTGCGGCCGATATATCCTGTTATTTCGGGGATCCTGGATTTTCCGCCAGATCACCCGATGCTCGAGCATTATTCCTTTCTGGCATCGGTTACTCAGGCCCAACCAAAGATCTCCATTCCCGGTCCGAGTTGTTGTCATTTTCGAACGGCGTTGGAAGATATAGGCCCGAGCGAATATCAGGACCAGGAGGCACTGTTCGCTGATATCACCAGGGTATACGCGAAAGCAGTTAAGGCGTTTTATGATGTGGGATGCCGTTACCTGCAGATGGATGATATTTTTTTTGCATATCTTTGCGACCCAAAGATTCGTGCTGAGAAGGGCTCGCAGGGAGTGGATCCGGACTGGCTCGTGAAGCGCTACGCGGCGATGATGCAAGGTGCGATAAAGGAGCGCCCTGACGATATGACTATCGCCATGCATCTTTGCCGGGGAAATTTTCAGTCCACCTGGGTAGCAGATGGTGCGTATGATCCAGTGGCAGAGGCAATCTTTACCCAAACCGGGATCGATGTATTTTTTCTTGAGTACGACAGCGACCGCGCCGGCGGGCTGGAGCCCCTGCGGCTGCTGCCCACGGGTAATCAGCGCGTGATGGCCGGGTTTATCACCACAAAATCGGGTGATCTGGAAACCGTTGATGAATTGTGTCGAAAGTTCGATATGGCTTCCAAGTACGTAGATCTCGGGCAACTGGGTATTGCACCACAGTGCGGCTTTGCGTCAACCGAGGAGGGCAATAGGCTCAGCGAAGATCAGCAGAAACAAAAACTCGAATTGCTGGTGAAAACGGCTGAAAGAATATGGGGCAGAGTGGATTAGCGGCAGGTAGTCGGGTTGGTGCCGGTAGCAGTCCAGATGATCTTATTACTTACAGCGTAGGGCCAGTACCTGCTGGTATTAAGTTACGCATTAAGAGTAATTCATTTTGCCAGGCCAACCTTCTGTCAGTCGGTCTGGTCCGGTTCCACGTTGCGCGCTGGCGATCCCATTTATTTTTACGATATGTAATTTCGCAATAAATTTTGATGAATGGAATGCAGCTACATCAGTCGTGGCATACTAGTCTCAGCATAAACAGTATGAGGACTTTGTCATGGCTATAGCTCTAGAGAGAATCCATCACGTGGCTTATCGTTGCCACGATGCCAAGGAGACCGTTCAATTTTATCAAGACCTTTTGGGTATGGACTTTATGTTGGTTTTTGCCGAGGAGCGGGCTCCTTCAACCAAGGAGCCGGACCCCTACATGCATGTTTTTCTTGACGCTGGAATGGGTAATGTACTGGCTTTTTTTGAGTTGCCCAACTCCCCGGAAATGGGCCGCGATAACAATACGCCCAAGTGGGTGCAGCACATCGCTTTCGAAGTCGCTGACATGGACACATTGCTTGAGGCCAAAGCCAAAGTGGAAGCAGCGGGTCTGGAAGTGGTGGGCCCGACCGATCACGGCATTTTCAAATCGATCTACTTTTTTGACCCTAACGGTCACCGGCTCGAATTGGCAGTTAACACGCCTGTCTCCCCGGAAAAGATGAAAGAGATCCACGATCTGGCACCGGCTATGCTGGAAGAATGGACGCGCACTAAGCGTCCGCCTAAAGATACCGCCTGGTTGCATGAAAAAGAAATGGCAAACGCCTGAGCAAAAAGATACGGCCTGGCGGCCCTTGGTCAGGGCCCACGTCGACAGGGATACTCTGCAGTTTGGGCAGTAACCCGCCTTGTGCCGGTGGTTTAATGTTTTGGGGAGTCGATCTTGGGGTAGCCCCGAGGTATCATTGGCGCAAGGCGTGGAAGCCTTGCTGTTGGTTGATTTTCCGGCCCGGCTGAGGGTGACCGGTCATCCCGGGCTGCGATACTCCACAACGCGCTGGTCGATTGCACCGAAGACGCTCGAGCCATCATGGCTCCTCATCTCGATACGAATGCGATCTCCGAAGCTCATAAAAGAAGTACTGGGCTCTCCGCTGTTAATGGTTTCAATCATCCTGAGTTCTGCGATGCAGGAGTAACCGACACCACCGTCAGCAATCGCGGAACCGTGTTCGGTGTTCTGTTTGTTGGATACGGTTCCGGAGCCCACAATAGTGCCGGCACTCAGTTCGCGGGTATGAGCGGCGTGACCGATCAACTGGGCAAAGTCAAAGGTCATGTCTGTGCCGGCATCAGGGCACCCGAACGGCGCCCCGTTTAGCGCACTGAGAATAGGCAGGCGAATTTTTCGACCATCCCAGGCTGACCCCAGCTCATCAGGGGTGACCGCAACCGGAGAAAAAGCGCTTGCCGGCTTGGCATGAAAAAAGCCAAAACCCTTGGCCAACTCAGCAGGAATCAGATTGCGCAGCGAAACATCGTTGGCCAGCATCAGCAGGCGTATTTCTTCGCCGGCCTGGCTTTCAGTCGATCCCATGGCCACCCGGCCGGTAATCACGGCAACCTCTGCTTCAAAATCGACGCCCCATGTGATATCTGCAACAGGGATATCATCGCGTGGGCCCAGGAAACTGTCGGATCCGCCCTGGTACATCAGCGGGTCAGTCCAGAAACGGGCTGGCATTTCGGCGCCACGTGCCCG
>CAJWEF010000177.1 GCA_913031305.1 uncultured Acidiferrobacteraceae bacterium
TGGTTTTCTCCGGCGCTTATCTGGTTGAAAAAGGCCAAGGTTTGGGTCCGATCCGTGGGGCGTTTCAATTTCTGGCCATGTTACCCATGGCAGTTCCAGGGTTGGTGCTGGGGCTGGCGTACATTTTCTTTTTTAATGCGCCAAACAATCCATTGAATGTTCTCTATCACACTATGGCTATTCTGGTTATCAGCACGATTACCCACTTCTACACCGTTAGTCATCTCACCGCGACCACTGCCCTGAAGCAAATGGATGCCCAGTTTGAATCTGTTGCAGCTTCTTTGAAGCAGCCCTTTTATCGAACGTTTCTGCGCGTGACGGTTCCGGTGTGTACGCCGGCCATACTGGATATCAGCATCTATCTTTTTGTTAATGCCATGACGACAGTTTCTGCGGTTGTCTTTCTTTACTCGCCTCATACTACGCTGGCGTCAGTCGCGGTCCTGAATATGGATGATGCCGGCGATATCGCACCTGCCGCCGCAATGGGCATGATGATTTTTTATACTGCAGCAGGCGTTAAGATCCTTCATTATCTGTTGAGCCGAGGTATCGAGGCCAAAACACAGACCTGGCGATCAGCAGTTTCCACTTAACCGAGATACAACTTATGAAATATCTTCACACGATGGTCAGGGTCAGCGATCTGGAGAAGTCGCTGGATTTTTATTGCGCAAAGCTGGGCTTGATCGAGGCACGTCGCTATGATGAGGAACGGGGTCGGTTCACCAATGTTTTTCTGTGCGCGCCCGGAGACGAATCAGCTCAGATTGAGCTTACCTACAACTGGGACCCCCAGGATTATGGCGGCGGGCGTAACTTTGGCCACCTGGCATACCAGGTTGAAGATATCTATGCGCTATGCCAGCGACTGATGGATCAGGATGTGACTATCAACCGCCCACCGCGGGATGGTCGAATGGCGTTCATTCGCTCTCCTGAGAACATTTCGATTGAACTGCTGCAGCGTGGTGAGTCGTTGGCGCCAGCGGAGCCCTGGGTTTCGATGCCCAATACCGGTGAATGGTAGGGAGGTTCATTTTTGCAGCCCACCGGAGCGCCGCTTCAGATTGACCAGTTATCGGTTGGCGAGTGCGGACTGCTTGGGATGTGTTGCTGCCCAGGTCGTTTTGAAGGCGGGCCTGGTGGACTCGTCTGGCAGCGCGATATTCAAGCTGACCTAGGCATTGTTGATTCTTGGCGGCCTGATCTAGTGATCTCCCTGGTGGAGATCCACGAGTTTTCCGTGCTCGGTGTTCCGGATCTGCCGCGACAGCTGAAACGCCAGTTCAACTGGAGACACTGGCCAGTCAGGGATCTTCAGGCGCCAACGGGCGGCGGACCTGCGACATCGTTTCTTGATGAGCTTTTAGCAGGACTGCGTGGGGGAGATCGAGTGTTGCTGCATTGCGCTGCTGGCCTGGGTCGCGCCGGCACGTTGGCTGCGCGTTTGCTAATCGCATCCGGCTGGGCCCCGGCTGATGCGATCGCAACCGTACGTCAGACAAGGCCAGGGGCGATCGAGTCTGACGCTCAGGAAGCGTTTCTGCTCGCCCTGGATAAGCCTCAAGGATAACGTCAGGAGGTTGAGACGGGCCGTATTTGGCTGATGTTGTCTATGAGCACGTCAGCGTGCGCCGCTAGCTCATCATCAGTGCCAGCGCCGCCCGTGATCCCAACGCTCAATCCAGCCCTTGCACGGCGTGACATCACCATGTCACTGACTGTGTCCCCAACCATAATGAGTTGGGAAGCCGGAACCTTCTGTGTTCGGGCAATCGAAAGCAACACCTCAGGGTCTGGCTTGACCGGCCCGGGGTCATCACCACAGATTACCTGGTTGAAACAACCCTTAATGCCAAGGTGTCTAAGCATCAAATGGGTCGAGTCACGGTTGTCGGTTGTGGCTACCACAAGTCGACAGCCGTGTTGTTGCAATGTTCGCAGCGGCGACAGTACATCCCCCCTTGGCGTGATTTCCTTCGCCTCCGGTTGTGCGGCCATTAGCGGCAATAGGCAAGTGCTTGAAAGCTCGAGCGCCTTATCCCATGTTATCCCGGATTGAAACATGGCTGTGGCAACCACAATCACTAACTGCTCAAGCGGTGCACTAGCGAGCGGCCCCTGGCCAAAAGTGCGATTGGTATTCGGGTCATAACCCACGGCGCGGTAAAGGTGGTGTGCAAAATCATCACCGAGATCGGTTGCAGCGAGTAAGGCGTTGGCGCTGCGTACCATCCGGGGCCCCCACACGCTGTGAAAATCGACCAGGGTCCCGTCTTTATCGTAGACAACACAACAGGCTCTTATAGTGACCTCACCGGCCTTGATCTGGATAGGTCTCATACTGGGTACGCCGATAGGTTAGGATTAACACTTAAATATCTCAGCGTCTGGGACTTTGTCAACTGCTAGCTACGGATCCTGCCATGCCACCTGAATTATCGTCAGCAGCTGTTTTGCTTAACATGCGCCTTGCCATCCGATCTGCCAGTGGCAAAGTCGTGTCCAGGTTGTTGGCCTATGCGTGACGCGGACTACGTCATTGTTGGAGCTGGGTCAGCCGGTTGTGTTATGGCGGCGCGGCTGAGTGAAGACCCGGCAATTCGGGTAGTGCTACTAGAAGCTGGTGGGAGTGACCGCAGTTTGATTGTGCGGATGCCCACAGCATTATCGATGCCAATGAACACCCGCCGTTTCAACTGGGGTTTCGAGACTGCGCCAGAGCCTGGTCTGGATAACCGCGTATTGGATTGCCCCCGCGGTTTGGGTCTTGGCGGTTCGTCCTCGATCAATGGCATGGTCTACGTGCGCGGCCACGCCGAGGATATCAACCAATGGGAGTCCAATGGCGCTGCGGGATGGAACTACGCCGCCTGTCTGCCGTATTACCAGCGCGCCGAGTCTTGGTATCGCGGTGCGGATCGTTACCGTGGCGGCAGCGGGCCGCTCGGCGTGTGCGCCGGAAATGAAATGCGGTTGAATCCGTTGTATCAGGCGTTTATTGACGCTGGGTGTGAGGCAGGGTACCCGGGCACGGACGATTACAACGGGTTTCAACAGGAAGGATTCGGGTCGATGCATATGACTGTAGATCGGGGTTGTCGTGCTTCGGCCAGCCGTGCCTATCTCGATCCGATCCGTGATCGCAAGAATCTGCGGGTGATTACTGGAACCCTGGTTAACCGGGTGCTGTTGGATGGGGTACGCGCAACCGGAGTCGAGTACGAAAAGGATGGCAATGTCTTTCAGGTCTATGCCCGAAGTGAAGTGATCCTGTCGGCCGGATCGATTGGCTCGCCCACATTATTGCAGCGTTCGGGGATAGGCTCGCCGGGTATTCTCGAGTCTGCCGGTGTTCCGGTGATTTACCCGCTGGAGGGAGTAGGCCGTAACCTGCAGGATCATCTTGAAGTCTATTTTCAGTATCGCTGCCTCGAGCCGATCTCACTGAACTCGCGTTTGGGTTGGTGGAGCAAGCTTCAGATCGGGTTGCGTTGGCTGTTATTCAAGGACGGGCTGGGGGCGACTAATCATTTTGAATCATGCGCTTTTATTCGTTCACGTGCGGGAATTTCAGCCCCGGATATTCAATACCATTTTTTGCCGGGTGCAATGCGCTACGATGGTCGCGCGGCTTTCGATGGGCATGGCTTTCAGGTCCATGTGGGACCCAACAAGCCCACCAGCCGGGGAGACGTAGCGATCAGGTCGGCCGATCCACGTGAGCACCCCCGGGTTCTGTTTAATTACATCACTACCGAGAAGGACCGGGCAGATTGGAGATTGTGTATCCGTTGGACTCGCGAGATACTCGGCCAATCCGCAATGGATCGTTTTCGCGGCCAGGAGATAGCGCCGGGTGATGCGATAACTGCAGATGATCAAATTGATGAGTGGGTACGACAAAATGTCGAGAGCGCTTATCACCCATCATGTACCTGTAAGATCGGTGCCGACAACGACCCAGCCGCAGTGCTGGACGCCGATTGCCGGGTTCAAGGCATCGATCAGTTGCGGGTGATTGATTCATCCGCCTTCCCCAGCATCACTAATGGGAATTTGAACGCTCCGACCATAATGCTGGCGGAGCGGGCAGCCGACCTGGTCGCTGGCAAAACTCTTCTAAAACCACTTGAGGCGCCAGTTTGGGTCGATCCGGGATGGCGTGAGCGCCAGCGTAGCGGTGAGCCACAACGGCCTGTGCCAGACTCAGGTGGAGTTGCTCATTGAGCCGGGCCGATGAAGACGCCGAAATGCTTTCGGTGGTCAACTCCTTGGACGAGGTTGTGGGATCACAACGACGCGATGAAGTTCACCAACAAGGTTTGCGCCACCGCGCTGTTCATGTCCTGGTGTTCAATTCTTCGGGAGAGTTGTTCCTGCAGCGGCGCGGATTGCATAAACAAGAAAACCCAGGGATGTGGGATTCCTCTGTAGCAGGGCATGTCGATGCCGGTGAGAGCTATGATCGGTGCTGTGTCCGGGAAATTGAAGAGGAGATAGGCCTTTCGTTAGATGAAATACCTGAAGCCTTGTTTAAATTGGAGGCAAGCCCAATCACTGGGATGGAGTTCGCCTGGGTCTATCGACTGGTCAGCGACACAGACCTTAAGCTAAATTTAGACGAAATGCAGGGCGGCGCCTGGCTCCGCCAGGCCGACGTTAATGACTGGGTTGATAGCGGCGCCGAGCAGTTGTCCGATGTTTTTCAGTTGATTTGGTCGATGTTCCGCTCGAGCCAGTATGTGCAGCAGGACTGAGAGACAAAAGCGAATCAGGCGCTCTCCCTTCTAACGTTGTCATACGCTCGGGCGACTTCTTCGCCAATGATCTGGATTCCGGCTTCAACCGAGGCGGGATCCTGAGCGTATGAAATGCGGATGCATTCATGTCGATGCCCCCATTCGCCCTCAAGACCGGGGAAAAAATGCTCTCCAGCAATAACCAGAACACCACGACTCTTGAGCCGTTGATAAAGCTTTTCGCTGGTAATCGGCAGGCCTTCAAACCATAGCCATAGGAATATCGCGCCTTCGGGGGTATGAACTCGGCAGGGGTAGCCCTCAAACGCCGTGTTAATCCAAGAGACCGCCTGCTTGACTCGT
>CAJWEF010000178.1 GCA_913031305.1 uncultured Acidiferrobacteraceae bacterium
AGGAGATGGGTGTCTCGCGATTCATCAAGGAAGGCTCCCTGGAAGAGCACATGTCTTTCGTTAAATCCGTCACCACTAAACCCGTGGTCACCGTCGGACGCTTTACCTCACCTGACACGATGGCCTCGCAGGTCAAACGTGGTGTCGTGGATTTTATCGGGGCCGCACGCCCTTCTATTGCAGATCCCTTTCTGCCGAGAAAAATCGAAGAAGGACGACCCGAAGAAATTCGTGAATGCATTGGCTGCAATATCTGTTACACAGGCGATGGCCTGGGCGTACCGATCCGCTGCACTCAGAATCCAACCATGGGCGAGGAGTGGCGCCGCGGCTGGCATCCGGAATTTATTGCGAAAAAGGGCTCTAAATCGAGTGTACTGGTGGTTGGCGCTGGACCAGCTGGGCTGGAGGCGACCCGAGCGCTGGGCCAGCGTGGATACCGGGTGACCTTAGCGGAGGCGACCCGCGAACTCGGTGGACGAGTAACTCGTGAGTCCAGGTTGCCAGGTCTCACTGAATGGCAGCGGGTGCGAGACTACCGGCTACAGCAGATCGATGTCATGCCCAACGTGGAAGTTTTCCGGGAAAGCGAGCTCAACGTCGATGAAGTACTGGCGGTAGAAGCCAATCATATTGTTTTCGCGACCGGTGCAGCCTGGCGGGCCGATGGCTTCGGACGCAGTCATCTGCACCCGCTCACGGCCCTGAGCCCCGGCGCCCGGATATTGACGCCTGACGATATCATGGCAGGCCACCTGCCCGATGGGCCGACGGTAATTTTCGATGATGACAGTTTTTATATGGGCGGCGTTATTGCCGAGCAGGTGCGCCGCGCGAACGTGCCGGTGTCGGTAGTTACGCCCGAAAACGTTGTCTCTGCCTGGTGTGAGTACACCTCGGAGCAGTATCAGGTACAGAAACATCTGCTGGAGTTAGGCATCGAGATTAAAACAGCCCATAGCCTGCTCGCCTACGATGGCCGGGAGGTGACGATTTCCTGCATCCACACTGGAGGACAACAGTCAATCAAAGCCGACGCACTCATCATGGTGACCGCGCGCCTCCCCAGAGACGAGCTGTACCAGGATTTGAATCGCCGCTTGGAAAGTGGAGTACAAACCCCGTTCCGTTCAGTACGGCGAATCGGCGACTGCGAGGCACCGGCCATTATTGCTGCTGCTGTCCATTCGGGTCATCGATATGCACGAGAACTCGATACCGAACCCGATCCGGATGTACCTCTCAGGCTCGAATGACAGGACCTTCGAACATTGCCTTTCAAGAAAAATACATGAAGAAATTTATTGGCAAGACTGTGACCGGGAAAGTGGTTTCGGTCCACAGTGGCAGCAACAAAGACCTGAGCAAGGAGGCCCAGGAATCATTGGCCGCCGAAATTGGGGGTTTTGCCGGCGACAAGCATCACGGCCCCACGCGGAAAGCCTTTAGTGTTGATTGGCAACCAGCGGGTACGGTACGTCGAAACGAGCGCCAATGGTCCGCTGTTTCAGTAGAAGAACTGGCTCACATTACGGAACGCCTGGCGCTCACCGAGCCACTGGCACCCAACACGTTGGGCGCCAACCTGTGCGTCGAGGGCATCCCTGAATTTTCGCTGCTGCCCAAAGGCACCAAACTGCTGTTTCCTTCCGGAGCGGTGTTGCTGGTGGAAGAATACAATCCACCATGCGGCGAGATGGGAACCCAAATCGTAGCGAAGCATGCTACGCGTTCAGGCGAGCCACTGACCGCTACTGCATGGTTGCGACCAGCAGCGGGCCGCCGCGGATTGGTCGGCATAGTCGATGTGCCTGGAGCCATCACGGCAGGTGACCAGGTGGAAGTCCAGGTCTACGAGGAGCCGCCAATCCAGCTGCTGTGAAAATGACCTCTGTACAATCCACGTGTAGTTCTGACTCTACGGATCAACACGAATTACCTTCTCGGTGACGAACAAACCTTAAAAAGGGTCTAGATAGAATGCAACTGGGAACAATTGAAAGCATCTGGCGTTATCCCGTTAAAGGGATGCGCGGTGAAGAGATTCCACACACTTACACGGCCTTTACTGGATTGATGGGTGACCGGGTCTATGGTGTGGTTGCAGGCGATGGCAGCCCTGGCCATCCGTGGCATACTGGTCGCGACCAGGAACAGTTCATTCTCTATAGCCCCAGCTACAAGTCGGGCGAGGAACTGCTGCTTCCGCAGAATCTGGACGCCACATATAGTGAATGGGTACCCGGCATCGATCCTATCTATCCTGATACCAATACATTCAAGGTTAGCGTAAGAACGCCCGATGGGATGGCCTACGACGACATCGAAGACCTTGCGTTTATCAAGGATCTTGAAAAAATCACCGGCAGATCGCTGCGGATTCATATCACCCAGAGGGGTCAATTCGATGCCCGGCCGGTATCGCTTATTTCATTGTCGGCGGTTACCGAGATCAACGAAGGAATCGGGATGTACATCGACAAACGTCGCTTCAGGGCGAACTTTTATGTGGAATGGGATGATCAGGACGACCCCTTCTTCGAATTGACGCTTGTGGGCAAAACGCTAAGAATCGGTGACAATTTGGAATTGACGATTGTTGAACGCGACCCGCGTTGCAAGGTAGTCACACTCGACCCTGACACTGCCGAAGCCACACCCAAGCTGTTGCGGTATCTCGCCCGAAATCATGGCGGTAATGCCGGCGTATTCGCTGCAGTCCTGCAAAGGGGCCGGGTCAACAAGGGCGATCCGATCTTTCTGAAATGAGCCGACTCAAACAGGACGTATACCGGGTATCGCCGAACTGCCGTACATTGGTCTTGTCCAGACAACACCTGGAAGCATGGACTATTTAATCGTCTGCCTGGCGGCCCTGATTGTTTCCGCCCTTACCCTGTTTTCGGGGTTCGGGCTAGGAACGCTGTTGATGCCGGTCTTCGCCATTTTCTTTCCCGTCCACATTGCCATAGCCGCGACGGCGGTAGTGCATCTGGTAAGCAACCTTTTCAAGGTCGCCCTGGTCGGTAACAATGCCGACTGGGGCATAGTCCTGCGCTTCGGTGTTCCAGCCATGGTGACGGCTTTTCTTGGTGCCTCGTTGCTCGGTATCTTCGCTTCGATGCCCGCCATTGCCAGTTACTCTATTGGCGAAGAGTTTTACGACCTTACAGTCGTGAAACTGGTTATTGGTGTATTGATCATGATATTCGCCTTGTTCGACCTGATTCCTCGCCTTGCAGAGATATCTTTTGACAAGCGATACCTTGTACTTGGTGGCGCTCTCTCCGGGTTCTTCGGTGGTTTGTCAGGAAACCAGGGCGCGTTACGCTCCGCCTTTTTACTCAAGACCGGGTTGAGTAAGGAGGTATTTATCGGTAGCGGCGTCGTGTGCGCGGTTATCACCGACTTCGCACGGCTGAGTGTTTACGGGGTCGCGTTTTATCATAGTTGGCCTAGCGAGCTTGACACCGGGATTGGCGGTCTTGTCATTGCGGCTTCCCTGGCGGCTTTTTTGGGTACATTCATCGGGTCGCGGCTGATCAAAAAGATAACCATGCGAGTGATCCGTCTAATCGTCGGCGTAATGATGTTGGGTCTCGGAATGGGAATTGCCACAGGCCTGGTCTGAATGGGACACTGAATGCAACTGGGAAAAATAGAAAGTATCAGGCGCTATCCGGTCAAGGGGATACGGGCCGAGGAGATACCACACGTCTACACTGGGTTCACCGGATTGATGGGTGATCGCATATTTCGATCGAGCCACTAGCTGAAGCAGACTCCTCATCTGGCGCAACTGTGGTTCAATTCTGGCCCCAACCCTACTCCGATCCACTCACATAGGTTCACTACCAACACGTCACTGATTCAAAAGAACTATGTCAACAGAAGCTCCTTCAATGAAAAATACAAAAGGACCTAGAGATCAAACCTATATCCAAACGAATCGGGCCAACTGGAATGACCGGGTGGCTATCCATCTACGGGACGATGCTGGATTTTATCGTGTAGAGGCGTTTCTGAATGGAAAAGACGTCAGGCCTGATATCGATAGGGAGGAGATGTATGAGTTTGCTGGGATTGATGTGTTACACCTCCAATGCCACTTTGGTCTCGATACGTTGTCGGTGGCGCGTCAGGCCAAATCTGTAGTTGGTGTCGACTTCAGCCCTAAAGCCATTACTGCAGCATGCGATCTGGCCAAGCGTGTTGGACTTGCAGGCCGTGCTGAGTTTGTCCTGTCAGACCTCTACGCGACTCCAATGCAGGTCAATCGCCAGTTTGATCTGGTGTTCTCTACATGGGGCACTACCACCTGGTTGCCTGATATTTGGAGATGGGGCGAAGTCTTTGCAGGTTTCGTAAAGCCTGGGGGGCGAGCCTATTTTGCAGACCTCCATCCAACAATTGCCATCCTCGATGAGGCTAATGGTAGTCTCGTGCCCAGATATTCTTGGCGAACACCATCAGATCGACCGGAAGTATTCGAGGAAGACATTACATATACGGGCGCTCATTCTAGATTGGAAAACAAGAAGACTGTTGAATGGATACACCCAGTCAGCGACCATTTGAATGCGCTGCTCAGCCAAGGTTTACGGCTGGAATACTTGCATGAACACGAAGTCATCCCATGGAAATTGTTCCAGTGCTTAGAAGGCGTCTCTAATCCAACAAGTGGTGCAGTCTGCTATCGAATGCCAGAGGGAGGTGCCCAATTACCTTTGTCTTTTTCTATGATGTTGTCCCGGCCCAACTAGATTGAACTTTTTACCGTTGCCGATCCTGTCCAAAACCATGGATATTTATGCATCCAAATTTCTGTTCGATCCAAAGGAGAGACAACCGGCCCTCATCAGTGCATATCTATCAAAGCGACAACACCCCGTCCCCTCCAATCATAGCATCGCCGGAAGAGCGGCGAGCGACCAACCACCGACGGCTGTGAGAATTACGACAAGCTATGGTGGGACCTTCCAAAATACTAGCAAGGTATAGGCACCGATCGCGAGCCCAAAATCGGAAGGCGATAAGATCGCGCTGGTCCATACCGGATCGTATAGTGCCGCGAGTAAAAGCCCAACGACAGCAGCGTTGA
>CAJWEF010000179.1 GCA_913031305.1 uncultured Acidiferrobacteraceae bacterium
TCATGGTAAATCTGCTTGGCTTGCCCCATCTCTATCATTTTCCCCGCATACATCACGTTTACCCGATCCGCATATCGGGCCACGATACCCAGATTATGGGTAATTACAATCAGGGCTACGCCAAGCTCTCTGGTCAACTCCTTCATCAACTCCAGAATCTGTGCTTGAATGGTGACGTCTAGTGCGGTCGTGGGTTCATCGGCAATAATCAACTTTGGCTCACAACTGAGCGCCAATGCGATCATCACCCGTTGCCGCATCCCGCCAGACAAGTGATGGGGATACTGATCAAGCCGTCGTTCCGGGTCCGCAATGCCCACTTTCGTCAGTAATTCAATCGCCCGGTTTTTGGCAGCCTCTAAAGATAAGCCCAGATGATGCTGCATGGTTTCAGTCAGCTGCAGTCCAATCGAGAGCACCGGGTTCAGTGAGGTCATCGGCTCTTGAAAAACCATGCTGATTTTTCGACCCCGAATGGTGCGAATCTCATCTTCGCTGACAGTCAACAAATCCTTATCCATGAAGTGGATTGTTCCGCCAACCACCTTACCCGGCGGCCAGGGAATCAAGCGCAAAATGGACATAGCGCTGACTGACTTACCACAGCCGGATTCACCGACAACCGCCAAGGTTTCTCCTTCTTCAACGTCATAAGAGACGTCGTCCACGGCTTTAACAACACCGCTCGAGGTGAAGAACTGGGTCTTCAGATTCTTTACTTCCAACAACTTAGGCATTTATCCAGATCCTCAAAGGTAATACTCTGCCCTTTACAACCAGAACTCGACCGGCTTCGCGCCGGCCCATAATCGACTATCGGATACCCACCGAACAGGCTCATTAAACTCTGTCTGCATCTATAAATTTAATGCCGGCCGTGGGTAATCCCCTCCGGTAGGATGGTAACTGTTTTCGAGTTAGCCATTTCATTTTGACCGATGCCCTGCACTATACACTGGATGCGCTGGGACACGATTGAACCAATATGGACTCATTTACTGGTCAAACCATTTCTTTTCAAAGGCCCAAACTTTATCGAATCCCATCATTTTGCTGAACCGTGTGAAATCATAGAGCGGGGTTTCCAACCCAGGACTGCTTCCCGTCTCCTTTAAGTGCATATACACTGATTCCACGGCCTTACCCGCAGCCAAAAACGCAGTGCCAGGAAATATTGCCATCTGGTAACCGATTTCCTGTAATTGCTGGGCAGACAACACCGGTGTACTCCCACCTTCTACCATATTTGCAATCAACGGCCGGTCGATCTGGTGGCAGATCTGGGTCATTTCCTCGATCGTCTCTGGGGCTTCGACAAACACAACATCTGCGCCCGCTTGGGCAATAGCCTGGCCGCGCCGAATCGCCTCGCTAAGGCCGTGCTGAGACCGAGCGTCAGTTCGACCAATCACCAAAAAATCATCGGACTCCCTGCTTGCAACAGCAACTTTGATCTTGGCAACCATATCCTCAATCGGAATCACCCTGCGGTCGGGCGTGTGGCCGCATTTCTTGGGAAACTCCTGATCCTCCAGTTGTATCGCCACTGCACCTGCTCTTTCATAACCTCGCACCGTATGTTCGACATTCAACAACCCGCCATACCCGGTGTCGCCATCGGCAATAAGTGGGGTGATCGTCCCTTGCGCAATCTTCGCTACGCTGTTGACCATCTCGGAATAACTTGCAAGGCCCGCATCAGGTAACCCGAGACTCGAAGCAACCACACCGTACCCAGTCATGTAGAGTCCCGGGAACGCCATGCGGTCAGCAATTCTCGCGGAGATCAAGTCAAACACTCCGGGCAAGGTCATGTATTCACCTTGCCGGAGACGATTCGCAAACTCTTTTCGTTTTTTTGCGTTCATTGGTACTTAACTACAAAATCCCAGGATGACAATCAAATACCCAGGCCCGAACCCATACTGAGTCCCAGAGTACTGGCCAGGGCATCTTGGCTGACCAATATCGCACTTGATGTGCTAAGAATACAACTGTTATGAAAAAAGTCATTTATTCCCTGGGGCTGGGTGTCATAGGTGGTGCGGTCGGGGCTTACCTGAACATCCCACTTGGATGGCTGCTCGGCGCTATGGTGGCAAATATTGGGGCCAGCCTGCAAGGTGTAGCCCTTGCAATTCCCCAATGGCTAAGGTCAATCGCGTTTATCGGGCTTGGGGCTATGCTCGGGACGGCTTTTGAGCCAGAACTGCTGGATCGCATTCACCAATGGACTGTCACCATGGCTGGAATGCTCTGTTATCTCGCTATAGCGATCCCCTGCGCCTTTTTTTACGGGCGCAAAGTTACTGGATTCGACAATTTGACAGCAGCATTTTCCAGCATACCCGGCGGTTTGGGGGTTATGGTTATTCTCGGAGCAAGTGCGGGCGCAGACCCACGGACGACGGCGCTTGCGCATACAGCCAGACTTGCCACGATTCTGATGGTTCTACCCTTTTTATTGCGCCAATTGATCGGGATTGATCTCGACGTGACAGCAGCAGCGAATAGACCCACGGCGTCTATCAGTCTGGCCGACGCCGGGCTGTTTATCGCGCTCGCGGCCTCCGGGTCGCTGGTTGCCAAGACCGTGCGACTACCCTCCCCCTACTTACTTGGACCGCTGATTCCCATCGCCGGCGCACAGATGGCGGATTTAACAGATTTCCAAATACCGATAGAGTTTGTCAACGTGACTCAGGTGATTATCGGCGCCGGCATCGGTACGGCATTCTCCGGCGCAAAGCCACACGAGCTGTTTAAAACCTTTATCCTTTCCAGCGGGTTGACTTTGCTGTTACTGGCTTTAGTGATCTTGTTTGCTTACGTGTTCACGGCTTGGACCGACATTGGTTTCGCAGCCTTGCTTCTGGCGTTTGTACCGGGCGGGCTCGCAGAAATCGGAATGCTTGCCTTGATCTTGAATATAGATCCGGTATTTGTGGCTTCGCACCACGCCGTACGGGTGTTACTGATTACCGTGACGGTGCCGCTACTAGCTTCGCGCTGGGTAAAACGCCAACAACAGCGAGAAAAACCTAACGCGTAAGCAGGGTAGCCTCTTCCGGCCAGGCCAGGCAACGCCACCATTTCTCAAGATGATCTTAAAAACTGAACAAAAAGTGCGGCAAGCCCTTAAGTCGGTTGAGGCACAACTCCAGTCATACCCCACTCCTATCGCGGGCTGTGACGTGCAATTCAACTATCTGCTGGCCGAGCGACAACGGTTGACTGAACGAATCAGACAGATGCGCGGTGTGACTCAGTCGATTAGCCCTTCGCCGGAATCTCCGGACCGCTAGCACCTCGGGGGTTTCACTAAAGGCTGACATCTGAAACTCCGGGTCGTAGGGGCCGCCGTTGCTGCACAGACATGATCTCAGCTGTAACGAATTCGCGGATCGAGCCAGGCGTAAGACAGATCCACGAGGAGGTTAACTAAAACGGATACCGCGACAACGATCATCACCAGCGCTTGAATCATATTGTAATCTGCGTACAGCACTGAATCGACAAGCAACCTACCCAAGCCATTCAAATTAAACACCTGTTCGGTAACAACGAGCCCTCCCATAAAAAAGGAAAACTCGATGCCGATAATAGTAATGACCGGCAAAAAGGAATTTCTCAATGCATGGCGATTGAGAATAATCTTCTCCGTAAGGCCCCTGGTCCGCGCAGTTCGGATGTAGTCCTCACGCAAAACCTCAAGCAGCGCCGAGCGGGTCATTCGGGTCACAACCGCCGCATAGCGGTACCCCGCTACCAGCGCTGGCCAGATCAGTTGAGACATATTGCCCCAGAAATTCTCGAATGGAGAAACATAATAGATCGGGGGCATCCACGGTTCGCCGAGCCATGCCTGGGAAAGGATCAACAACCCCAAAATAATGAGAATGCCCAGCCAGAAGGATGGCATCGCTACCCCCGCGATGGCAACGGTACGAACCAGGTAATCGACCCAGGTATTCTGTCTCAAGGCCGCAACGATACCTAACGGTACAGCAATGAGAAGCGTGACGACAGTCGCCATCACCGCTAACTGGAGCGATAACGCGAAGCGCAGCTCCAACTCCTCTATGATCGGACGCCCCGTCCACATGGAAACACCGAAATCAAAAGATAGTACGCCCCGCATAAAATGCCAGAACTGTATATGCAGGGGCTCATTCAGACCCAGCCTGTCCCGGCAGAGTTCAAGGAGTGCGGGATCAAGATCGGTGCCGTAGTCCACCCATCTGGCCAAACAGATGTCCCCGGGTATGACACGCATGAGAAAGAATATCAAGACCCCTGCCCCGAGAAGGGTTGGAATCATGAGGAGAACGCGTTTTGCAGTGTACTGTCGCAAGAGCAGGAATCCCACGCAGAACTATCCGTTATTGGCCAAAACAACACCTACGATGCACCTTAGCAGATTCGGCATCACGTTGATCGCGTTCGCCAGCTCTCACCCACCTTAGGAGAAATACTTAGGGCAAATTTCCTGAAAGTTTTCCTTTTTGGCGGGCCTCCCAATCCCGAGAGTTCCCGCGCCTTTCGATAACCCTAGAATCGACAGTGGAATTTGCTGGCGGCCTCTGGTTTACTTGCCGCACCCAACCAGGTTCCGCCTATGAGCCCACCCACATTACCCGAGTACAACGAAGAACTTCTCGACTACCTCGAGTTGTTTCGCGGCAGAGGATTCCTGTCACCGGGAGGGGCCGACGAAACCAGGCGAGTCCTCGATCGGGTCAACCTTGAGAACCGGGATGTTCTGGAGATTGGTAGCGGGCTTGGCGGCTGCTGCCTGATTATCGCCGGTGAACGTGGAGCCCGTCACGTCCATGGCCTTGATGTCGAGCCTTTAGTTATTGAGCGAGCAGTTAAAACTGTCTTACAAGCCGGACTAGAGCAACAGATATCGTTCGAACTCGTCGAGCCAGGACCATTACCAGTTGCATCCGGCTCTTTTGATGTGATTTTCAGCAAGGATGCTCTGTGCCATATTGAGAACAAAAAAGCACTGTACGACGAGTTGTTCCGGGTCCTGAAACCCGGCGGGCAGATTGCGATAGGCGACTGGCTGGTGCAGCACCACGGTAAACAG
>CAJWEF010000180.1 GCA_913031305.1 uncultured Acidiferrobacteraceae bacterium
TTTACATGGAGCGCCCGAAGCGATACCCGGTAACGATGTCGAAGAGCGCTCGCTGCGTGGAGTAGCACACTGGAGTCGACACCGCCGCTGAACGCAATATTCACTGTGCCGTCCGAGCATTTTTCGAAGACGGGTACCAGCGCGCTTAGGACTTTGCCGGACTCGGGTTTGAGCCCCTCATGCACTCTCATTAAACTGCCCAAACTCCTGAAGACGTGTATAACGCTGGGCCAGCATTTCCTCGATCTCAAGCTGTTTCAGTTCTGCCAGGTGTCCAATAATTGACCCCTTTAAATCTTCAGCGGTCTTGACCGGGTCACGGTGCGCTCCCCCCAGGGGTTCGCTGACGATGTCATCCACAAGTTTGTTGGTTTTTAAACCCGAAGAGGTCAGTTTCATCGCCTCGGCCGCAACTTGGGCTTTTTCCGCACTTTTCCATAAAATCGAAGCGCATCCCTCTGGACTGATCACAGAATAAGTAGCGTATTCCAGCATGACCAAACGATCACATACGCCGATGGCCAAGGCCCCGCCAGACCCCCCTTCACCAATCACTACAGAGATAATTGGCACCGGCAAATCAGCCATAAGCGCGATGCTACGAGCAATCGCCTCGCTTTGCCCCCGCTCTTCCGCGCCGATGCCTGGATACGCGCCGGGGGTGTCAATCAGCGTGATCACCGGCAAACCAAAACGCGCAGCAAGTTTCATAATCCGTTGTGACTTGCGGTAACCTTCCGGGCGCGGCATGCCAAAATTCCGCCGAACTTTCTCCCGTGTATCGCGCCCTTTTTGATGCCCGACAACAACCACGCCAGTACCCCCTAAACGGGCCAGCCCCGCAACAATCGCCTGGTCGTCGCCGAACATCCGGTCGCCTGAAAGCTCTTGAAAATCGGAGAAGATTCGCGAGATATAGTCAAGAGAATGGGGTCGGGCCGGATGCCGAGCGAGCTGAGTGATCTGCCATGCGCTAAGCGATGAAAAAATCTCCCGAGTCAGTTTTTGACTCTTGAGCTCCAACTTCTGTATCTCACTTTGCAGATCAAGTTCGCCCGCGCTATCGACACGCCGTAACTCCTCGATCTTTGCTTCGAGATCAACAATCGGCTGTTCGAAATCCAGTGAATTCGCCATGATGCCGCTATTTTAACGCCTGTGGGTAACCGGCCGGGTCCTACGCAGCGATAGGGCTTGAATCGGTGACGTCCTGGAGACTAGCGGTTGGGTCGAAAACAAGTCTAACCCCCTCCTCACCCGCTAATTCCCGAAGGGAATCGAGTAAATCAGACCGGGGAAATACATGCCACTCAGACCCCAAGGTCATGCACACTTCATCGCCGCTTGGATTAAGGTAATACAAGGCAACTTCCGTGGTTCCCGGCTGGTGACTTAACAGCAGGCGCTGCAATTCTTCCAGAAGTGTCGGCCCTTTCCGACTAGACGGCAGGTGGACAGCTATACGTCGTAAAAGCGTAGCTCGCGACTCCTCCAGAGTCAAAACTCTGTCCGCCTTCACAGCAAGCAATCCTGAGCGCTCGTCCGTTCCACAAATACCCCGGACAACCACCACACCTTGCGAGCCGAGAGTTCCCCGCGCCTTCAAATAGAGGTCGGCAAACACGCTGACATCAGCTCGACCGGTTGGATCATCTAATTGAAAAAACGCCATTGTCTCACCCCTGCGGTTTTGAAAGGTCCGTAGGCCCGTAATCAGCCCTGCCAGTATGATCATGCGCTCGGGCTCCGCCCTGATTTTCCCGATTGGACCGCTCGTTATCTCTGTGAGTTCCGCTCGATGGTGATCTACCGGATGCCCGGTCAGATATAGGCCAAGGCTGAGCCGCTCCATTTCGAGTGTTTTCCTTTCCGACCACGGCCTCACATCTAATGCAGATTCAACAACTGCATTTACCGCTCCAAGGCCAAACATATCGTCTTGCCCAGAGGACAAGTTTGCCCCATGTTGATTGGCCGCATTCAGCGCTGCATCGAGGTGACCCAGAAGTTCAGCTCTGTGCTGGCCAAAACTATCCAAGGCCCCAGCACAAATCAAGGCTTCGAGAGTCTTCCTATTGACCTTTTGGCTGTTGATACGGTGACAAAGGGAGAAAAGATCTGAAAATGGCCCATCGCTGGATCTTTCGCTCAGTATGTCTTCGAGGGCTTTCTCACCCACTCCTTTGATCGCACCTAACCCGTAAATGATCGTATCGCGCTCGGCGACCTCAAATCTCAGCCCTCCCCGATTGATATCTGGCGGGCTTAGTTTCAAACCGAGCGCCTTCGCTTCATTCACGAGAATTACGATCCTGTCGGTATGCTCCACATCAGCCGACAAAGCGGCCGAGAGAAATTCCGCGGGATAGTGACACTTGAGCCAGCCGGTATGGTAGCTAAGAAGCGCATAGGCGGCGGAGTGCGATTTGTTGAATCCGTACCCCGCAAATTTTTCAATCAGGTCAAAAATATGCCGGGCGATCGCTCCCTCGACCCCTCTTGCCGTTGCGCCATCAATGAAGCCTTGTCTTTGCTTCTCCATTTCTTCGGCCTTTTTTTTGCCCATTGCACGGCGCAGCAAATCAGCGGCGCCCAGGCTATAGCCGGCAAGCAGTTGAGCAATCTGCATGACTTGCTCTTGATACAGGATTACCCCGTAGGTTGGCTCCAAAACCTCCTCAAGCGCCTTGTGGACGTAAAGAACAGGTTCACGACCATGTTTTCGGTTAATGAAATCATCAACCATTCCGGACTGCAAGGGTCCGGGCCGAAACAGCGCTACCAACGCTACGAGTTCTTCAAAATGATCTGGTTTGAGGCGTTGGATCAGCTCCTGCATGCCGCGTGATTCCAGTTGGAATAATGCAGTCGTACGCCCCGTACAGATCAGGCGGTACACCTTTGGATCATCCAATTCAAGCGAGTCAAGCACAATCGGATCCTTACCGGATCGCGTTCTCCGTTCATTTACCAGAGCCAATGCCCAGTCAATGATAGTGAGCGTGCGCAGGCCTAGAAAGTCGAATTTAACCAGCCCGATCGCTTCAAGGTCGTCTTTATCGAACTGAGTCACCGGCTGCGTCATGCCCGGCTCCCAGTACAACGGAGAGAAATCAGAGATCGCACGAGGCGCGATAACCAGGCCGCCCGCGTGCTTTCCCGCATTGCGTGGCAACCCCTCGAGGCGTCGGGCGTTGTTAATCAACTGCGATACTTCTGCCTCTCCACGGTAACGCCGTTTAAGCTCGTCATCCTGCTCCAATGCACGCTCAAGGGTCATCCCCACTTCAAAGGGAATCAGTTTGGCCAACGAATCACAAAACCCGTAAGGCATACCCATCACTCGGCCAACATCGCGAACCACCGCCCTAGCCGCAAGGCTGTTATAGGTAATTATCTGAGCGACCTTTTCCGCGCCATACTTACCGCTGACATAGTCAATCACCCGATCCCGCCCAACCATGCAGAAATCGATATCAAAATCGGGCAGTGAAACCCGCTCTGGGTTCAAGAACCGTTCAAATAGGAGTCCATAGCGGATCGGGTCCAGTCGGGTAATCCCAAGAGCGAATGCGACCAGCGAGCCTGCCCCGGATCCCCGGCCTGGGCCGACCGGAACACCATTGCTGATAGCCCAGCGTATGAAATCCGCAACGATGAGAAAATATCCAGCAAATCCCATCCCATTGATAGTGTCGACCTCAGTTTTCAGTCTTTCCTGGTAAATGAGGCGATCAAGATCTGGCTTTGTTTGTTGAAATGCTTCCAGCCCCGTCCTTGCCTGAGCGAGTAATTCTTCTTCGGCCGAACGTCCTCCGGGCAACGGAAATTGGGGCATATGGGTCGACTCGAAATCAAGAAATACATTACAACGCCGTGCAATCTGGATAGAGTTTGCAACAGCCGATGGTAAATCTGAAAATAACTCGGTCATTTCAGCGCCGTTTCGCAGATATTGCTGATCCGTAAATCGCCTTGGCCGCCTGGGGTCATCGATCACTCGACCTTCGTGAATACAGATACGGATCTCATGGGCCTCAAAATCATCCGCGCCCAGGAAGCGGACCACATTTGAAGCGACCAGCGGGGTTCCCGTTTTTTCGGCCAGATCAAGCGCGCCCGCTTCATACTCACCCTCCCCAGGCCGCCCGGTCCGGCTTATTTCCAGATAGTAACGGTCGCCAAATGCAGCTCGGTACTGCATGAGAAGTTCTAAGGCCTGGTCTGGGTGCCCCGCCCGCAGCAACACGGCCACATCACTATCAGTGCCGCCTGACACTACGATCAGATCGTCCGCTGCGTCAAACAGCTCCTTCCTTGTAACTGTAATTCCGTGACTCGACCGGGGGCGGACGTAAGTCTCGGTAAGTAGCCGTCCCAGACGTTGGAGTCCATTATTATTACGACACAGCAGGATCATCTGACCCTTCGCTCGATCGTCAGCATCGCCACAGACTGTAATCTCTGTGCCCAGGAGCGGTTTGACGGACGCCTCCTTGCAGGCGCGATAGAATTTAACCGCGGCGTACATATTAGAAACATCAGTCATCGCAACTGCGGGCATATGCGCATCGCGGACGGATGCAGCCAACTCTTTAACCCTGGCGATGCCATCTACAAGCGAATATTCGGTATGAACATTCAGGTGTACAAAAGGCACTTGGCTGTTCATCGTGCCATGCTTTCCTTAAATATCGCGGTGGTGACTCTTTTAGGATACTGCTAACACAGGTTTAAAAGACTGACGATGCTCTCGGCACGGGCCCAGAACCTGTAAAGCCTCCAAGTGTGCCTTCGTAGGATACCCCTTATGACGAGAAAAACCATAGCCGGTAAATCGCGCATCGAGACCCCTCATATAACGGTCACGAAACACCTTGGCCAAAATAGAAGCCGCCGAGATGGCTGGCTGGCTTTGATCGCCACGAACTATTGCTTCGCCTGGATAAGGTACGCGCGGATAGAAACAGCCATCGACCAGGACGTAGTCTGGGACCCGCTTGAGCCCAAGGAGTGCTCGGCGCATAGCCAAAAGGGTTGCCTGGTGAATGTTCAACCGATCTATTTCTCCGGGAGAAGATGCACCAAT
>CAJWEF010000181.1 GCA_913031305.1 uncultured Acidiferrobacteraceae bacterium
ATCAGCCGTAAATTCACCACGGTCGGCGTGTTGGGGTCACCGATATCCATATCCCTGGCGCGGGCCACGGCGGGTTGCAGCACCCCCCAACGTGTTCGACGATCAGTACAGCTAGCCAGGGGGGCGTGGTGGGTGAGTCGGCCGTAGAAGGATGACGCACCCGGGCCGAAGGACCCGTTTGTTTATGTGGTCGGGAAACCGCTGGCCGGTGCTGGCGAGACCCCCTGCCGCAGTAGCGCGGCCAGATGCTCAAGGTCGAGGGTACTGCTTTCCCGCGGCTGCGTCGGCGTACTCGGTGGGCCAAGGCTCTCGAGTACCAGCGCTGCGCCTTCGAAGTTCTGGTCGCAGGTCAGTGCGTTGTGGGCAACTACGGTGACCAGGCCGGCGGCGCGGGCCGCCGCCAGGCCCACCTGTGAGTCCTCAATCGCGACGGTTTCGACGGTACTGAGTCCGAGCTCCGTGAGTGCACGCAGGTATACATCGGGCTGAGGTTTTCCGCGCGCAACATGGTCGCTGCCAATGATGGCGTCAAATACCTCCCAGACGCTGCGCCCCAGCGCGCCATTCATGGCGGATTCAATGGTGGAGAAACTCGCGGTACTGGCGATGCCTAGCCGTAGCCCGGCCCGGCCTGCCTCACCAAGCAAACCGGCGATGCCGGGCCGCAGTCTCAACGGGCGCTCCGTAAGACGCTGTTGCACCCGGATATTCTTGGCGGCGTGCACCTGGCCGGCAAGGGCGTCGCGTTGCGCGACGCTCATTTGCGGGCAGTGCTGATCGGCGTAGGCACGGATGCGCTCGCGCCCGCCGGGCACCTCCAGCAACCGGGTGTACAGCGGGATACCCCAGCGCCAGGGCAGGGCGGTATCGGAAAAAGCCTGATTGAATGCCGGCAGGTGTAGTTCAAGCTCGCTGTCAACCAATGTGCCGTCAAAGTCGAAAAGCAGGCCGCGCAGGGGCGGGTAATCTGCCGACAGCTCGGATGCGGTCACTGGCCGGGCAGGGTTGGCGCCTCGAAGAAGGCTTTGAGGGCGAGATAAAGCCAGGCAGGGTCATGCCAGCCTGTGGTCTCGCGCGGTGAATGCATGCCCAGTTGCGGTGCGCCCACATCTATTGTGTTGATACCGACTGTGCTTGCTGTGATTGGGCCGATAGTGCTGCCGCAGGCCATGTCGCTGCGCATGGCGATGGTCTGCACCGGAACTTTTGCCTTCGCACAAAGGTCACGGAAGATTGCAGCTGTGACGCTGTTGGTGGCGTAGCGTTGGTTAGCGTTGAACTTAATTACTGGGCCGCCATTCAGGCGTGGCCGGTGTTGTGGATCATGTTTATCGCCATAGTTTGGATGAACCGCATGGGCATTATCGGTCGAGACCAGTAGTGAGTGCGAAAGCGCACGGATCAGCGATTCCCCTGTTCCGCAGAGTCTTTCCAGAGTTGAACGAAGTAAAGGGCCCTGGGCGCCCGCTGTGGAAACACTGCCGACTTCCTCGTGATCGTTGCAGATGAGGAGCACTGTTGTGTCGCAGTCAGCATCAAGAAGGCTGCGCAAGCCGGCATAACAGCTGAGCAGGTTGTCCAACCGCGCGCTGGCGAGGTAGTCGCCATTTAAGCCTACCTGTTGCCCCGGCTGTGTGTCATAACAACTGATTTCGAAGTCGATGACGGCCTCAATTCTGGTATCGGGGTGCTGCCGGCGCGCTTGGTCGGCCAGCATCTGGCGAAAATCGGGCTCTGTTTCACCCGCGAGATCACATAGCAGCGGTACCAGCTCTTTTTGCGGGTTGATAGAGCGATTCTTGTGAATATCGCGGTTAAGGTGTATCGCCAGGCTGGGGATAGTCGCGATGGGTTTTTCAAAGTCGATCAGTACCGAGATGGATTTTCCTTCGTCGGTCTTGCAAGTGACCCGACCAGCCAGCGACAGGTCACGGTCGAACCAGGGGGCGAGCAGTGCGCCACCGTAGACTTCAACTCCGAGTTGTAAAATGCCTTCGCGACAGAATTCAGGTTGAGGTTTGACCTTGAGGCAGGGGCTGTCAGTATGGGTTCCGATAATACGGAGCCCCGTTTCACTGATTGGGGCATTGCCGATACGAAAGGCGCACAGCGAGGAACTGTTTCGTGTAATGAACCCCGCATCTTTGTGTGACACAGGCCAGCTTTCGCCTTCGTCAAGCGCTGTGAAGTCCCGCGCCTGCAGTTGTTTGACCATACTGGCGACGGCATGAAACGGAGTAGGGGATCGATGCAGGTATTCCACCAGTCCAGGGTTGAAAGTATCAGCGTTCAAGCAGATTGCTCCATGGGTTCGTTAGGGCCCAGTCTGGCAGAAGGTTCATTGATCCCTTCTGGAAGCCATTGACTGAATTCCTGGTGTGAGTCCAATGCAGCGAAGTCGAAAAGATTCCGATCAGCCAGTTGACTCGGAGCGACGCGGGTCAGGCTGCGAAAAATGCTGGCCATACGTCCTGGGCGGGATTTCTCCCAGCCGGCCAGCATCTCCTTGATGGCCTGGCGCTGAAGGTGGTCCTGTGAGCCACACAAATTACATGGAATCAACGGGAATTCGCATAGATGAGAGTAATCGGTGATATCGGTCTCGGTACAATAGGCCAGTGGGCGAATGACCATATTGTTGCCGTCGTCGCTTAGCAGTTTGGGAGGCATTGATTTTAATTGGCCACCATAAAACATATTCAAAAACAGGGTCTCGATCATGTCATCGCGGTGATGCCCCAGGGCGATCCGGGTCATGCCATGTTCACGAGCATAGCGGTAGAGAATGCCCCGGCGCAGCCGCGAGCATAGCCCGCACATGGTTTTGCCTTCAGGAATAACACGTTTTACTATACTGTGGGTATCTTCATCGATGACATCAAAGGGCACCCCGGTGGTTTCAAGATATTCCCGTAGTGTTTCAACCGGGAACCCGGGCTGGTTCTGATCCAGATGAACCGCCCGGAGAGTAAAGGAGATCGGAGCCCGCTGACGCAATCGCTCGAGGATATCGAGCAGGGTAAAGGAGTCCTTGCCTCCGGAGATGCAGACCATAACTCGTTCACCCTCGCCGATCATCTGAAAATCTTGGATCGCCTGCCCAGTCTTGCGACGCAGTCGCTTGCTGAGTTTGTTATCGTTGATCGATGTTTTCATATCAGCGGGCCGATGATTGCCTGTGCTGGGTACCGTCCGCCCGGTTTGGCTTTGGTTTGGTCTGCCGCCCAGCTCATTTTGGGGTATCTTAACTGTCATGAACTTCGGTCGCGAGATTTCGTCTCCATGAATTGCAGCACCCGCTTGCATCCCCAATGGTGAAACTGGTCAAGCGGCTTATTCTATCGGTTGTGACCGTACTGGTGGCTACGGTCACGGTGCTTGCCCTGGCATTGCAGTACCTGAACTGGAACGATCATCGTGATGCTCTGGCGGGCTGGTTGAGTGTTGCTATTAATCGTGAGGTGACGATAAGCGATTCACTGGATTTCCAGCTGTGGCCGACGACTCGCCTGAAGGTGTCCGGATTACGCCTTGCCAGCCCCCAAGATACCTTTGATGTCGATCTATTGGAACTTAAAAATGGAGTTATCGAATTTGATCTTTGGTCGCTGTTCTCCGGCATAGCCGTGATTGACCGGCTGCAGTTGGATGGCCCGATGCTCCAACTGGCGGTCAGTGCTGATGGCCAGGCTAATTGGCACTTTGATCGAGAGCAGCCATCGGCCAAGTTGCCGCCCGTCTTAGGGCGACTGGTCGCGCGTGATGTGTTGATTCAGGATGCACGGCTGGTATTTGCTGGGCGTGATCCGCGGTTGCACCAGGATCTATATCTTGAACGTTTGACTTTGACCTTGCCCTCGAGGGATGAGGGTAGCGAGGCTGTGCTGACTGGCAGCCTGAACGGGGCGCCATTGACCTTAGCTGGCTCGTTGATCCTTAAGGATGACGATCTGGAAGCCACTTTAGATCTCTCGCTGGGGGCAGTAGCCGGCAAGATTCATGGCAGTGTCAATGACTTGATGGACGGCGCTAATTTTGATCTTGCACTGGATCTCAAAACTTCTGATCTTAAGAAAGCGGTGCAGATGGTTGTGCCGGTACTGTCTTTGCGAAATGCGCAACTGCTCGATGGGGATGCCACCGTGACTGCAACTCTGCGCGGCCGTTGGAATCGTGATCTGCGCCTAGAGAAAGTAGCCATCAAGACGGCGTCGGCGCTGTTGCACATCACGGCTTCGGGCGAATTCAGCCTGGTACATCCGGACTTTCGCGGCTCCAGGCCCTCCAGCCGTTTCCAGGTGCTCGTTGAAACTGAACACCTGGGAAAACTGGTCAGTCTGTACCGGGGCCGCGTGCCGTTTAAGGCAGTTGCGGAGGCCCGGGGCATATTGACAGGTTCGCTGGGAGATTTTCGCATTGACGACGTCATTGTGAGCGCTTCTGGTGAGCACGCTCAACTGCAGGCAGAAGGATATCTGGAAGGACTACACAGCCCTGATGGACTGTGGGTCGATTTTTCTGCCGAGGCTACGACCGACCAGTTGGGCTCGTTCCTGAAAGCCTATGGCCTGGAATTACCGCATTCCGGCCGTGCATTGGCGAATGCCCACGTTAGTGGCCGGCCCCGTGATTCCCTTGTCAATGTCACCGACATTGATCTTGATATTCGTTCTGATTCTGCCCCTTTGACGATAAAGGGTAAGGGTGCGGGTAACATCGGTCCGCTGGGCAAGCAGGCCCAGTTCTACCTGCCGTTTACTGCCTACACGGACGACATCAAGACATTGGTCGAGCCGTTCGGCTATACCCTGCCTATCACCGGCGAAGGGCAGGGGCAGGCTGTGCTGGTTGGCAAGCGCCGTGATCTTCATGTCACCGACATTGATCTTGATATTCGTTCTGATTCTGCCCCTTTGACGATAAAGGGTAAGGGTGCGGGTAACATCGGTCCGCTGGGCAAGCAGGCCCAGTTCTACCTGCCGTTTACTGCCTACACGGACGACATCAAGACATTGGTCGAGCCGTTCGGCTATACCCTGCC
>CAJWEF010000182.1 GCA_913031305.1 uncultured Acidiferrobacteraceae bacterium
TGTTAGGCCTACCGCCAGCGTTCAATCTGAGCCAGGATCAAACTCTCCAGTTCAAGATTGCTTCCGGAAAACTCGACCGAAGTCTTGTTATTCCGGTGTGTCCTAAAGTCACCGAGGTGACCGAAGAACACGCTACTGTTGTTCGGAATTGGACGCAAAAGCGCCCACACAATCTGCCTGTAAATTTTAAAAGAACGAAGCAAATCCGAATGGGACCTGCTTGAAGAGGCGCGATTATACAACCTTAGCCCGGGTGGTCAACGTTTTTCGTTGGTTTTTAGCCATTTTTTTCGACAATAAGCTGGATTCTTGTTCTAACCTTGGCGGACCCGAGATTTCGCCCCTATCGGCCACATAAGGGCCCCGGGACAAGGCTGCTTGCTCAACCCCATGAAAAACCGGTCAGTCAATCCGAATTCTCGCGATCCGACGCTTTCCTACCTGCAAAATGCCGCCGGTCCCTTTTGCCAGGGTCGCTTTGGGATCGCGCAACCGCTCCCCGTCCAGGCGTACCGCTCCTTGAGTAACCAGTCGCATTGCTTCGGAGGTACTGGCTGCGAGCCCTGCGCTTTTGATGATATTGGCCAGCGCCATGCTGCCGCCTTCGGACGCAATACATTTTTCGGCGAGATCCTGGGGCAGTGCTCCTTGCGAAAAACGCTCGACGAATGTCTGCTGTGCGGCCCTGGCATCGGCCAAAGAGTGAAAACGCGCGACGATCTCAGATGCCAACTCAAACTTGATATCACGCGGGTTTGTACCTTCGTCGGCTGACTGGCGCAACTTTCCAACCTCTTCGAGCGGACGAAAACTCAGTAACTCAAAATAACGCCACATTAACTCATCCGAAACTGACATCAACTTGCCGAACATCTCATCGGGTGCATCCGTGATTCCGACCGTGTTGCCGATGGACTTGGACATCTTTTGCACTCCGTCCAGCCCTTCGAGCAATGGCATAGTTAATACCACCTGGCTAGGCTGACCGTATTGTTTTTGCAGTTCACGCCCCACCAGAAGATTAAACTTCTGATCGGTTCCGCCCATCTCCACATCAGCCTTTAAGGCTACAGAATCATAACCCTGCATCAACGGGTAAAGGAATTCGTGGATTGCAATAGGCTGGCCGTTGCGATACCGGTTAGAAAAATCCTCTCTTTCCAGCATTCGTGCGACGGTGTGTCGTGACGCAAGCCGAATAATACCCTCAGCGCCAAGGTCGTTGGACCAGCGTGAGTTGAACTCTACGATGGTTGATTCCGGATCAAGGATCTTAAAAACCTGTGACTTGTAGGTTGCTGCATTGGCTTCGATCTCGTCGCGCGTTAACGGCGGGCGAGTCGCATTCTTGCCGCTGGGGTCACCAATCATCCCTGTGAAATCGCCAATCAGAAAAATCACGTCGTGGCCCAGTTTCTGGAACTGACGCATTTTGTTAATCACCACGGTATGGCCCAGGTGCAGATCTGGCGCCGTCGGGTCAAAGCCTACCTTGACTCGTAACGGCCGATCCATCGACAGCCTGTCAATCAGTTCATCCTCAAGGAGAATTTCATCCGCGCCACGGCGAATCTCAGCCAACGCTGTTTTCGGGTCCACTTGATTTCTATCATCAGTCATAACTGCGCGAATTCTAACCGACCTGCCGCTAGACCCAATGGTCACATTTTCAGTTGCCCCACTGTTTTTTCCTCGAGGGCGAAATGGGTGACTGGATGCCAACCCAGATAGGGCCCTCGCAGCGGGGCTTGGAAAATTCAACGCCTTGCCGCTGTCTGGCTTCCTCCTGGCTCACTGCTGACTCCGTCCGATCAGCTCTTGTGACGACAAAGATGGTTATTCGGCGCGGATCACGGCTCAACCTTAGGATCAAGAAACAAAGACAAATCTAGTGGCTGAAAAATGGTTTTTGCCTTCGAGAACCAAAACTCCCAACCAAAACCCGATATACTCGTTATCGGGCCAGCGCCTTACTCTTGGCGCCTGAAAAGGCAAGATAGATCATTATCTACCAAACCTTAGTATTTACTTTAAGATCAGAGCGGAAATGATTTTGACGAATGAGTAAGGTATAGGTACAGTAAGGCCTGGATTAGCGCAAAAAGCGCTTTTTTTGTTGTGTACCCCCAAATGATCAGCAAGAAATCTCCAATTTTCGGCCGGGACATGCGCTACTTTGCGCGCGCCACCCGCAAAAGGCCCAGACCCCTAGGCCGGCATTCGCACTGGATGGCTACTGTGGTTATTGCCATCGCTGTCGCTGTCTGGCTGGGAGGATCGCCCGGAGCATCGGTTCAGCGCTCGACAAGTTCACTGAAAGCACAAGTGGCCAGCGTCCTTGAGCACGACCCGCCCTCTTCACCGCGAACGGTGACGAAGGCGCTTCAGGTTCGAAGCACGAAGAATAGTGGCGCATCTGAATTACTGAGCTCGCCTGATTTATTAAAAGGGATGACAACGCCTCTTTTAACTTCCGCCCCTAAACAAACCCCTTCGCGCACGGCAGAACTTGCCAGTCCAACCAACGCCATCGCTTTGGAAAATACGGCCTTGCCGACAATAGCCAAAACGCCCGCTGCCAATAGCCCTCCTACCCCTGTTCAAACGGCTGCACCCAAAGCGGCGCCACAGTGGGAACTTATCGAGATTGTCAACGGCGACTCACTGGTTCGCATTTTCACGCGTCTGGATCTGGATCCAATCCAGGCAATTACGATCAGCAAGTTGCATGGCGCAAAACCGTTAAGCAATCTTCGGCCGGGCCCTTATCTGAAAATTCGTCGCGATGGCGACGATCTCCTGTCCCTGCAGTACCAACCGGACAGTGCACATTACCTGCGAGTCGAATCAACGGACGACCAGTACCAGGTAGAGATGGTCAAGCGGCAATTTCAGATCAAGCAGCGCGAGGCAGTCATTGAGATCACCGACTCCCTATACCAAAGCGCCCACCGCGCCCAGCTACCCGACTCGGTAACGTTCCATCTGGCCGGTATTTTTCAATGGCAGGTTGATTTCTCCACCGACATTCGCAAGGGAGATCTATTGACGCTGGTCTACGAAGAAAGATTTCTTGATAAAAAGAAAGTAGGTAACGGCCCAATCCTCGCAGCCAGCCTTGAGACAGGCGGAAACACCTACCATGCCATCCGCCACACCTTAAGTGACGGCAGCGGGCAATACTACACCTCCGATGGCAAAAGCCTGCGGGGTGCCTTCCTGCGCGCGCCGATCGCCAACCCGCGAGTCACCTCGAACTTTTCCTATAAGCGACTGCACCCGGTACTGAAAATTCACCGGCCGCATCTGGGGGTTGATTACGGTGCAGCGCGCGGGACCCCTGTAATCGCAACCGCAGACGGCAAGATTGTCCGTGCTTCGCGCAAGGGTGGGTACGGAAAAACAATCATTATCCGCCATGGCCAGCACTACCATACCCTTTATGGCCACCTGTCGCGCTACGCTAAAGGCATCAGAAAAGGGAAGTCGATAAAACAGGGTCAGGTGATTGGCTACGTCGGCACCACCGGCCTGTCCACAGGGCCGCACCTGCACTACGAATTCCATGTCGATGGAAAACCACGTAACCCCCGAAAATTCAAGATTCCCCGTACAGCATCAGTCAGTTCCAAAGAAAAACCGGCTTTCATCGAGCACGCCAACGACTGGGTTGCACGGTTGCAAAGCATCCGCCAAACCTAAATGCCGTCTGCCTTCCCCGGGCTCGCCCAGGTCGGACCCGGACGCCCACTCCCTGATGCGTAGCGTATACATCGGCCTGATGTCTGGCACCAGCGCAGACGCCATCGATGGCGTTGCAGCTGAGATCGACGAACATCAAGCGCGCATCCTCGTCACGGTCTCTATCCCCCTGGCGGATACGCTGAGACAGCGTATCCATGCCGTTTCTACGGGGGCACACGACCGACTGGATGAGATGGCTGCCCTGGACATCGACATGGCCAACGCCTTTGCCGACTGCGCAGAAAAGCTCATGGCTGAACTAAAACCCCCGCCGATTGCCATTGGCTGTCATGGTCAAACGGTCCGCCACAGGCCCGAGCAGCACTTCACGGTTCAACTGGGGAAAGGTGCGGTCATTGCCGCCCGCACCGGTATTGCTACGGTCAGCGACTTTCGCTCAGTAGATATCGCGCTTGGCGGCGAGGGCGCGCCGCTGGTGCCGGCTTTTCATCGCGCCATGTTTGGATCTGATATCGAGGATCGAGCAATTGTAAATATCGGCGGCATTGCTAACATCACCTTATTGGCGAAAGACGGTAGCGTACGTGGTTTCGACACCGGCCCAGGCAATACACTTTTAGACCATTGGTACCGCCAGCATAATGAGGGCACCCTGGATGATCGTGGGCAATGGTCACGCACAGGCCGTATTGACGTCGACTTACTCAAGCGCTGTTGCGCCGACCTCTATTTTTCCCTTCCGGCACCTAAATCCACCGGGCCTGAGTACTTTAACGTGGATTGGCTAGAAATTTTACTGGGAGGGCATGAAAGTCCTGCGGATGTACAGGCTACCCTGCGTGCACTCACCAGTCGCACAATATCGGGCGCGGTAGGTCAGCACCTGCCTGGCGTGCAGCGAATCTACCTGTGCGGAGGTGGGGTCAGAAACGATGCCCTGATCGAAGAACTGCGCATGGATTTTGATGGCCTCACCGTCGACAGCACCGCTGCCGTTGGGATGGACCCTCAGTGGGTAGAGGCCTGCGCTTTCGCCTGGCTGGCGCAGCAGCGACTAGCGCAGCGGCCGGGCAACATCCCGGCAGTTACCGGGGCGACTCGCCCGGCGGTACTAGGCGCGCTCTATCGCCCCTGACGTTCAGATCCCGAAAGAGGCGCCGCAGCCACAGGTGGTGCTCGCATTCGGGTTGTTTACCACGAATCGAGTGCCCATCAGGTCATCAATAAAATCCACCTCTGCCCCTGAAAGATACTGCAGACTGAGCGGGTCGACCACAACCTTCACGCCAT
>CAJWEF010000183.1 GCA_913031305.1 uncultured Acidiferrobacteraceae bacterium
GCAAAGTGATCTCCTGCTCACGAACACGACGGCGTTCGCGTAGGATATTTTTTCGTTTTTTTGAAGACAACTTTTGTAAAAAGTCGTCAAAATCGTGATAGCCATCGTTGCGCCAGTGAAACTGGTGACTCTCGCGACGAACGAAGCCGTTGGCTGCGAGTTGTGAGAGATCCGAATCGGTACAAAAAAGGCAATGCACAGACGATGCCCCCAGTCGCGTAGCGATCTGCGGCAGTGCCCCGGCAATTATGCTGTGGACCGATGCGCTTTCAAATTCTGGATGGTGCAACAGTCGATTGCCGCTCACCGGTGTGAACGGTACGGCCACAAGTAACTTCGGGTAATACTTAAGGCCCGCGCGCTGGTAAGCATTGGCCCAGGCCCAGTCAAAGATAAACTCGCCGTAAGAGTGATGCTTAAGATAACAGGGCGCGCCGCCGGCTAAGGCTTCACCGATGTGTACCGTAATGTGGCACGGTATCCATCCAGTGGCTGTGGTACAACTACCGCTGCGCTCCAGCGCCGCAAGGAATTCGTGACGCAGGCCGGGGGCATTCTCCGGGACCAGAGCGTTCCACTGGGAGCACGGGATGTGATCCATGGCTGCGTGTGTTGTGATGCGGGCCTCAAGCCCCTTATCATTAGCCCCAGCCTCCTTTTTGGCATCTGACTTAACTGGTTTCTTAATATCTCCCAATGAAGCATCTCCCCGTAGCAATTGCGCAATTGAATTTTACCGTTGGTGATGTAGGCCGCAATGTAGATAAGATGCTCGCGGCCTGCAATAAGGCACGCACTGAGCTTGCCTGCAAAGTGGTGGTATTTCCAGAGCTCGCGGTGACTGGCTACCCGCCTGAGGACTTGTTGTTTCGCCCGGATTTTCTGGATAGAGCCGACCGCGGGTTGGCCCGGCTACTGGTCGGAGCTGGCGATATCTGTGTTGTCGTCGGACACCCGTTTCGCGAGGATGGAAAACTCTATAACGCGGCGTCAGTGATTGAGTCGGGGCAGGTGCGTGCCCGGTATTTCAAGCAAAAACTGCCCAACTACGGAGTCTTCGACGAAAAGCGCTATTTTTCTCCTGGTACTGACACATTGGTGATTGATATTGATGGGTTCACAGTTGGGCTGACAGTTTGTGAAGATGTCTGGTATCAACGACCAGTCGCGGACTGTGTGGCAGCCGGGGCCGAAGTGATATTAAATCTCAACGCCTCACCCTTCGATGTACATAAGGCCCGCGAACGTGAAGAACAGGTTGTTGTTGGGCGATCACGCGAGGTCGCGGTACCGATCGTTTATGTCAATCTGGTTGGTGGGCAAGACGAACTGGTATTCGACGGCGGCTCTTTTGCCTGTGATGCGACTGGCCAGGTTGTCCACCGCAGTGCTTTTTTTTCTGAGGACCTAGCGCGTATTGATATCCATCAAGGCGACCTATGCAGTAACCGTGAACTGGCACTGTTACCGGGTCACGAGGAAAGTGTCTACGAGGCTTTGCAGATCGGGCTGCGTGACTATGTAACCAAAAACGGGTTTGACGGTGTGGTATTGGGATTATCGGGCGGGATCGATTCAGCCCTGACACTTGCCGTGGCTGCAGACGCGTTGGGTCCGGACAAGGTGCAAGCGGTACTGATGCCCTCGCGCTACACCCGGGACATGAGTCTTGCCGATGCAAAGGCGCAGGCGCAGGCACTAGGTGTTACATACCAGGTGATACCTATTGAGTCGTTGGTAGAAGCGTATCGCACACAACTCGAACCGTTGTTTAGGGGGTTACCTGCCGATACCACCGAGGAGAATTTGCAGGCCAGAATTCGCGGCAACCTGCTGATGGCAATTTCCAACAAGACCGGTTGCCTGGTATTGACCACCGGCAATAAGAGTGAAATGGCCGTTGGTTATGCCACCTTGTATGGCGATATGGCGGGCGGCTTTGCCGTCATCAAGGATGTTCCTAAAACCCTGGTCTACCAGCTTGCCCGCTACCGTAATCGCAGCAGTGTCGTGATTCCCGAGCGTGTCATCACTCGGCCACCGTCAGCAGAATTGGCCGAAGACCAGGCTGATACCGACAGTCTGCCGCCCTACGAAGTCCTTGACCCCATACTTGAGGATTTCATCGAACACGATTGCTCAATCGAGGAAATTGCAGCCAAGGGTTTTGAGGTGCAAACCGTGTCTCGGGTTTCGCAAATGGTGCTGCGCAACGAGTACAAGCGGCGTCAGGCACCACCCGGCGTACGCATCACCCGGCGCGCTTTTGGTCGGGACCGGCGTTATCCGATTACTTCGGGGTTTAGTTGAGGTACTTACTTTTCGGGTAGTTGAGTTGTAAAACCCGGGTGGTATCGTCGTGTAGTTCAGTCAGTCCCATGCGTTTGTAAGCTTTGACCATCACCCCCAACGCATGTTCGACCGCAGTGGAATTCTGGTAGGTTTCCAGCACTGACCGGGCCCTGTTTACTGCAGCCACGTCTGCACCTAGCAAATAGTAGTAACGGGCAATATCGACGTCGTGCATTGCTAGTACGTTGATGATATACACCAGGCGTTTTCGCGCGTCTGAGGCATATCGACTGTCAGGGAAGCGACTCACGAGTTCGCGGTAGGCCACGAATGCTTCGCGCACTGGCCTGATATCGTGGTTGGCAGGGCTTTTTCCAGTGATGTCATCAAGCAGGCTGTCCGGCGGTTCGAACAATGCCAGGCCTTTCAGGTAGTACGCGTAATCCACATTAGGATGCGTCGGATGCATCTGTATAAAGCGGTTTGCGGTGACGACTGCCAGGGCAGATTCGTTGTTCTTGAAATGGGCATAAGCGATGTCCAACTGAGCTTGCTCAGCATTGCGACCATAAGGAAAACGACCTTGCATTTTCTGGTAAGTCGCGATCGCAGCTGGCCAGTCGCCGGCGGCCAACTCTGTTTGCCCCACCGCGACGAACTGCTCCGCGGTCCAGTTGGCGGTTTCATCTTTTTCCTCCAGGATCGCACAACCACCGGTGAGTAGTGGAGCGATTAGCAAGCAAAGTATGAGGCGGATAGACTGGCGCATGGTTGTAGAGGCTGGTGGATACACCTCTATTATACTTTCGAGAGCCAACGGCGAAGGCGACAGTTATGGCAGGCGCAAGCGAAAGTGGCGAAGTAGTGATCGGGACAGTGCCTGACGAGGCGGCCGGTGAGCGCCTCGATAAGGTATTGGCAAAGGTTTTTCCGCCTCACTCGCGGTCACAGTTACAGGCCTGGCTCAAGGAGGGACGGATCACACTGGCAAATGAGGCCCCTTCAGGGCGACTCAGCGTAGCCGGAGGCGAGATCCTGTGTCTTCAAATGCCACCGCTGACCCAGATCGAATGGGTGGCCGAACCCTTGGCGCTTTCAGTAGTACATCAAGATGAACACATTGTGGTCATCGATAAGCCTTGTGGACTGGTCGTCCATCCCGGGGCGGGTAACCCAGCCGGTACGTTGGCGAACGCCATTTTGCACCAATATCCTGCTACCGCGGCTCTGCCACGGGCTGGCATTGTCCATCGCCTGGACAAAGACACCAGCGGGCTGCTGGTCGTGGCGCTTACTGAGCTTGCCCGTAGCGAATTGATCCGGGGACTCGAGGCGCGTGCCATCAGCCGGGAGTACCTCGCAGTGGTGAATGGTCGCCCGATCTCCGGCGGTACCGTGGACGCATCGATCGGCCGACATCCACGCAACCGGTTGAAAATGGCGGTTACCAGCAAAGGTCGTCCTGCAGTGACCCATTATCGACTGGGCCAGCGTTTTCGATCGCACACCCTATTAAAGTTACAGTTGCAAACAGGCCGAACGCACCAGATCCGTGTGCACATGGCACATCTGGGATTTCCGCTGGTAGGTGACCCGGTCTATGGTGGCCGTTTTCAGCTGCCGCCCAGATCGAGTCCGCAGCTGATCGCTGTCCTGCAGGGTTTTCAGCGTCAGGCACTGCATGCTGCGGTTCTTGCGCTGGTGCATCCTGCGACTGGTGAATCTCTTCGTTGGGAAAGCGTAGTCCCATCGGATTTTGCCACGCTGATCGATGCGTTGAGCATCGACGCTGCGATCGAGACATGAACGTTGCCACAACCGTCTCGGTAGTTCCCCACTGGCCGGCACCCAGCCATGTCCGGGCGCTGATAACCGAGCGCAGCGCAAGTCAGCCGGAGGACCCCTATAACGGGTTCAATCTGGGTAATCATGTTGGAGATAATCCGGGTCGGGTTGTGGCCCACCGATTATCCCTGGTGCAACAATTGAGACTCGTAGGACAACCGCGATGGCTGACTCAGGTTCATGGCGCAAGAGTATGTGAATTGGATGGGCCAGGGGAGGAGCCTGTTGCAGATGGCAGCTTTACGACTCGGCGTGACATAGCCTGTGCCGTGCTCAGCGCGGACTGCGCTCCAGTATTTCTCAGCGATCTACTAGGTAGTTTCGTTGGTCTCTTACATGCCGGGTGGCGTGGTGTTATTGCCGGTGTGATTGAGCAAGGGATTGCCCGGGCGCCCGCTAAGCCTCAAGACATCATTGCCTGGGTCGGGCCCAGTATCAGCCAGTGTGCCTATGAGGTGGGTAACGAAGTCCGAGAACAGTTTCTGGCAGTAGATCCGGTAGATCAGAAATATTTTGCCCGCAAGGGTGATCGGTACATGGCCGATCTGCCGGGTTTAGTGCTAGCCCGGCTCAGACGTTGCGAGATTGCTTTTGCCGCAGCCAGTGATTGCTGCACCTATTCTGACTCCGGGCGATGGTTTTCACATAGGCGTCAGGGCCGTTGCGGGCGCATGGCATCTTTAATCTGGCTGCCCGGGGCGCCCTGAAGCGGCGCCAGTTTGACGCAGGGCTGAGCGATTTAAGCGAAAAAAAAGCGGGGCA
>CAJWEF010000184.1 GCA_913031305.1 uncultured Acidiferrobacteraceae bacterium
GTTTGAGCATGTTGGGCAGCGTAACTACCGAACGTTTTTTCAGAAAACCTGCTCCTTGCTCAAGTCAGAAGGCCTGTTTTTGCTGCATACGATCGGTGCCAGCCGTGGCGGGTTCGCGACCGATCGGTGGATAGAAAAGTATATTTTTCCAAACGGGGTACTGCCGCCTGCCCAGACCCTTGCCGAGCGCGCCAGCGCTTTCTTCACGATAGAAGACTGGCACAATTTCGGCGCCGACTACGATCCGACGCTGATGGCCTGGCATAAGAAATTCAACGCCGCGTGGCCACAGTTGAAGACCCAGTACGGGGAACGTTTTAAGCGAATGTTCGATTACTACCTGCTGGTCTGTGCCGGTTCATTCCGGTCGCGTGAAAACCATCTTTGGCAGGTGATGCTTGCGAAAGGGAGGCTTGCCGGGGGCTACCGGGCTCCGCGTTGGACCATGCCTTGCGGATAAATAACCTGGGCTTGGTTACCAGCCACCGCCACCTCCACCACCGCCTCCTCCACCGGAGGATCCACCGCTAAAACCAGATGATGAGCCGGGCGCAGTAGCAGCAGCAGCAACCGTTGTGGATAGGGCTTTACCCAGTCTGTCAGCGAAGCCCACTGGATTTCGTGCATCCCAGGCTCTGCCATGGTACCAGCCCGGGCGATAGCCGTTGTCAGGATCGCGAGCAGCCTGTTCGAGGGTGGCACTGAAATGCTCAGACCACTCCTGGTCAACGTCCAGCGCCAGCGCGTAAGGAAGAAACTTTTCAAACAGGGCGAGGTTTTCCTCGGCAGATGCTAACGTGTTCAACCGGTTTGTTTCAGCAGTACCGAGATATTTCTTGAATCCTTCAATTTCATCCATGACCTTGCGTCCCAGCCGGGTTGGCGCTTTGAGCAGAAAGTAGAACAGGCAGTTGATCCCCAGGAGAAACACCAATATCGGTACAAAGACCAAGCCTCTATCGAACATGATTGACATGAAACTTAGTTCTCCCAGCGTCATAACACCGGCGATACCAAGAAATATGATCGCAAACAGGCGTTTGCCCTGGCGCCAAATTCGGATAGCGGAAAAACAGAAAACGCTGGTTACCAAGATCGGTATACCGAACATCATGATTTGCTGAAGGTCAGCGATAGCTAAGCCCGCAATGGTCAGTATGGAAATCAGAATACCCGGTACCAGCCATTTCAGATTCCCGAAAAAGTAGTTGGCGTGATATTCATCGGCCAGGCGCGATTTCAGTTTATCTCGCGCTGCTGCAATCTGTTTATGGTTTGCATTATCAAGTTCCAGACTGCGGGAATGACCAAGCAACGCTGCGTACAGGGCTTTTTCACCAAAAGACAAAGAGCTGTTATCACCGGCATCATCGCGCTCGATAGTCGTTAAGTGATCTGTCTGCTGGTTAATGCGTATGCGTTTCTTTACCGCCATACTGATCAGAGCCGCGGAGAACGCATGATTATCAAATCCCATTTTCAGTATGTACCGCGCAGCTGCAGGCGAAAGGCCTTTCGGCGGTTCAAAGCGCGGGATGACAGCGCCACCGGGTGGGTCGCGGCCCACCCAATACCAGGCGAGAAGAAAGTACAGCAGCACCAGCGCCGAGCCCAAAAAGCCGATGGCCAGCGCCAGGTTGTCTTGAAGGAGATAACCAAGTCGAGCCGAAGCGTTCGGCTCGCTCACATAGCCTTTTGGCCATCCGATTACTACGGTAAAACCTGAGCCGACTGGCAGAGATGCCGTGGTGGTAAATCGCACCGAGGCATCACCCATGATCTGCGATCGGTAATCTCTGTCGGTTGCGCCGGGTGGGCCGGTATAGGCTGTTACTTGGATGCGATGGGCAGGGACCGTTTCGGGCAGGTGAACCGTGACACTCGCACTGTCTATGTCAAAGGCCCAGTCATGGCCGGTAGCATTCCAGTAAAGCTCGTCGTGATCATCGAAGAATCCCAATTGCCGGTCGGTTTGGTATGTCAATGTATAGATATAGACGCCCTTGGCCAGCAGCTTGTTTTTTTGTCCGATATAGACGCGCACACCGTTATTCAAGTCTTTAATATGGCTTGGCTCCGGCTCACCATTTCGAGTAACGCTCACGAGATTAAAGCTGACATTGCGGCTGTGGTTTTTGTGATCACGGTACTGGGTAGGAAAGTCGCGATAGATGCCACGCTTGATTTTTTGCCCTTGTGCCGTGACCGTTATTGTTTCCTTAACAGTCAATATGCCGCTGGAACCTATCTGAATATCGCTATCAAACGACAGGATTCGCTCATCGGCAGCTGCGCCGGAGATAGGGGTAGTGAGCGCTGCAAACGCAGCGACAGGTAATAACCAGCACCAACGCCGGGCCATCAGAAACTGACTTCGGGTACCGCTCGTTCAGTAGCGAGCTCGATCTCAAAAAATTCCGCTATACCAAACCCAAATGATGTCGCGATCAGGTTGCTGGGGAAGGATTCGACCAGGATATTCCAATCCCTTACGGTGCCGTTGTAATACCGGCGTGACAACTGGACCTGTTCTTCCACCTCATGCAACTTTTGCTGCAGGTCGAGAAAATTCGCGCTGGCCTTGAGATCGGGATAGCTTTCGGCAACGGCCAGTATGTTGCCAAGCGCTTTTGAAAGAATGGTCTCTTCCTGGGCGACTTGTGCGACACCGCGTTCGCCGGTTGTGCCAGCCCGGATGCGGGTCAGTGTATCCAGGGTTTCCTGTTCGTGACCCGCGTAGCCTTTGACAGTCTCAATCAGGTTTGGGATCAGGTTGTGCCGGCGCTTTAGCTGGACATCGATCCCGCTCCAGGCTTCGCGCACTTCGTTCTTGCGCCGGATAAAGCGATTGTAGACCCATGCCAGCCAAGTGACTGCGAGGATCACGACCATAAGGATGATGTTGCCGGGGCCAAGTTCCATGGATTCTCCACTCCCGGTCATTCTAATCGTTTCATACGGTCCTGGTCACACCACAGTTCTTTATTTCGGTGTTAAACATCTTATCAGGCGTTCTGCTAATTTTCAGATCTCGCTTGCAGTCCAGTCGAAAGTCAGGGTGGTTGCACCGGTAATGACCCGGTTGGTTATTTATGATGTGGTGCGTTGAATCCACACCCGGTTGTCGTGAAAGGCAGCACCGCCAACAGGTGCCACTGGGTCGGCACCGGTCAGCACGTTGATCCCCTTGCCGCCGGCAAAGGCATGGTTCGGCCAGATGCTCTCCACAATGACCACACCGCGTTGTGCCGTTTCGATCACCTCTGCACCAATCTGGATTTCCCCGCGCAGGTTGCCAAGGCGTATGGTATCGCCGTTTGCAATCTTCAGGTCACGGGCGTCATCAGGATGCAGCATGGCACTGGGTCGCCGTTGACGACGTTTTGACGTGGGGGTTTCAGTAAAGGTCGAGTTGAGATAGTGGCGTGCGGGTGCCGTCACCAGTCGATAGGGCATTTCACTGTTTGCCTCTTCAATGACGTTCCAGTGGTCTGGCAAGTTCGGCATGACGGTGTCGGCAGGTCCAAAGCCGTGGGGTAGAAGAGCGTTCCAGTCAGGTGAGAAATGAAAGCGACCGTCTGCGTGGGCAAAGCCATCCAGATAATGGGCGTCTCGAAATTCTGGTTGGCAGTCAATCCAGCGCTTTTCCTCTAGATTGTCAAGGCTGCCCCAGCCCGAATCGCACAGCGTGCGGTCAATCAGCTCGCGCGGACTCATATCAAAGCCTGGATGACTGGCGCCAAGACGTTTGGCCAGCGCGCAGATGACTTCGTGATTGGAACGACAGCCTTCGGGTGGGTTAACAATCCTGGGGCCCAGCGTAATGTGCTGATGCCCGCCTGCCTGGTAGAGGTCATCGTGTTCGAGAAACATGGTTGCCGGCAGGACGATGTCAGCCATTTGTGCAGTCTCTGTCAGAAACTGTTCATGCACACAGACGAAAAGATCCTCGCGGGCAAAGCCTTTATGGACCCGGTTGAGATCGGGCGCGACCGACATCGGGTTGGTGTTCTGAATGAATAGCGCGCTGACCGGGGGTCCGTCACCAAGATCTCGCGGGTCACCGGTCAGCACGGCTCCAATCCGGGACTGGTCCAGCACGCGCACGCCGGAATCCAGGCGGTCGAGCCCCTCGATGACAGTTTTGTCCCAGTGGTAAATGTCATTATTGTTATGAAAGGCGCCGCCGCCCTCGTAGCGCCAGGAGCCGGCAACGGCCGCAATCGAAAGCGCTGCATGCATATTGGCCGCGCCATTTCGCTGACGGGCAAAGCCATAACCCAGGCGGAAGAAGGTCTTCGGCGTACTGCCGATCATTGATGCCAGCGTTTCAATCTGGCTGGCCGGAACGCCGCTGATCTGCTCTGCCCAGGCCGGGTCGCGGGACGCAAGATGCGTCTCAAGCGTCTTAGGGCAGTCCGTGAATTCCTGAAGATAATCCCGGTCGGCCTTACCGTCACGAAACAGCACATGCATCAGGGCGCAGGCCAGTGCGCCATCGGTCCCCGGGCGTACGCAAAAGAAAACATCAGCTTGTTTCGCTGTAGCATTGCGGTAGGTATCGATGACGACGATTTTCGCGCCTCTTTCGCGGCGGGCTTTGAGCGCATGGGTCATTACGTTGATCTGGGTGCTGGCGGCATTGGTGCCCCAGATAATGATCAGATCAGATTGAGCCATTTCCCTTGGGTCTACCCCGGCCAACCGACCCATGCCCGCCTTAAAGCCATTCCATGCCAGCGTCACACAGATAGTCGAATACATCCCGGAATAGCGTTTGGCATGGCGCAGGCGGTTAATACCGTCGCGCATCACCAGGCCCATGGTCCCAGCGTAGTAGTACGGCCAGACGCTTTCGCTGCCATGGTGTTGCT
>CAJWEF010000185.1 GCA_913031305.1 uncultured Acidiferrobacteraceae bacterium
AGCCAGATTTACGTGGAGCGCCCTTACGCTGATGTCACCCGGATTGCCAACGCGCTGGAAAAGGCGAGCCAGGCAACCTCCCTCTGGCGAGGCTGGTCAATAGAGCAGCGCTCAGAACTGGTCAACCGGGCGGTTGATATTTTTATCTCTATGGAGGCTGAGCTCTCCCTCGAGCTGACCTGGCAGATGGGCAGGCCGATCCGCTTTGCGTCAGGCGAGATCGCGGGGTTTGAGGAGCGGGCGCGGCACATGGCTGCCATCGCGCCCGAGGCACTGCGCCCGATCCGACCAGAGCCCAAAGACGGGTTTAACCGGTTTATTTGCCGTGATCCGGTGGGCCAGGTTCTGGTTATTGCGCCGTGGAATTACCCTTACCTGACTGCAGTCAATGTGGTGGTGCCGGCCCTGCTGAGTGGCAATACGGTGATTCTCAAACATTCGGCGCAGACCCCGCTTTGTGCCGAGCGTTTTGTCCAGGTATTTACCGAGGCGGGAATACCGGAGGGGGTTTTTCAGTTTCTGCACCTTGATCATGCCAGCACCGAAAAACTGATTGGCGCGCCAGAGATCGGCTTTGTCGCGTTCACCGGCTCGGTGCCGGGGGGTGAGATGGTTGAGCGCTGTACAACCGGCCTCTTCAAGGGCGTTGGTCTGGAGCTGGGCGGTAAAGACCCTGCCTACGTTCGTGCCGATGCCGATCTGCCGCATGCGATTGAAACGGTTGTTGATGGTGCATTTTTTAATTCCGGGCAATCGTGCTGCGGTATTGAGCGGGTTTACGTGGATGAATCGGTGTTTGATGAGTTTGTCGCCGGCGCTGTTAAGGCGGTATCAGCTTATGTGCTGGGGTCCCCAGATGATCCGCAAACCACTTTGGGCCCACTGGTCAAATCATCGGCTGCCGATTTTGTTCGCACTCAGGTGGCGCAGGCGGTTGCGTCTGGAGCCAAAGTGCATATTGACCCGGCATCGTTCATCAAAGACGCACCCGGTACACCATATCTTGCGCCGCAGCTATTGACGCAGGTAGACCACAGCATGCAGGTGATGACGGAGGAGTCTTTTGGACCGGTGGTCGGCATTCAGGCTGTCACAGGAGATGATGAGGCCATAGCGCTTATGAACGACAGCGCCTACGGCCTGACGGCTGCGGTATTTACCCAGGATGAAAATGCAGCCCTTGAGATTGGCGCGCGGGTAGAGACGGGTACCTGGTTTATGAACCGCTGCGATTATCTGGACCCGGCGCTGGCCTGGACGGGCGTGAAACATTCGGGCCGAGGCTGCACGCTCTCGAGCGTAGGGTTTGAGCAGTTAACCCGCCCCAAGTCCTTTCATTTGAAAACCAAAATTTAATCCGACTGTCAATCGAAAAGAGGAAGATTCATTGAACGCTAACTGGAATTATCCGACCGCTATCCGTGTAGGAGCCGAGCGCCTGTCAGAACTGGGTGAGTGCTGTCGGGATCTTGATATGCGCTCGCCATTACTGGTAACTGATCCGGGCCTTGCGGCTTTGCCCATGGTGGATCAGGCGCGTGACGCCTGCGTGGAGGCGGGCCTTGTGTGCCAAGTATTTAGCGAAATACAGCCCAATCCAACAGGCACTAATGTCGATGCAGGGGTGAGCGCTTTCAATCAGGGTAGCCATGATGGGGTGATCGCCCTGGGTGGCGGCAGCGCCTTAGATGCAGGCAAGGCGATTGCGCTGATGGCGCGACAGAGTGTTTCGCTGTGGGATCTGGAGGATGTCGGTGATAACTGGACCCGGGCAGATGCATCTCTTATCGCACCCATTGTTGCCGTGCCGACCACTGCCGGCACTGGTTCCGAGGTGGGCCGGGCATCGGTCATTCTGGATGAAGCGCGAGAGGTTAAAAAAATAATTTTTCACCCCCTGATGGTGCCCAAGATCGTTATCCTCGACCCGCTGGTCACCGTGGGATTGCCCGCAGCGTTGACCGGCGCCACCGGCATGGATGCGTTGTCTCACAGTCTGGAGGCCTGGTGTTCCCCGGTGTATCATCCGATGGCTGAAGGTATCGCCATAGAAGGTATACGTCTGGTGCGCGAGTTTTTGCCCCAGGCTGTAGCTGATGGATCCGATCTTGAGGCACGTACACAGATGCTGGTGGCATCTACCATGGGGGCGACCGCTTTTCAGCGTGGCCTCGGTGCCATGCATGCGCTGGCTCACCCGTTGGGCGCTTTGTATAACGCACACCACGGTACGCTCAACGCGGTACTGATGCCCTATGTTCTGCAGGCAAATCGCTTGGTGATTGAGGAACGCATTACCCGCCTTGCTCGCGCCATAGGCATAGCCAACCCCGGCTTTGACACTTTTTTGGATTGGATACTCCAGTTGCGCGAGACTCTGCAGATTGCACCTGACCTCGCGGCATTAGGCATTGATGACAGCGAAGCTGCGCGTATTGGCGAGATGGCCAAGGCGGATCCTTCGAGTGGAACCAACCCGCTGCCATTTAGCGCCAGTGAATACCAGGCGCTTTTCTTGTGTGCTCTAAATGGCAACCTGGAAGCAGGTGCATGAATAGTGGAGATAATAAAAAACTGACCGTCGGCATTTTGCAATGTGGCGAGGTGCCAGAGAATCTGCGCGATGCATTTGTCGATTACAACGACATGATCGCGCAAATGCTCACGGATTCGGATGCGGCACTGGCGTGTCGAACCTGGCGGGTGTTCGATGGCGAGATACCCGAACCTGACGACTGCGATGCCTGGATCACTACGGGCTCGCGTGACAGCGTTAATGATGAAAGTGACTGGACTCACGCTTTATGTGATTTTGTTGCACGGGTCGCAAAAACCGATATTCCTTTTGTTGGTATCTGCTATGGCATGCAGATGATGGCGTGCGCTCTAGGCGGTAAGGTCGAAATATCCACCAAGGGTTGGGGCGTCGGGGTTGCCCAGAGCGCTGTGTTCCAACGGATGCCGTGGATGGATGGGGTGGCCCCAACTGTTAATCTGGTGGTCAGCCACCGCGAGCAGGTGACTGCGCTGCCCGAGGGTGCGGAGTTGATTGCAGGCAACGATTTCTGTCCCAACAGCATTATTACTGTCTCGGGCAATATGCTGGGAATCCAGGGTCATCCGGAATTCACCACCGCGTATTCACGTGCATTAATGGAGATGCGTCGAAGCATTATTCCTGCCGAGCGTATTGCGCAGGGGATTGACTCACTGTCGATCGAGGTTGACGGTGCCCGGGTGTTTGACTGGATAGCTTCGTTTATTCGCTCAGGAACGCTTGCCTCGCCGGTAGTCTGAAAGTACCTTTTTTGGGGTCTGTTTGGCTCAGGACTGACTTACCTCAATGGACGTATCCCAGCGCGAGCGCTAGGATTGCCTGACCACGTCAGTTTATGTCGCAATGCCGTATTAATGAACACCAGATGACGACGCTAAGGATAGGTACCCGGCGAAGCGATCTTGCCATGTGGCAGGCAGTTTTTGTGCGCGATGCACTTTTACGAGCCCATAGTGGTTTGCATATTGAACTGGTTGGGATCACGACTGAGGGTGATCGCACGCTGGATGTGCCGCTGGCGGAAAAGGGCGGCAAGGGGTTGTTTCTCAAAGAGTTGGAACAGGCGCTTTTGGACGGCCGGATAGATCTCGCGGTGCACTCGATGAAGGACGTGACGGTGACTGAACCCGACGGTCTGCATATCCCAGTAATCTGTGAGCGCGAAGATCCACATGACGCTCTGGTATCGACGCGTTTTGGTGATTTGCGTGAATTACCTGACGGCGCTGTGGTCGGTACCTGCAGCCTGCGTCGCCAATCGCTTTTGCGTTACCGTTTTCCACAGCTCAAAGTTGAAAACCTTCGAGGCAATGTAAACCGGCGGCTGCAGCGCTTGGACGACGGAGATTTTGATGCCATTATTCTCGCAGCCGCCGGACTGCTGCGCCTGCAGATGGCAGGGCGAATCCGCCAGAGGATTCCCACTGGCATCATGTTGCCGGCTGTGGGTCAGGGTGCTGTCGGGGTTCAGTGTCGTGCCGATGATGCCAAAACGACGTCTTTGCTGGCGCCGCTGGACCATGTGCCCACCCATGCACGAATCACCGCTGAGCGTGCAGCCAATGTGCATCTTGGCGGCGGCTGCCACCTGCCAATCGGCGCTTTTGCCGAGATTGAGGGCGAGCAATTGCGCCTGCGTGGCCTGGTGGGTCGCCCGGATGGATCAAACATTCTGTTCGCAAGTGCAAAAGGTCTGGTTAGCGAGGCCGAAGCCGTCGGTCATACACTGGCGGATGATCTTCTCGGCCAGGGCGCAAAAGCGTTGCTGCAAGAATTTGCCAATGCCTGATCTCGATGGGGTGTCAGTTGTAGTCACCCGGGCTCCACACCAGTCGCGCGAATTATGCGATCTCATCGAGGTCGCGGGAGGAGAGGCGGTTCGTTTCCCTGTGACCAAGATCGAACCGCTGCCTGACAACGATACGGCGGTAATCGAGGGTCTTAAAAAACTGAGCCAGGCCGATATGACTATCTTTGTGAGCCCTAACGCCGTCAGTTTTGGCTTCGATCTGCTGCAGCGCCGCAGTTTGGTCTTATCTGTACACACGTTGGTATTTGCTATTGGCCCGGGTACTGCCAGGCAACTTGCCTCAAGAGGTGCTGGCGTCGATGGCGTGCCACAAGGGCGCTATGACAGCGAGGCATTGCTGGCATTGCCGGCCTTGCAGAACATCAGGGGTTTGAGCGTACTGATTATCCGGGGCCTGGCAGGGCGGGAGACTCTTGCCCAGACTCTGGCCCAACGCGGCGCTACTGTGTCGCACCCGCCGTGCTACCGGCGCACCAGGCCAGACCAGGT
>CAJWEF010000186.1 GCA_913031305.1 uncultured Acidiferrobacteraceae bacterium
TGTACAACTGCATAACCGGCGCACCGCCGCCGCCGGCCTTAAAGCGCAAGGAAGGTACATCATTAGGGCAACTGACCGTCAACTATACCGGCCAGTATCCCTACACCCTGCTGAAGACCGTGGAGTCATCACTGGCACTGGACCGCCACCAGCGACCGGCGGATTTGGGCACTTTTCTGGCGCTTGCTTTTGGTCAGCAAACGACATCGGCGAACGCGAACACCGGCGCAGGGCCCAGCCTTGAAGCTGGTCTAGCCAAATCTTTTCAGTAAGCTGCAGCCGGCAACCAGGTCACGAGTTTCGGGAACAGGATTACGGCAGTCAGGCCGATCAACTGCAGGATGATAAAGGGTGCGACGCCCTTGTAGATATGCGCCAAGGTAATACCCGGCGGCACCACGCCCTTGAGATAAAAAAGCGCAAACCCCACCGGCGGCGTTAAAAACGAGGTCTGTAACGTCACCGCCACCAGCATCACGAACCAGACCAGCGCCGGCTCGCCGACCTCACCATACCCTTCGATCTCGAAGCCCAGCCCCGCCACGATGGGCGAGAGCAACGGTAGAATGATCAGCGTGATCTCGATCCAGTCAAGCAGGAACCCCAGCAGGAAGACGATGAGGAGGATGAAGATCAGGATGCCATAGGGTCCAAAGGGCAAACTTGTGATGGCCCGCTCGACCAGTTCGTCACCGCCGAGTTCCCGCAGCACCAGAGCGAAACAGGTCGCGCCCAGAAAAATCGCGAAAATGTAAGCAGTGGTCTTGTAGGCAGCGTAGGTGACCTCTTTCATCACTTTCCAGTTGAGTCTGCCGTTGTAGGCCGCCAGCAGGGTCGCACCCAGCGCACCTACCCCACTTGCCTCGGTCGGCGTGGTGATGCCGGCAAAGATCGAGCCCAGCACGGCAACGATCAGCAGCGCTGGGGGCAATATCGATTTCACCGCCTCGACCAGCATGGGCAAACTGAAATGGCGCCGGTCAGGCGACAACGGCGCAGTCTCAGGGTGCAGGTAGGCCAGCACCAAAATATAGGTGATGTAGAGCCCGCCCAGGATCACCCCGGGGAAAACCGCACCCATGAAAAGATCGCCCACGGACAGCGCCAGCTGGTCGGCCATGATCACCAGCATGATGCTGGGCGGGATCAGGATGCCGAGCGTACCCGCGCCGCAGACGGTCCCCGCGGCGAGCGATTTGCTGTAGCCCTGGTTGGTCATGGCCGGCATTGACAACAGCCCCAGCAGCACCACCGAGGCCCCGATGATGCCGGTCGAAGCTGCGAGGATGATACCGATTACGGTCACGGTAACAGCCAGCCCGCCGCGCACCTGACCAAACAGGTCCTGCATGGCGTGCATCATCCGCTCGGCGATGCCGGATTTGTCCAGCATCAAGCCCATGAAAATGAACATCGGCAACGCGACCAGGACCCAGTTGTCCATGATCTTGAAAATCCGGTTGACTACCAGGCCCAGGGTGAGAAAGTCCAGCCCCGTCATGGTGTCCAGGTATATGTCGCTCAAGTAGCCCACGCCAGCAAACAGCATGCCGACGCCGGCCAGCACCCAGGCCACCGGAAAACCGGTGAACAGCATCAGGGCGAAACTCAGGAACATCGCGACCACCAGGAAGTCGTTGATTTCCACCTCAGTTGTGCTCCTTGCTGGTGTTGTCAGCCTTGGTTTTGACCAGGAACATCAGGTCGCGTGCCAGCCGTGCCAGGACGGCTAGCCCCAGCATAGCGAAACTGACCGGTATCACCGACTTGACCGCCCAACGCCAGGGCAGCCCCGCCGGTGCGTCGGAGTGCTCGTTGATGCGCCAGGAATCAGCCAAGAAATCCAGGCTGTGGCTGAAAACCATATAGATAAACGGCAACAGGAAAACAACGATACCGAACACTTCCCACTTGCGCACCGTGCGTTCGCTTAATTTCTCCGCGATGATGTCCACCCGGATATGCGAATCGGTCGACTGAGCATAGGACAACCCCATCATCACGGTCAGTGCATAAAGGTGCCACTGCAACTCTTCCAGCTTGGGCCCACCGAGGTCCTGAAACAGCCAGGCCATCTCGATCCCCAGGTCCTGCTGCAGCCAGCGGCCGCCATAGCGCAGGATCACGTTCAGGATGATGACGCCGATCAGAAGCACATTGGCCCAGGCGATTACCCGACCCACAGCCAGCACAAAATGATCGATACTATCTATCAGCGGATTGTGAATAGCCGCGGCCGAATCCCGCATTGCTCACCTCCTGTTCGGTTTCCGATTGCTGCTTGGCGACGCTCTGCCGTGCTTGCGGGGCCAGTCTGGTAGGTCAGTGTACACGGAAAATAAGAAAAACGGGGTGCAACACCTTTTTGGTGCTACACCCCGCAGGTTTTGGTCAAATAGTTATTAATTACAGCTAAATCAAATCAGCGCGCTGCCCGCGGCAAGAAGGCGTGGGACTCCCACAGGTCGTAACCGGCCCGGAAAGCGGCCAGATCATCCCAGACTTTCTTGAAGCCCGGATCGCTGGCGCGATTCTCTTCCACGATCTTCATCCACGCGTTACGGTAAACGTCCAGCATCTCATCCGACCAGTACATCTGCTTGACGCCGTTTTGCTCGACATTTTCTTTCATCTGATCGAACTGGATCGCCTCGGTGAAAGCCAATGAGTGAACAGTGGCGGCCCGGCAGCCCATATCGACTACCATCTGCTGGTGCTCGGACATGCGGTTCCAGATGTCCTTGTTGATCAGCAGTTCAAATACGGTGGCCTGCTGATGCCAACCGGGGTAGTAGTTGTACTTCACCAGTTTGTAGAAGCCCAGCAACTTGTCGATCGCCGGCATCGAGAACTCGGAAGCGTCGATGGCGCCCTTTTCCAGCGCCGGGAAGATCTCACCACCGGGCAACAGGCTGGTGGTTACGCCCAGGCTCTGCATCACCTGCCCGCCCAGGCCGAAGAAGCGCATTTTCATGCCCTTCAACTGATCGGCACTGGTGATCGGCTCTTTGAACCAGCCCGAGGTTTCCGGTGCGATGATGCCGCAGACGTGAACCTTCACGTTGTAGCCGTTCTCGTCATACATCTCCTGGTAGAGTTTGGCGCCATTGCCATACCACAGCCAGGCCAGGTATTCCGGTGCTTCGGGGCCGAACGGCACGGCCGAGAACAGCGCTGCCGCTTTCATCTTGCCAAACCAGTAGCCGGCGGTCGTGTAACCCGCGCTTACCTTTTGGCTGGACACGGCATCTAGGATCTCGAACGGCGCCACCAGCTTCTTCGGCTCGTACACCTTCATTTTCACGCTGCCATTGCTGAGCGTGCCAATGCGATCACCGAGCCATTTGATGGTCTCACCGAGACCCGGCAACTTGGTCGCAAAAGCGATCGGCACTTTCAGCAGAATTTTTCCTTCAGCCGCTATGGCAGTCGACGTCGTGGCCGTAGCCAGAGCACCGGCAACCGCAACAGCCAGAGCAATACGTTTGAACATGTTCATTTCCTCTCTAGTTGTCTCCTTGGGAGTGTGATTGTGACCGGGCCCGGACTGTGCAAGGCCTGGCCACAGGACGCGTCGTTCCAACCGACGGTATCGTAGCCCATTAACAGTTAATGCTGTTCTGGGTGCACGCAAAACTCCGGTTGGAATGGGGCAGTTGACCATTTAGTGGTCAGGCTAATCAACCACTACCGTGAAATAGCGGTAATTTTCTACCTCTAGCGAATCTATCCAAAGTGTTGGCCGCGCCATCAGGCCCTCTTAAATGGCTCGTTTTATCACGCTTTTTCCCATTTTCCCATTGAGGGATTTCATGGTAGATTACTGTGCATATTGGTCTTACCAGATTACCAGTAATCCATGACCCAAGAACGTGTCGCGGAGTCCGTAGTCCGACAGATTGAGTCTCTGATCCTCGAGGGCGCCCTCAAGCCGGGCGACCGCTTGCCGGCCGAGCGCAAGTTCGCGGCCAAACTCGGAGTCTCAAGGCCCTCGCTGCGCGAGGGCCTGCAAATTCTGGCGGCGCGCGGGTTGCTTACCAGTCGTCGCGGCGGCGCCACCGAAGTGACCGAGAGCCTGAACCCCTCGCTCGAGGATCCTCTGCTTGAATTGATCAGCGCCTCACCGGACGTCTACGAAGATGTCCTCGAGTTGCGTCACGGGATTGATTCGATGGCCGCTTACTATGCCGCAAAGCGGCGCACCGAAACGGACATGCTCGTACTGAAGGCTGCCTACAAACGCATGATTGTCTCCCACGGCCAGGATGATACGTTGGTTGAAGCAGCTGCCGACACCGATTTTCATCTCGTCATCGGTGAGGCCTCCCATAACGTGGTATTGGTGCACGTGATGCGCAGCCTGCACTCATTGTTACAAAAAAGCGTCCATTACAACCTCGAGAACCTGTACCAGCGGCCGGACAATTTCAAGCATCTGCGCGACCAGCACCATCACCTGATGGCCGCGATCCTAGAGGGTAACGCTGACGGTGCCCGCGCCGCTTCCGATGCGCACGTAGACTACGTGGAGAAAACCCTGGACGCGCTGGCCACTCAACGCCAGCGCGAAGACCGAGCCAACCGTCGGGCCGCGGGCCTGACTGCGTTATGAGCAAGGCACAGGCCACCTTCTGGACCACGGCAGGTAATACTGGCGGGCGGGGATTTTCTAGTGCTACCCGGCCCGGCACAAAAAAATCCGCGGATTCCGCTGCGCCCAAACGGCACGATCGGGCTCGCCCCGATCCATCGCAGTCGGTTTGATACGCCTGCTGATTCTCTCTGTTCTACTGGCTGCTGCCTGGCTGCTGCTCTCGGGTCATTTCGAACCGTTGCTGCTCGGCC
>CAJWEF010000187.1 GCA_913031305.1 uncultured Acidiferrobacteraceae bacterium
CGTGAGTTTCGCGCGCTCATGAAGGGAAATTTTCTAGAGCGCTATCAGCGAACAACAAAAAACGGGAGCGTGGAATGGCCAAGCTCCCCTGCAATCACCGTTTTGGGAGAGAGAATCATGAAAATGCATCTATTGCGCCGGTGGGGTCTAGTTGCCGCCGGTATTCTTGTGTTGCCCTTTGCCCTTTTCGCCACCGCTCCCGCGGCGGCCGAAGAATGTAGTAATCGGGGCGATCTGGACGTCGGGTACTGCGACAATGACGGCGATCTGGTTGCCGACACCCCGGCTGATTCAGGAAAGTGGTTGAATCCGGACACCCTGATCTTCTCGTATACCCCGGTCGAGGATCCTTCCGTTTACGAGAATGTATTCACCGAGTTCATGGAATATCTTTCCCAGGCCACCGGTAAAAAGGTCAAGTGGTATGGCGCTGAATCCTATGCCGCCCAGGTCGAGGCCATGCGTTCGGGCCGCCTGCACGTGGCAGGCATCTCTACCGGGCCGACGGTGTTCGGCGTCAATCTGGCCGGTTACGTCCCCATCGCCATCATGGGCAAGCACGACGGCAGGTTTGGTTACAAGCTGCAGCTGATTACCCACAAGGACACCGACATTACGAAGGTTTCCGACTTGAAGGGCCGCAATGTCGCCCACGTCACGCCGTCGTCCAACTCTGGCAACCAGGCGCCAAGGGCTCTGTTCAAGTCACTGGGCGTCGAACCCGACAAGGATTACGAGGTCAAGTATTCAGGCAAGCACGACAACTCAATCATGGGTGTCGCTAACAAGGACTACGAGGCTGCCCCGGTTGCTTCCAGTGTCCTGGATCGTATGCACGATAAGGGTGTAGTCAACAAGGACGACCTACGCATTATCTGGGAATCCAAGTTGTTCCCGACCACGTCGTATGGTTATGTGAACAACTTGCACCCCGATTTGCAGCGTCAGGTCACCTATGCTTTCCTGTCCTTCGATTGGGCGGGCACGGCGCTGCACGAGGAGTTCGGCAAGAAGTCGGACCGCTTCATTTCCATCAGTTTCAAGGATCACTGGTCGGACATCCGCACTATTCAGAAAACCAACGGGACCGTCTACAGCCAGGAGTCCCTGAAGGGTCTGAAAGTAAAGAAAAAGAAAAAGAAGAAGAAGTAATAGACACAAGAAGAGCCTGAGCTACGCTGAAAACCGCCACCTTGACCCAATCAGGGTGGCGGTCCTTTGTGAAAGGCCGTTTATGCTTACTGTCGAGAACCTTACCAAGGTCTACCCCACAGGCGCGAAAGCGCTGAGCGACGTCAGCTTCTTAGTTGACGAACCCAAGGTCATCGCCATCATCGGCCCCTCCGGCGCCGGCAAGAGCACCTTGATCCGCTGTGTTAATCGCCTGGTGGAGCCGACATCGGGGAAAGTCCTGCTCGGAGATACCGATGTCATCAGCCTGAACCGGCGCGGGCTGCGCAAGGCGCGTCGGCGCATGGGCATGATCTTCCAGGAATACAATCTGGTCGAGCGCCTGACAGTGATGGAGAACGTGCTGTCTGGACGGCTCGGATTCGTCGGATTCTGGCGAGCTTATCGGCGCAAGTTCCCGTCCGATGACGTGGCCGCCGCCTTTCGGCTGCTCGACAGGGTTGGGCTCGAGGGCTACCACAACACCCGCGCCGATGCCCTCTCCGGTGGCGAGCGCCAGCGGGTCGGCATCGCCAGGGCGCTGATGCAGGCTCCCGATCTGCTGTTGGTCGACGAACCGACGGCCAGCCTCGATCCCAAAACATCACGCCAGATCATGCGGTTGCTGGTCGAACTGGCTCATGAGGCCGGCACTCCGGCACTGGTCAACATCCACGATGTTGCCCTGGCCCAGACCTTCTCAGATCGCATCATCGGTCTGGCCGCCGGCGAAATCGTTTTTGACGGCAGCTCCGACCAGCTTACGGCTGATGTGCTGACCCGAATCTATGGTGAGGAGGATTGGAGCACCACCATCCGCACGGACGATGACAACGATAACGGCATGACCGAAGGCAGCGATGAGGGGAAACAGAAGGGCAGGCCCGAGAAAGACCAGGGCTCCATCCCGGAGGCCTCGGCGGGGTGACGGCCCAAACCAAAATTCAAGGCGCCACGCCACGCCAGTGGCATACCATCAAACTTATTGAAAATCCGTATTTGCGATACGGCTTTCTCGCCCTGGTTGTTGTTTATTTCTTCTGGTCCTTGGGCACCCTCGATATCGACTGGCACCGCGTTGACAGCGGCATGACGCGGGCGGGGAATATGTTTTCGCGCATGGTGCCGCCCGATTTCGGTCGTTGGGAGCTGCTGGTCAAAGGGTTGGTGGAAAGCGTTCAGATGGCACTGGCGGCGAGCTTTTTCGGCATGATCGTGGCAGTGCCGCTGGGGTTGTGCGCGGCCGTTAACCTGGTTCCTAAGCCGGTCTATCTGGTGGCGCGCACGATCATCGTGTTGTCCAGGACTTTCCATGAGGTAATCATCGCCATTTTTTTCGTCAAAATCTTTGGCTTCGGCCCGCTGGCCGGCGTGTTGACTTTGATCGTGGCGTCGGCCAGCTTCATCTCGAAAATGCTGGCCGAGGACATCGAAAACTTGCCGCCGGGCCAACTCGAAGCCGTGCGCGCCACCGGCGCCAGCTTCCCCAAGCTGCTGATTTACTGCATCTCGCCGCAGGCCTTGCCACGTTACCTCGGCGTTTCAATCTACCGCCTTGACGCCAACATCCGCCATTCGACAGTGGTAGGCATCGTTGGCGCCGGCGGCATTGGTCAGGTCCTGGCTGCGAGCTTCAGCCGCTACGACTATGATTTCTCCCTGGCCATATTGATTGCCATTGTCACCATCGTCTTTGTCGGCGAGTTTTTCTCCACCTGGGTGAGGGGCCGGCTGAGATGAGCATGGCCGAACACGCCCGTAAATACCCGGAGTTATGGCAGCGCTTTACACCGCGCCAGACGCTGGTTCGCTATAGCTGGTACATGGGCGTTATTTTTGTCGCCGTGTGGTCGGTCAGAAATCTCGACATACCCTGGTTCTATTTCCTCGACGCCCATATTCAGGCAGCAGACCTGGCGGTCCGTATGTGGCCGCCCGACATGGATTTTCTTGGGCAACTTTACGACCCCCTGATCGAGACCATCCACATTGCCACCCTGGGTACGGCAGTGACCATCGTGCTTGCCTTTCCAGTTGCCTTCCTGGCGGCGCGTAACACCACTTTCAATTCTGTCACCTGGTTCATAGGCCGCCTGATTCTGGTTACCTCGCGCTCGGTGAACACGGTGGTTTGGGGATTACTGTTCGTCGCCATCTTCGGCCCCGGTCCGATGGCCGGCATCTGGGCCATCGCCTTTCGCTCTATCGGATTCATGGGCAAGCTCACTGCCGAGGCCATAGAGGAAATTGACCAGGGCCCGGTCGAGGCTATCGAAGCCACCGGTGCCTCGCGCCTGCAGGTGTTGTGGTTCGGTATCCTGCCTCAGGTATTGCCGGTGATCTACGGCACCACCGTTTACCGCTGGGACATCAACATCCGGGAATCCACCGTGCTTGGCTTTGTCGGTGCCGGTGGTATCGGCATCCAGCTGTACGCCTCAATCAACCTTTTTTCCTGGCAGGAAGTCTCGCTGATGTTGATCGCGGTGTTCTGCGTGGTAGTAGTTAGCGAGTTCGTTTCGGCAATCGTCCGCCAACGTATAACCTAGCCCGCATCCTTGCAGAAGTGCCAGGCGCTACTGTAGCCACAGCGACGGGGTCGGCGTTCCCGTACCCAGCAGCGTAATTTTCACCGAGCTCTCCCCCATAGCCATCGATTCCACGGCGATGGTATCCAATTTCCACCGCCCTTGAAATAGTTGTCCCTTTATTGCGGTCTGACAGACATGCTAGGCCCAACACAAACCCAATTGAATTTGGAGCAAAATAGCCCGGTGTCAGCAGACGTTGCGCCCAAGACCCGGAGAGCCCATGCAGCCGCTTAGCCAATGCCCGGCCAGAATCCTGGCCAAACTGGAGATAATACTTCTGGATCTTGACGATACCCTTAGTTGGAAGGGCCTGCTTCCAGGGTGTGCCTACGGTGCTCTTGAGATCCTGCAGCAAGAGGGCCTGGGGGTGGCGCTAATTACTGGCAGGCCCGCAGGATGGTGTGACCATATTGCCCGAATGTGGCCGGTTAACGGGGTGGTTGGAGAAAACGGTGCATTTTTCTTTCATTACGATCGGACATCAAGAAAAATGGAAAGGCAGTATTGGCGAACAACAGCACAGCGGAAAGCGGATCGTAAGCAGTTGGAGGCTATCGAATCCCGCATCCTTGCAGAAGTGCCAGGTGCTGCTGTAGCCACAGACCAGGCATACCGGGAATCAGATCTCGCCATCGATCATTGCGAGGATGTTCCAGCGTTACCTGGCGATCAAATTGACCGGATTGTCGAGATTTTCCAGCAGGCCGGGGCAACCGCAAAGATCAGCTCCATACACGTCAACGGATGGTTCGGAGATTTTGACAAACTGGGCATGACAAAACGCATGATTAAGAGGGTATTCTCTATAGACCTCGAAGCAGACCGTACGATCGCCACCTTTGTGGGTGATTCCCCCAACGATGCGCCGATGTTCGATTATTTTCCAGATGCCATCGGCGTAGCCAACGTTCGCCGTTTTCTGGATACTCTGGAGATAGCGCCGCGCTGGGTAACGGGGCAGCCGGGAGGATTTGGCTTCGCCGAGTTTGCAAAGGCGGTGGTCGCGGCAAGGAAATAGACCCAATCG
>CAJWEF010000188.1 GCA_913031305.1 uncultured Acidiferrobacteraceae bacterium
AAAGCAGTGTTTCTGACCGACCCGGGGATGCAGGGGGTGTATTCCGGTTATGGGTTTGATGAGTACACCGTCAATATGTCCGAGCCGATGCCGCCGCAGGAGATGGCCAGGTACTGGACGGATTTTATCAACGGCCATATTCCAAACTTTGATCTTTCCCCGTACCAGCAGATCGACAACTATGTAAAGGAGTGCTGGGAGGCGATTGTCGAGACGGCCATCTGGGCCGAAAAGGAATTGCCCGGTGTGCTCGGCAAAATACAGCCGGACATGGTTTGCGTGGATAACGTCATCCTGTTCCCCGCGATCAAGCGTTATGCGCGGGAGAATCAAAAGCCCTGGGTGCGGATCATTTCCTGCTCAGAGAACGAGATTAACGATCCAAATATTCCACCACATCTTTCAGGCTGTGGCGAGAACGATACGGCTTGTTTTGCCGCTTATCAGGATCACTTCAATGAGGTGGTGAAACCGACGCATGACAAGTTCAATGTTTTTTTGGCGCAATGTGATGAGGAGCCCTACCCCATTGGCGAGTTCTTTGAGGCCTCACCGCACATGAATTTGCTGCTCTACCCGGAGTCGGTCAAGTTCAAGCGCGCTACGGCGCTTGACCCCACGCGTTTTCAGTACCTTGAGGGTTGCGTTCGCGATGAAAGCGCGTTTGAGGTTCCCACCTTTAAGGCCAATAACGACGCACCGCTTCTGTACGTCAGTTTTGGCAGCCTGGGCTCAGGCGATACGGTGTTGCTCAAGCGTTTGATGGAGGTGATTGCGGCAATACCCGTACGCGCACTATTTAATGTGGGTGATTACGAGAGCGAGTACGATGCTGTGCCGGATAACATCCAGATTGCCTCGTGGTATCCCCAGCCTTCGGTTATCTCCCAGGCAGATGCCGTGATCCATCATGGTGGCAACAACTCGTTTAACGAGTGCCTGTATTTTGGTAAACCTGCGCTCATCATGCCTTACGTGTGGGATGGTCACGACAACGCCAAGCGGGTTACCGAGACGGGACATGGTTTTCATCTGCACCGTAACGACTGGACGCCCGATGAGCTGCGCGCCTGCATCGATAGCATGTTGACCAATAAAAAGTTGCACGAGCGCCTTCATGCCACATCCGCTCATATGCGCTCCGAGGATGGTCCAACCAAAGCGGCTGAAATCCTGGATCGCTTGGTGAGTTGACCCGTCCTTTGTGCCCGGCAGTTTGCTCTCAGCCAGCTTGGGTCGGCATAGCCTCTTCTAGCAAAAAGTACCCGAGGTTGTTCAGTGCTGGCAACCCAGCAAGACGGCCTGCACGGAATAGCTGTCACCGGTGATATCAAAAAAGCCACCCGGTCATCGACTGGTTGGCAGGAGAGTCAGGGAATGCCCAGTTGCCTGATGATGTAAATATAGTAGTACCGTTGTACCCCTTCCTTGCGGCTGACCAGCCCCATAAGCCCCCCGTGTAGCCACTGCAGCCCAATAGAGAGACGCATCGATTGGCTCTATCGGGGATACACCTCCTTTTATGCTCTAGGCTAGCTGCCAGGCGCGCCTTCGCCGATTTGACGCAAGGCCGTTTTTGGCTATTTATGGTAGTTAGGATAAGATTGATTCAGGCTCAGCTATTTCAGGTAGTAGGCACTCTGGTAACTTTGATGAGGGACCGAATAACGAGAAGATTCTTGTGCTGGTCTTTTGCCGTGGGGTGCACCATTTTTCTCATTGGTTGCAATAGCGGCGGTGGCACTACCTCGGGTACCTCGGGCGGGCCGGGCTATCTCACCGTGCCGCTGGCGGGTTGGTGGCATGGCGGTTGGTCTCGCAATACAACCTTGACCGATATCATTGTTGATACCGCGGATGTCACCACCCAGCTCGACCCTCTCGATGGTGTGGCGCGCCTGCAGATCACCTCAGCCAGTGGGCCCTCGCAGACGATTTCCGGCTCACTGCTGATGAGCGGGTTCGAATGCTTTGATAATGGCAGCATACAGGGTTCCTGGTCGGGTTCAAACGTGGGTATCAGCGTCTACAGTCAGCCGACTCTGGTGGAAACTGCTGGAGTCAGTTCGACCATCACGCAAGTCTCAGTTGGTAGTGGTTATTCTTCGGCGCCTACAGTGACTTTTTCTGCACCAGAGAATGCCAGTGGGACCACAGCAACCGGTCACGCGGTGATTTCTGGTAAAGGTAGCATTGCGTCAATTGCAGTATCGACTGGAGGAGCCGGATATACGCAGGCAACCACCACGGTGACCATTACCGCACCTGACCTCACCGGTGGCACCCAGGCGACAGCGACAGCAACAGTCTCAGCAGGAGGAGTCATAGTCGGTTTTGTCGTGACTGAGCCTGGCAGTGGCTATTCGATTGCGCCGGGAATCATCATCTCTGACACAGGTGACGGCGCAGGAGCGGTCGGCACAGCAGCCCTCAGCGATGAATCGGCAGGTCAGGTAACAGCCATCGTTCTGGATAGCGCGGGCTCTGGTTACGAGACACCACCAACCATTACGATAAGTGGTGGCGGAGGAACCGGTGCGATCTTTACGGCTGAACTTGATAATGATGTGGGTCTTAATGCTGTGCGTCTGTCGCTTTCAGGGCATCAGACATCTGCTGGAGAGCTGAAGTTTGCTTATACAGTGGCCTCAGGCGAGTGTGAAGCCAAGCGTGGCAGTATTACCCTGAGTAAATCAGGGTGACCATGGAGCCGATCAATGACCACGAAACTGATCACAGCAAAGGGTCATCCTGTGATGCGGCGGCACCAGGCTGGCTTCACGCTACTGGAGTTGCTGGTGGTGATCGTGATTATCATCACGGCTGCCGCCGTGGTCGCACCGAGCCTGGGCCCGCGCGCCCAGCAGGCACGGCTCGATTCCGGCGCGGCACGGCTCGATGCACTGGTACGTCATGCCCGTACCCGCGCGGTGATCGAGCGCCGCGATGTAGCGCTATCGCCTTCAGCAGACGGGCGCTGGGTGCGCCTGACCTACCCCGGCGGGGCCGGCACAGTGCGTACGCCGCCGCTGGATCTGGGCGAAACGGTGCGCTTGCGCCTGGCGCAGGGCAGTGATGTCGGCGAACAGGCGGGCATTATTTTTCATGCCGATGGCACAGCCGAGCATGTCGGCCTTTTACTCTCATCCCATGCCGGAGTGCGGCGGATGGTGCTCGATCCAGCCCGCGGCCGGCTGGTGACCGGGGGTTCGTGATGAGATCTGGCCAGCAAGGGTTTACGCTGATGGAGATCATGGTGGTGATGGTGATCTTAAGTTTCGGGTTGGTTGCCGTGGTTGGTGCAGCTGCCCAGGCGGCACGCAGTACCAGCGCTATTGAGGAGCTCGAGTCGCTGCGCCAGGCCGCTGAGCAGGTGTTGGCCACCCAGGTAATCCAGGCGCAGATACCCCGCGAGCGCAGCGAAGGCACCCTGGGCCGGATCAACTGGGTGCTCAACGTGAGTGACGACCCGGATTTCGTGAATCTCAAGCAGTTGCGTATTACTACCTTTGTCGCCGGCAAGCCGGATGGGCGCCGGTTCACGGTGGAGTCACGACAGGCGCTCTTGGGATCGTCAGCAGAGGATACGCTATGAAACGCCTGATACTCCTCGTGCCTCTCATCATTATCCTTTCGGGCTGCGCGGATTTTTTCTACCAACCGGAGCGTTCCCGCAAGTGGCCGGATCTGGGCGTGCAGATCGCTGTGGTTACGGTCCCAGATAAAACCGGCGCTGCGGTTCGGCGCGACTTTCTAATACGCGGCGTGCGTCCGGGAACGCCAGCCGAAAACGCAGGGGTCAAAGCCGGTGACCTTCTGCTTTCGTTGGATGGCCGGCTAATCAATAGTGTCAGCGTCGCGCTTGATGTCATGCGCAGTAAAACCAAGATGGATACCGTGCTGCTTGTGGTGGAGCGTGACGGCGAGACCCGCCAGTTTCTTATCAGTCTGGCTAACGCTGCTTTGCGATCGGAGATCTGACCGATGTGCCCGGCTTTGCGAACTCTCTCAGGAGGCCTTTTATGAACAGAACCCGTTGCCGCCGAAAAAGACCCCGCCAGCACGGGTTTACGCTGATCGAACTGCTGGTGGTTATTGTCATCATCGGTGTGCTTGCCTCGGTGGTCGGGCCACGGCTCTTCGGCCGGGCCGACCAGGGCAAGATTGCTGCGGCCCGGGCGCAGATCGAGAACTTTTCGCTGGCGCTGGACAACTACCAGCTCGATACCGGTAACTATCCCTCCAGCCAGCAGGGGTTGGCCGCATTGCTGAACAAGCCTTCGGGCAGTCCGTCACCGCAGGGCTGGCGTGGGCCCTACCTCAAGGCGCGTGATCTGCCTACAGACCCGTGGGGTACCAACTACCAGTATGTGTCGCCCGGCAAACTCAACAAAAGCTGGTACGACCTTTACAGTTACGGCAAGGATGGACAGAGCGGGGGCGACGGCGATGCCGCCGACGTCGGTAACTTCTAGGCAGGGCGGATTCACCCTGCTGGAACTGATCGTCGGCCTCACCGTCGGCGCAATCCTACTGAGCGCGATCTATGCCACATTCGTGGGGGTGAGCCAGACACAGCGTCGGGTAGAGAGCGTTCTCGACCGTACTGCGACCTGGCGCTTCGTCACCGAGACCCTGCGCCTTGACCTCGCCCGTGTGAAAGGCACCTCCGCGTTCAAGGGTAATGTCGAAGGCTTTGAGGCCGAGTTTTTTCAGGGCATCGAAGAGACCCCGGTTACGGTGCACTATGTCTGGGAAGATGCCCGGC
>CAJWEF010000189.1 GCA_913031305.1 uncultured Acidiferrobacteraceae bacterium
GACTAGCGCCTTGCATGGGTGTCATGGGTCGACAGCAAGACCTGAGTTTGCCTAACGAAGCTCGATCAGGCCCCTGTCGTAGTGAGTCAGCAGTTCGTACCCGTCATCGGTCACAGCGACGACGTCGCAATGCCGGAAGCCACCCACATCCGGAAGGTACACCGCGGGCTCGATGGTGATCACCATGCCAGGCACCAGTACATTGTCATTGTAGGGCCTGATCTCACCCTTCTCCTCGCGCCCCCAGAATGCACCCATAATGCCACACGAATGCCCAGGACCGTGAAGTTGATGTTGGTCATAACCAGCCCGTTCAAGAACCTCGATACAGCGCCTTGCTACGTCGCCACACGTCACCCCGGGCCTAACTGCCTCGAGGCCACGAGCGTGGGCCTCAATGACGGTCTCGAAAGGCTTTCTAGCAGGGTCGGGCAATGGCCCAATAGACAGGGTGCGCTCTTGGGAGACGTAGTAGCCCATCACCACTGACAGTATATTGAAGTTAACAATCTCACCACGCCCGAGCCTCCGGCCAGTAGAAACCGCATGTGGGATAACGCTCCGAGGACCGGAGGCACAGGTGACCAAGGTGCCGAAGCTCTCGAGTTCCGGGAATCGTTCCACAAGTGCCTGGTCGGTGGCTACCAGGGCCTCGTTTGATATGTCCAGCTCGGTCCTGCCTTCTGCCATGGCTGCCATGATCGCTTCAGTGCCAACATCGGAGATCTGGCCATTGGCTCGCAGCAGATCCACCTCCTCCCTCGATTTCACCAGCCGCTGCTCCATCAGAGCGGTCGAAACATCGATAAAATCTGATCCCGGCAGAGCAGTATGGAGGGCTTCGTGCACACCGACCGGCATGACATCTTTCTCTACCCCAACCCTGTCGAGTGCGCAGCCACGTTCGGCCAGCACTTCCTTGGCGATTGCCATTAGTCCTGCCAGAGAAGAACCCTCGTCACTGTAGAAACGTGAATCATTTATCCAGCTATAAAAGGGTACACGACCGCGTTCCATGCTGGGTGCGATGATGGTCGCCGGCCCATCAGCGGGCACCACAGTAAAGTTCAAGCGGCCCATGGGTATCATCCAGAACCCGGCGTAGTAGAGGTTGCCGTGATAGGAGGAGACGATGACGACGTCGATTTCCTCAACCTTCATGATCTCCTGCAATCGCTCGACCCGGCCGAGCATCTCGATATCACTGAATATCATGTTGCTTTCTCCCTGATCCGTGTTACCCAACCCGCGCCACTAGAAGGCACTGTCAACTTACCAATGCGCAAAAGTAACTTGGTTACTGAGCCTACTCTATCCGGCACTGGCCTGCTCCGAGTTACCGGCGGTTATACATACTTCGAAGGTGCTTTCCAGCGTGCTGAGATCGACCAGAGTCTTTGCCACAGGGTCATGGAAAGGCTCTCGTTCACCGCGAAACAGGACTCCGACGAAGAAGTTGTCATCGGTCATCAGACGTCTCGCCGCCTGCGCGGGATCCGAAGTCGGCTCCACCGGTGCAGCGTGCACCATTTTCTTCCAGTGGCGCTGCTCGGGCTGAAAGGTCAGGCACGGGCTCAACACCTGGACGAAGGAAAAGCCCGGGTGTTGGATCGCCTCAACCAGGATATCGGCCGTACTCCCGGGATTACTACTGGTGGCCCGGGCAATGAAGTTGGCGCCCGAGCCCAACGCCAGTACCAGGGGGTAGAACGGGTTCATGCCCGGCCCTTCCGGAGTCAACTCGCTTAGGCCCCAGTCCGGCGCCGTCGTCGGTGAAGCCTGCCCCTTGGTCATGCCGTAGACCTGGTTATCCATCACAATGTAGGTGAGATCCACATTGCGTCGACAGGCGTGTAGAAAATGGTTGCCGCCGATAGCAAAGCCGTCGCCATCACCGCCAGCCACCAACACTGTTAGTTCTGGCCGGGCTAGCTTGAGGCCCGTAGCCAGTGGCAGCGCCCGGCCATGCACACCGTGAAAACCGTAGGCATTGAGATAAGCTGGAATGCGCGAGGAGCAACCGATCCCCGAGACCACGGCAACGTCCTCGGGTGGTACCTGAAGAAAGGCCAGTGCGCGGGATATAGCTGCCAATACCCCGAAGTCACCACAACCCGGACACCAGATGGGCTTGATATCCGACTTGTAGCATTGTGCAGAGAATTTCTGCCTCGCCGTATCGCTCATTCGCTGTCCCACGATTCCAGTTGGGCAACGATCTCGGCAGGATAAATAGGTAGCGGACCGGGCCGGCAGAACGACCGGGTATCCCCTGGTAGATCATAGCAGGCTCTGAGATAGCGATAGAACTGGCCGCCGTGGCTATGCTCGACCACCAGTACGCGCCGCACACCACGCAGCGCAATCGCCATCCGTTCGGGTTGCTCCGGCGCCAGCAACCGCAGCGCTATCAGGCGCAAGTCATCGCCAAGCTCCCGGGAACAAGTCAGGAGTTCCCGCGCTGCACCAGTGGTCGCACCCCAGGTAATGATGGCGGTCGAACCGTTACCCAGTATCTCCGCCCAGTAGTCCCCGTAATCAAAGCGGGTTAATTTTTCTTGTCGCTTACCTAGTTGCTGCAAGTGGTCAGCAGCACGCACCGACGGGAGACCTGATTCATTGTGTTCAAGCCCCTCTGCTGTGTACTGACCGCCGGGCATCCCTGGCAAGCTCATCGGCGACACGCCCTCCGGTGTCAGTCGGTAGCGCTGATAGTCATCTTCCAGGAGGTCCGGGGTATCCCGAGTCGTATGAAGCAACCAATCGTCTGGCTTATCATCTACCGCCCTGGTCTGGCCGAGAGCCTGACTCGATAGTACGATCGCTGGCGATTGCAAGCGCTCGGACAAATGCACGGCCCATTGCGTGACGTTAAGGCAATCGTTAACTGAGGTGGGTGCCACAACCAAGTGCGGCGCATCACCCGGTAAGCCGTAGAGCGCAATGTTGAGGTCGGATTGCTCCGACTTGGTGGGAATACCGGTGGAAGGGCCGCCACGCATGACATCAATGACCACCGCCGGCACCTCGGCTGCCACTGCCAGACCGAGCGACTCCATCATCAATGCCAAGCCTGGACCGGAGGTCGCAGTAACAGCTGGCACACCGCCAAAGGACGCGCCAATTACCTGGTTCACCGCGGCCAGCTCGTCTTCTGCCTGGATGAAGGTCCCGCCGATTTTCGGCAGGGCCGAAGCCAGCCACTCCAAAATTTCGGTGGCTGGCGTGATGGGGTACCCCGCTGCAATCCGGACGCCGGCGCGAAGTGCTCCAAGCGCTGCCGCCTCGTTACCAGTGATGGACCAGCGCCCGGCTCCCAGCACAGTCGGTGCTTCCGGTAACTCCAGACCATTGCCCGGTGGTGCAGCCGCAAACCCGGCATCGACGCCTTCCATCCCCGCACTAAATCGGTGGTCACCCTGAAACGTCTTCTCCAGCTCGAGCTGGATGCATTTGTGTGGGATTCGGGCCAGTTGGGCGGCAACACCCAGAGCCACCATGTTCGTTCGCCCACCCGAGACGGTGGTAGCAAGTTTCTTGAACGGGACCTCTACACAGCGCGCGCTGCTACTGCGGATGCTGGCGGGCACCTGCCCCTGAGCCGGGTCGCTGACCACCATGCTGTGTCGAGTAAGCAACATCTCGTCACTAAAGCGGTCGATGTTCTTCCAGTCCAGTGCTAGCAAGAGATCGCAATGGGCGGACTCTGATTGTATGGGTTGCGCAGATAGGCAGACTATTGAGGCGACCTCACCGCCGCGGATCTGAGGTCCACTGGAGCGCACCATGCGCGCATACCAACCGGTCAGTGCCGCCGCCCCTAACAAAATATTACCGACCGTTACTACGCCGGCGCCGCCGCTGCCGGTCACTGTGATCGATAATCTGTCTTCGGCCATGAGCCTGTCCGGTGCGCCGCTTAAGCTGGTGTACCGGTGCAATAGATACCCTTTCTCCGATACCCATACGCTCGGAGTCGTGGCTGGATCTGCACCGGGATCTGGTCAATCAAGCTGGAAAAGGTCTCTTTGGCAACGACGATTCGCCGCCTTCCGGCGATCTGCTGCCACATGGAAACCGGGGCGTCGAGAACAAAGCACAATACGTTCTCCCCGAAGCGGGGCTCAGACACAAATGAAAGGCTCATGCTGGCAAAATAGTGGATAGCCCGGGCTCAAAACATTTCTCTTTGTTACTCTCCAGTACAACAATATCTGCACATGCTGCAAATCTGAATTCAAAGAAATTCCCAGGAGTTTTCACGAATTGGCCTAGCATATATTTGCCCCGTGACTATCACCCTGTACCAGATCAAAGAAATGCGCATTCGATGGCCGCGTCGGCCTGCGTGTCAATGCGACTCCCATGAATGCAGAGCGGGTCCTGGATGCCATGATTCGCAAAGCTCGCGAGGACCGGCAAAGAGGTGTGGCATCGGCCTTGACTATTGATCAGGTTCTCACAGCGGATGAAAGCCATACTTACCCAGGGTGGAATTTAGAGGCACAGAGAAACTACTTATCGGGAAAAGTGAGAAGTTCCACCAGTTCAGAAACATCCTCAAGACGATCCAGTGACAAAGTCATATCAGCGGCCCTTTCCACCGTCTCACGGGAGAAGGTATTGGCAAAGTCCATGCAGTCCATATATTTTTTCGTTACTTCGTCGCTGGACAGCCTCTGTGATGGGTCTCCCTTAGCATCAACACACACTTTCTCATGTATCGTTCCATCTTTAAGACGGATGGTAACCGGGC
>CAJWEF010000190.1 GCA_913031305.1 uncultured Acidiferrobacteraceae bacterium
CGATTTACAGGTCTAGGGGCCGGATTGGCGCCACAATAGTTGTGGGGTCGGTGCGCCAGTCCACATTGGGATCATCGACGTATATCTCGATCTCATTACCATCGGGATCAAGCAGATAGAGACTCTGGGTTATCCCATGGTCGCAAGCACCCTTGATGGTTACGCCGGCATCAATCAGTTCGTCGCGCGCATCACGCAGGGCTTGGATATCTTGACCGATACAAAAACCAGCATGGTAAAAGCCCCGGCGTGGGCCCGGTGTTGGGCCAGGGAGGCTGCCAACCTCGATCAGCAACAGTTCGTGATGGGCGCACCCGCTGGTCAAAGCCGCTGCACAAAAAGTCGAGCCCGTGGCACGAATCTCGCTCATCCCGAGCAAGTTACGGTAAAAAGCCAGTGAACGCTCAAGGCTTTCGACATAAAAACCACATGTCCAAGATGGGTGACTCTCATGGCCCGGTATCATCCAAAAGCTAAAGCTCTATCAAACTTGCTGTGAGGTCATGCGTATCGCATGCGGTAATCTTAACTTTAACGAAATCACCCGCCTGTATCCCCGTTATGCCAGGCAGGTGGATTACGCCATCCACCTCTGGAGACTCGCTCGCGCTTCGACCAACTGCGCCCGCTTCGGTGACCTCATCGATCAACACCTTGCATTCACGACCCACTCGCTGGCGTAGCCGGGTATGGGAAATCTCAGCCTGCACCGCCATTAACTCATCGAACCGGGCCTGGGCCAGCCCTGAATCCACCGGCTCCGGCAAATCATTAGCCCGGGCGCCAGTAACGGGTGAATAAATAAAACATCCGACCCGGTCGAGCTGGGCCTGGCGTAAAAAGTGCAAAAGCTCCTGAAAATCGATATCCGTTTCCCCGGGAAAGCCGACGATAAAGGTGCTGCGGATTGCCAGCGACGGACAACGTTCGCGCCAGCCATGAACCCGCGCAAGATTGTCTTCTCCACTAGCCGGGCGTTTCATTAAGCGCAAAATCCTCGGGCTGGCATGCTGAAACGGTACATCAAGGTAAGGCAGAATAATGCCCGATGCCATCAACTCCACCAGTTCGTCCACCTGAGGATAGGGATAAACATAATGCAGGCGAATCCAAACCCCGAGCTCACCCAGAGTCTGGGCGAGATCGGTGATGTGCGGGCGCAAGGCCCGCCCGGTCGCCAGATCTGCGCGCCCACGTTGATCCACCCCATATGCGCTGGTGTCCTGTGAGACGACCAGCAGTTCGCGGACGCCGGCGTCAACCAGACTTTTGGCTTCGCCCAGCACGTCGCTGGGTGCTCGACTGGCCAGTCGACCACGCATTGTTGGAATGATGCAGAAAGTACACTTGTGATTGCAGCCCTCGGCAATCTTCAGGTAAGCATAATGACGCGGCGTCAACTTAACCCCGCCGGGCGGCAACAGATGATAAAAAGGCTCGTGCACCGGCGGAGCCTCAGCATGGACAGCAGCCATAACTGCATCACAATCCTGTGGCCCGGTGATCGCCAGTAGATTTGGAAATTTCTTTTTCAGTAGGCCGGTTTTTACCCCAAGGCAGCCAGTCACAATGACTCGGCCGTTCGCGCCCAACGCTTGGGAAATCACGTCCAGTGATTCATCAACAGCGGACTCAATAAAGCCACAGGTGTTCACTACAACGAGATCGGCATGCTCATAGTTAGCTGAAAAGCCATAGCCCTCGGCCTTCAACTGGGTCAGGATGCGCTCAGAATCTACCGTTGCCTTGGCGCAGCCCAGGCTTACAAAACCCACGGTTGGCGCCTTCATCTGCCAGTGATCCTATCTACTTAAGCCGAGAAAATATGAGCAAAACCCGCTAAGACAAAAACCAGTCAGGCGGCCCGGCTGGCACGTTTTCTTTCGTGCTCTCGTAGCCATTTCTTGCGGATGCGGATGGACTTGGGCGTGACCTCGACCAACTCATCTTCATTGATAAACTCCAGCGCATATTCCAAAGTAGTGACAACCGGCGTGGTCAGCAGAATGTTCTCATCAGTGCCAGCAGCGCGGATATTGGTTAACTGCTTGGCTTTCAGGGGGTTTACGACCAGGTCGTTGTCGCGGGAGTGGATGCCGATTACCATACCCTCGTATACCTCGGTCCCGTGACCAATAAACAACCGCCCTCTTTCCTGAAGGTTAAATAACGCATAGGCAAGCGCCTTGCCATTAGACATCGATACCAGTACACCGTTGTTGCGCTCACCCAGGTTGCCTTGAATTCTGGGCGCGTAGTGATCAAAGGCGTGATACATCAGGCCCGTGCCTGAGCTGACAGTCAAAAATTCCGAGCGAAAACCGATCAGCCCGCGGCTTGGCACAAAGTAGTCGATCCGCACTCGGCCACGCCCGTCGGGAACAATATCACGCAGTTCGGCGCGGCGTTCTCCAAGGCGCTCCATGACACGACCCTGGTAATCCTCCTCGACATCCACCGCGAGGGTTTCAAAAGGTTCGTGCACTTCGCCCCCCTCCTCGCGCATGATCACCTCAGGACGCGAGATTGCAAGCTCGTATCCCTCGCGACGCATGTTTTCTATCAGAATCGACAAGTGCAATTCACCCCGGCCGGAAACCCGGAACTTGTCAGGGTCCTCCATGGGCTCTACCTGCAAAGCGACGTTGTGAATCAACTCCCGCTCAAGGCGGTCCTTGAGATTGCGACTGGTGACAAACTTGCCGTCGCGGCCAGAGAAAGGCGAATCATTCACCTGAAATGTCATGCTGAGCGTTGGCTGGTCCACGCTCAACGCGGGCAGCGGTTCAACCATATTCGGATCACACAGCGTGTCTGAGATACCCAGTGGATCAAGGCCAGTGACTGCAATGATATCGCCCGCCAGTGCGTTTTCCGACTCCACTCTCTCAAGCCCTTGAAAGCTCAGAATCTGCAATACCCGTCCCTTACGAATCTCGCCATCGGGTGTGGAGACAGATACAGCGGCGTTACGAGAGATCTGACCACGCTGGATGCGTCCGATACCAATCACCCCTACGTAGGGGGAATAATCCAGAGCACTTATCTGCATCTGGAAGGGGCCGTCGGAGCTCACCGGCGGGACCGGGGCATGCGTCACAATGGCCTCGAACAAGACCTGCATATCATCGGCCGTGCCCGGATCAGGCTCTTTTGCTGCCCAACCCTGCAGTGCCGAGGCATAAATCACCGGAAAGTCGAGTTGCTCATCCGATGCGCCCAGCCTATCGAACAGCTCAAATGTCTGATCTACCGCCCAGTCAGGACGACTGCCTGGGCGATCAACCTTATTGATCACGACAATCGGACGAAGCCCGTGACTCAGGGCTTTCTGGGTAACAAAGCGCGTCTGCGGCATGGGGCCCTCTACTGCATCGACCAACAGCAATACCGAATCGACCATCGATAATACGCGCTCGACCTCACCACCAAAATCGGCATGGCCGGGAGTATCCACAATATTGATACGCCAATTCTGCCAGGTGATGGCTGTATTTTTCGCCAGGATAGTGATGCCCCGCTCGCGTTCGAGCTCGTTTGAATCCATCACCCGATCAGTCATCTCACCGTGCGAGACCAAAGTGCCCGACTGGCGAAGCAGTTGATCTACCAGCGTGGTCTTGCCATGGTCAACATGGGCAATGATGGCAATATTACGCAAGGTATCAATCGAAGGGTGCATCTGGAGTTTCCTGAAGAAATACGCGCCGATCGGTGCGGTGGCGCATTATAGAGGGGCCACCGCCTCATGTCGCTATCCGCTGAATTAACCAGAGATGATTCATGCAATCACAGCGATAACGGATAGCCGAAGGAATTCCATGCCCCAAACCAGGATTCTGGGATAAACAATCGGCGATCGTTCAGGGTAGCGCCTTTCTTTCTTGGATAGACCCTGTACTATCGCCCGTTTGCGCAAGGAGTCTTTTGTCATGATTGTACGACTGAATAATCTTGGCTCATCATTGCAAGTGCAAAAACAAACGGTTCTTCCTTTTTGACACATAAGTTGACTTAACCGATGCCGATCTTCGCCTACCGACAGCTCTTTCATACCAATAGCCGCCTGGTGGTTTTCAGCTTTTTAATGGCGTTGTACTCGAGTTTTGGCCAGACCTACTTTATTGGTGTATTCGGCCCGCAGATCCAAAGTGAGTTCGGCCTCAGCCATACCGTGTGGGGCAGCATCTACATGGCCGGGACACTGGCGAGTGCCCTGATGATGCCATTTACCGGCGGGTTGATCGACCGCTTCCGCCTGTCTCGCTACGCGCTGACCGTCTGCGTACTGCTGGTGGGTGCCTGTGCCTATATGGCTTTGGTGCCAGGCCCCGTCGCGCTGGTACTGGGTATCTTTTTGCTGCGCCATTCGGGACAGGGGCTGGCCTCGCACGTTTCCATCACCAGTATGGCTCGTTATTTTGATCGGGACCGAGGTCGGGCGATTGCAGTTGCCTCGCTGGGCTACACCGTAGGTGAAGCTGCGCTGCCATTCCTTGCCGTCCTGACAATCGTGGCGTTCGGCTGGCGCTGGACCTACGCCGGGGCTGCGATACTCGCCGGTATAACGCTGATACCGGCAACCCTGTGGCTCTTGGGCGGCCACGACCGTTTTCATCAGAGGCACCTGGACAAACTATCTGCCAAGACAGATTACCGGGAAAAAGCGACTGTCTCGTGGACCCGCGCTGAAGTTCTACGTGACCCACGGTTCTACCTCATGAGCCCGGGAAT
>CAJWEF010000191.1 GCA_913031305.1 uncultured Acidiferrobacteraceae bacterium
TGGTGAATCGAATCCTGTTACCTTTGAGATCTGCTGGCAGTGCCGCCAGCCATTGCCGGGCCGACTCTGAACGCTTTAACTGATTGCATCTGCTATCGTGGCGCGTTCTAAAAAGCGCCGAACCCGCCGTATCACCTGGCGCAGCACAGTAGTCCTGTTGGGTCTGGTGACGCTCGGCGCTGGGGCGGTGTGGGTGGTACGTCTGGATACCACAGTACGCCACCAGTTCGAGGGCACTCGCTGGTCGCTGCCGGCACATGTTTATTCGCGTCCACGGCAGTTGCACCAAGGATTGCCGCTCAATCCAGCGGCACTTGAGCGCGAACTCGAAGTACGTGGTTATCGCAAGGATGCCAGTGCCCGTTCCCCTGGCACCTTTCGTTTAGGCAAGAGTCAAGCCACGGTGTATCTGCGTGGTTTCAATGGCATGCAGGGGCGGGTTCCGCCGCTTCGAGCGCAGGTCGATTTTGCCCATGGCCGTATCAGTGCGCTGACTGCGGACAATGGCCAGCAGCTCGATGAGGCATTGCTTGAGCCAATTCGCCTTGGCAGTATCCTGCCGTTGCGTCACGAGGACCGTGCGCCGGTGGCACTACACCAGGTACCCGGCCTTTTGCTGCAAGGCCTGCTGGTCATGGAAGACCGCCGGTTCATGGATCACCATGGCATCGACCCCCTGGGAGTGATGCGCGCGCTGCTGCAGAACCTGCGTTTTGGCCGGGTGGTGGCTGGAGGCAGCACCCTGACCCAGCAACTGGTGAAGAATCTTTACCTGGAGCCAAGTCGCACGCTGCGGCGCAAGGCCACTGAAGCGGTGATGGCGCTATTGCTGGAATGGCATTATGGCAAATCGGAGATCCTCGAAGCCTATGTCAACGAGGTTTTTCTGGGCCAGTCTGGCAACCGGGCGATTCATGGCTTTGCGCTGGCGAGCGAGCATTACTTCGGCCGCCCGCTTGACGAACTGCCCGCACCGGCGCTGGCACTGCTGGCCGGTATGGTCAAGGCGCCGAGCGCTTATGATCCGCGCCGCCATCCACAACCTGCCCGCCAGCGGCGCAACCTGGTGCTGGCCGAGCTCGCCCGGGCCGGGCAGATCGATCCTGCCAGGCTGAAAAGCCTGCAAGCCTCCCCCTTGGGACTGGCGTCGGCGCTTGGGGGCACCCGCACCAGCGGCTCAGCCTTTTTTGATTACGTGCGCCGCCAGGTGCAGCGCCATTTTGATCCGGCCATTGTGCAAACGCAGGGGCTGCGGATTCATTCCACGCTGGATCCGCTGATTCAGCACGCCGCCCAAGACGCACTCAAAGACACGCTGGCCGATCTGGAAAGTGCCCAAAAGCTGCCAGCGGGCAAAATGCAGGGAGCGATCGTGGTACTGCAGGTTGATAACGGAGAAGTGCTCGCCGTGGTCGGTGGGCGCCAGGGCAGCCGCGGCGGGTTTAATCGGGCACTGGATGCACGCCGCCCCGTCGGCTCTTTGCTCAAGCCGGCGGTATACCTTGCTGCTCTGTCCAGGCCTCACCGCTACCACCTGCAAAGCATTCTTGATGACAGCCCCTTTGAGTGGCGTGCCAATGGCGCGAAAGCTTGGCGGCCGCGCAACTATGATCGTAAGGATCACGGCCAGGTTGAGTTGATCGATGCATTAGCGCAGTCCTATAACGTGGCTACGGCCCGCCTTGGTCTGACGGTGGGTCTGGAGCAGGTGATCAAGGTCCTGCAATCCACCGGTATTGTGCGCCCCTTGTTGGCGTTTCCATCGATTACCCTGGGCGCGGTAGATCTTGCGCCAGTGGAGATCGCGCAGATGTACCAGAGCCTATCTTCAGGCGGGCATCGCGCACCACTGCGCACCATCCGTTGGATTGCCGACAGCGATGATCGCCCGCTTGCCCGTTATCCTTTGCGCTCACAGCTGGCACTGGACCCCAGCGGAGTTTTTCTGGTGAACCGGGCTTTGCAGGAAGTGGTTCGCAGCGGTACTGCCCGCGCCCTGGCGCGGGAATTTCCTAAGTCACTGGCGCTCGCCGGCAAGACGGGCACCACCGATGGTTATCGGGACAGCTGGTTTGCCGGCTATGCCGGCAATATTCTGGCGGTGGTGTGGTTGGGGCTGGATAACAATGAGCCAACCGGCCTGACGGGCGCCAGCGGTGCGCTTAAGGTCTGGGCCCGGTTGATGCGCCAGCTGCCGCTGCGACCCGTGCAGCTGTATCAGCCCAAGAATATTACCTGGGCGCGCAGCGCACCTTCATTGACTGATGTGCCCTGTACCGTGGGTAATGCGATGCCCTTCGTGATGGGCACACAGCCGGCAGGTATGCAATCGTGCTCCCCAAGTCAGGCCAGTGTAAAAGAAAAATCCAGATCCTCGCATTGGTGGCAGGGCGTACGTACGCTGTTGCCCGATCTGGACAGTCGACCGTGAGCTATAGTGTGGCACACCAAAGTCAACGAGCCCGCGATTACATGGCTGTCTTGGGCAATGGTGTAAAATGCGCTCTCTTTTTGCCGGAACAAGAAACATGACCGGCATAGGCCGATTCTGCCATGACCAGTGAACTTTCCACCCGTATGCGCAGCGGCCAGACCTGGCTGCGTCTGGCGTTGATGATCATCTACTTTTTTGTAGTTTATACCGTGGTACGCCTGCTGGTCGGCATCAGCATGTTGTTCCAGTTTGTACATCAGTTGGTCAAAGGCGCCCCCGCGGAACGTCTGCATGAATTTACTGCTGACTTGAACGCGTTCAGTTACTCCGTCCTGCAGTACCTGACCTTCAATTCTGACGAGCGGCCGTTTCCTTTTTGTGACTGGCCCGCCCCAGATAAACAGGACGATTCGTCTAGCCGTTATTGATGCTTTAGCTTTGCCGCATCGTTTTGCGGCCCTATCAGGGATCTCCATGGAGCCGCGCTACTCACCGCAACAACTGGAATCGGCTGTTCAGGCCTGGTGGCTGGAACAGCACAGTTTTAAGGTCACAGAAGACCCGGATCGCGAGAAGTACTATTGCCTGTCCATGCTGCCCTACCCTTCGGGTCAGTTGCACATGGGGCATGTACGCAATTACACCATCGGTGATGTCATCAGCCGCTACCAGCGCATGCTGGGGCGCAACGTTTTACAGCCGATGGGCTGGGACGCCTTTGGCCTGCCGGCCGAGAATGCCGCGATCCAGCGTGCCGTTCCCCCGGCGCAGTGGACCTACCAGAATATCGAGCATATGCGCGGGCAGTTTCAGCGTATGGGCTTTGCTTACGACTGGTCACGCGAGGTCACCACCTGTCGGCCCGAGTACTACCACTGGGAGCAGTGGTTCTTTACCCAGCTGATGAAAAAAGGCCTGGCCTACCGCAAGAACGCCGTGGTCAACTGGGATCCGGTCGATCAGACGGTGCTGGCCAACGAGCAGGTCATCGATGGCAAAGGCTGGCGCTCAGGCGCGGTGGTCGAAAAACGCGAAATCCCGCAGTGGTTTATTCGTATCACTGCCTATGCCGATGAGTTGCTAGAGGAACTGGACAAGTTGCCCGGCTGGCCGGACTCGGTCAAGACCATGCAGCGCAACTGGATTGGACGCTCCAGCGGCCTTGAGGTCGATTTTGCCTTGGCGGCGGGTGGTGAGCCGCTGCGGGTTTTTACCACCCGGCCGGACACGATATTCGGCGCTACCTTTATGGCGGTTGCTGCGGATCACCCGCTTGCGATTGAGTCTGCCAAGACAGACCAGAGCGTGGCCGCGTTTATTGCGCAATGCGCCAGCGGTGGTGTTAGCGAGGTAGAGCTTGAGTCTATCGAGAAAAAAGGCGTACCGCTTGGCATCGACGCGATTAACCCTTTAAGCGGTGAGAAGATACCGGTCTGGGTTGCCAACTTCGTGCTGATGGGATACGGCACCGGGGCGATCATGGCAGTACCGGCACACGATGAGCGCGACCACGCTTTTGCCACCCGCTATGGCTTACCTATTATTCAGGTAGTGGCCCCGGCCGATGGCGAGCTGATAGATGTTTCTGCAGCGGCCTGGCCAGCTAAGGCCGACACCATCACTGTTAACTCCGGGGAATTCAGCGGCCTGGATTTTCAAAGCGCTTTTGAGCGCATCGCCGGGTATGTGCAAGATCAGGACATCGGTGAGCGCCAGGTGAACTATCGCCTGCGTGACTGGGGTGTTTCGCGCCAGCGATACTGGGGCTGCCCTGTGCCGGTGATCTACTGTGATAGTTGCGGTGCCGTGCCGGTGCCGGATGCAGATCTGCCAGTGCTGTTGCCCGAAGATGTCACTTTCATGGGGGTACAGTCACCGATCAAGGCCGACCCGAATTGGCGGGCGACATCGTGCCCAACGTGCGGCGCCGACGCGGAACGTGAGACCGATACATTCGATACCTTCGTTGAATCCAGCTGGTACTACGCCCGCTATTGCACCCCGGGCGCACAGGGGATGCTGGATAAGCGCGCGGATTACTGGCTGCCGGTTGATCATTACATCGGTGGCATTGAACATGCCGTGTTGCATCTATTGTATTTTCGTTTCTGGCACAAACTGATGCGCGACCTGGGGCTGGTCAGCAGTGACGAGCCAGCCACTAAACTGCTATGCCAGGGGATGGTACTCGCCGAAGCCTACTACCATGACAGTACCGAGCAGGGCCGGGTCTGGGTGCGTCCTGATGAGA
>CAJWEF010000192.1 GCA_913031305.1 uncultured Acidiferrobacteraceae bacterium
AGCGAACGGGAGGTATGCGTTTTTCATCGCCGGGTAATGGTCGAAGCGCTGAATTATCACCCCCATGAAACGGTATGTTTTCAGGGAGGTCCAATTGATCGTGTTTACACGGTGTCTAAGGGGTGGTTCATTCTTTCCCGGGCTCTACCTGATGGTTTCCGGAAAATCTAAAAGGACGCGCTCTAGCCGTCGTTAGCGCGACGGCCTTGTCCGGTGCAATCAGCAGGGGTAGGGGTACCCTGGCACGTACTGCCTAATGGTGCAGAATCTGACTCAAGAAGAGTTTGGTTCGCTCGTGTTCTGGGTTCTCGAAGAATTCCCGAGGGGGTCTCTCCTCGATTATCTGGCCCTCGTCCATAAAGATCACCCGGTGGGCCACGGCAGTGGCGAAACCCATCTCATGAGTAACCACCAGCATAGTCATGCCACTTTCGGCCAGCTCGATCATGACATCGAGCACTTCTTTGATCATTTCTGGATCGAGCGCTGAGGTGGGTTCATCGAAGAGCATGATGCGTGGATTCATACATAATGAACGGGCGATTGCGACCCGCTGTTGTTGGCCGCCAGATAACTGCCCGGGGTATTTCAACGCTTGTTCTGGGATCTTGACTCGTTCAAGGTATTTCATCGCGCTTTCTTCTGCCTCGGCGCGGGGCATCTTGCGTACCCAGATAGGTGCCAGGGTCACATTTTCAAGAGCCGTCAGGTGCGGGAAAAGATTGAACTGCTGAAAAACCATTCCAACCTCGGAGCGGATAATTTCGATATTCTTGAGGTCCTGTGTCAGTTCGGTGCCGTCCACGGTGATCGTGCCCTGCTGATGCTCCTCAAGCCGGTTGATACAACGAATAAGGGTGGATTTGCCGGATCCAGATGGCCCGCAGATGACGATGCGCTCGCCTCGGCGTACCTCCAGATTGATGTTTTTCAGTACGTGGAAATCGCCAAACCACTTATGCATACCATTGATGGTAATGATCGGCTCGGCTGGCTCGACTGAGATGTTCTGGGTGTCATCTGGATTATTCATGATTGCGAACCTGTTGGCAGGAATTATTGGGCGTGCCCGGTCTCCAGTTTTTTCTCGAGGCTAAGCGAATAGCGGGCCATACTGAAACAACACAGGAAGAAGAACAGGGCAATAAAAAGATACAACTCTGGTGCCAGGCCGAGCCAGTCAGGGTCATTTAGCCGTGCCCGGCCCAAGCCAAGGATATCCATCATTCCGATAATCAGCACCAGCACCGAATCCTTGTACAGGCCGATAAAGGTGTTGACGATTCCGGGAATGGATATTTTCAGAGCCTGGGGCAGGATGATCAACCGATGGGCCTTCCAGTACGTTAAGCCCAGCGAGTCGGCAGCCTCATACTGCCCCGATGACAGGCCTTGCAGGCCGCCACGCACAACCTCAGCAATATAGGCGGCCGAGAACAGCGTGACCATGATTAACACGCGCATCAACAGGTCGAATGTGGATCCAGGTGGAAGGAAATAAGTGAGCATGGTCGAGGCAACAAATAACAGGGTAATCAAGGGTACCCCGCGAATAAACTCAATAAATATCACACAGACTGCCCGTAGTGCCGGCAGTTTGGAGCGCCGCCCGAGTGCCAACGCGATACCGAGCGGCAACGAAAAGGTAATACCAGTGACGCCGATGATCACGGTCAGCAGGATTCCACCAAGTTTTTGGGTGCCAACGGGGGTGAGACCAAAGCCGCCGACTATCAACCAGGCACCGATGAATGGAAAGGCAACGGCGAACCAGAGCCAGTATTTTTTTCCAGGCAGGTTGTCGCGAAGCACACCAACAATAGCAAGCAAGAGAAGTACGAATGCGACGTTGACCCGCCACCGTTCAGGCTCAGGGTACCAGCCATAGATAAAGAGTCTGAAACTCCCGCGAATGAAGGCCCAGCAGGCGCCCGCTCGCGGCTCATCCATCTGTGCCCAGCAGTCCTTGCGATCAGTGGCACTCCAGATCGCATCAAAAAGCGCCCAGTTCAACACAGGGGGTACGATAGACCAGAGCAGCCAGGCAGAGAGCAGGGTCAGGGTGATATTAAGTGGCGAAGAAAGTAGATTGGCTCGGATCCAGCCGACCGGGCCGGTCGTCCGAACCGGGGGAGGCAGATCTGGGTGCGCCCCCGCAGCGTAAGCCTGTTTCGCCTGGTTTTGTGCCATTACCGGTCTTCTAGCGCTCGGTGAGTTTGATGCGCTGGTTGAACCAGTTCATAAAACTGGAAATGATGAGCGAAATCACAAGGTAAACGCCCATGACAATGATCATGGTTTCCATTTCTTTACCGGTCTGCATCAAGCTGATACCACCGATAGTAGCTGTGATATCCATGTAGCCAATCGCGATAGCGAGCGACGAATTTTTGGTCAGGTTTAGATACTGACTGCAAAGTGGTGGCACAATTACGCGCAGGGCCTGCGGGATGACAATCAATTGCAAAGTACGGTTATTTTGCAGTCCCAGCGCGTGGGCTGCCTCACTCTGGCCACGACTGATAGCGAGTATCCCGGCACGCACGATCTCGGAAATAAAACAGGCCGTGTAGTAGGAAAGCGCCAGGCAAAGCGCTAGAAACTCTGGCTTGATTGCCATACCGCCTTTAAAGTTAAAACCTTTGAGCGCCGGGATGTCCCAGGACAGCGGCATGCCGGCTGCAAGAAAGGCGATACCCGGCAGAGCGATAATGATAGCTGCCGAGATCCAGAAAACCGGATAGGCTTTTCCTGTTTGATCTTGAACCCGCTTTGCCCAACGCCGAAAAACCACGGCGATCACAATTGCGAGGATGATAGCGATACCCACCAAGCCGGCACCAGGCTCGAAAACCGGCGAGGGGGTATAGAAGCCTCTGTTTGATAAAAAGAAAGCGCCTGCGCCGACATCAATGGCTTTTTTTGCCGGAGGGAGCAGGGTGACCACCAGAGAATAGATGGCAAGGATGTGAATCAGCACTGGAACGTTACGCACGAATTCGACGAAAACGTACGAAATTTTGCTGACCAGCCAGTTGCTGGAAAGGCGCATGATGCCAAGCGCAAAGCCAAGAACGGAGGCGAGGACGCAGCCACACACTGCGACCAGTAGTGTATTCAGCAGGCCCACTACTGCAGCTCGAAGATGGGTGGACTGGTTGGTGTACTCAATAAACGGCGAGAAGCCGATGTCGTAAGCTGCGGGCCAGACCAAAAAGCCGAAACTAAATTCCTTGCCGACCTCAGCAAGATTGACCACGACATTACGGGCAATTGCTGCTATCAGCGCAAACAGCACCACCATAGTAACGATCTGGATAATGACTCCGCGGGACCCCTCGTTGCGCCACAGCCGCAACAAAAAGTTGGGAGTACTGGGGGGAGTCTGTGCCATTGCTACGCGAACTTACCGAATCCTAGAAGATTTAACCGGTTGGATCTAAAAGGACTGACGCCGGGAGTTCAGATGAAATCCCGGCGTCAGCGTACAGCTAGTGCAACTTCGAACTACCGATTAACGGAATGGGGGCGAGTAGATCAGGCCACCGTCTGTCCAAAGTGCGTTAAGCCCGCGGGCGATACCAAGCGGGGTGTTGACGCCGATATTGCGCTCAAAGATTTCGCCGTAGTTACCAACCTGTTTGATGATCTGGTAGGCCCAGTCATTGGACAGGCCAAGTTCCTGACCCTGGCTTCCGTCCACGCCCAGCAGGCGTCGGACTTCAGGATTATTAGAACCTTTTTGCTCATCTACATTAGCGCTGGTGACGCCGAGCTCTTCAGCCGTGATAGTGGCGTTCAGCACCCAAGTGATGATATCGGACCAATGGTCGTCACCATGACGGGTGGCTGGGCCCAAGGGCTCTTTGGAGACGATTTCAGGAAGCACCATGTGTGCGTCAGGATCGGGCAGGGCAGAGCGAGTGGAAGCAAGGCCAGACGCATCTGTGGTGTAAACGTCGCAACGACCGCTCTCGTAGTTCTGGCGACCCTCATCGTTGGTCTCGATGGTGACTGGTTCGTAGGTCATTCCGTTGGAGGAGAAGTAATCAGCCAGGTTCAGCTCGGTGGTTGTGCCCGTCTGGATGCAGACCGACGCGCCATCAAGTTCTTTGGCGCTACTGATACCAAGACTCTTTTTAACCATAAAGCCCTGGCCATCGTAGTAGTTGATGCCATGGAAGCGAAGTTTTACGCCGACGTCACGGGAAAAGGTGACGGTGGTGTTGCGCCAGAGTACATCGCCTTCGCCAGCGTTCAGCTTTGTGAAGCGGGTTTTACCAGTTGAGGTTACTGCCTCGATCTTGCTGGCATCGCCAAGCACCGCTACTGCGGTCGCACGACAAAAGTCGACATCAAAGCCGCCCCAGACACCGTTGGCGTCGGGTTGGGCAAAGCCAGCGATACCGGTGCTGACCACACAGCGTAGTACGCCTCGGGATTGCACATCTTCCAAAGTGCCAGCCTGTGCGGTGCCGGTGACGCCGAGCGTCAGGACGGCAGCCGCCAGTACGGCAGTCGTTTTCTGTTTCATTATGAATCCTCTCTCACTTGGTGAATAACAATTGTTTATCGCTTGCGTCATTCCGTCTTTTGGCGCACGCACGCCAACCGCGGAGCCTCAAACCGCAAGCGTTACTCGAACTTTAACCCGAATCCATACTGGTTTTCTACAGTTTTTC
>CAJWEF010000193.1 GCA_913031305.1 uncultured Acidiferrobacteraceae bacterium
CCGCTCAGTTGTCCAGCGAATCCAGGACTCGCGCGGGCTGTAGCGCTTCTCGCAGCGGATGGTAGACGAGGTTCGTATTCCGAAGGGCAAGTCTGTGCTGTCTTCAACGCACTGACCTGACTCCCGTACACTGCGTGCCGGGGCGAAGCCAGTCTTCGTCCCGGCATTTTTTTACCAAAACCAAGGAGATAAATCGTTATGACTGAGGCATTTCCGATCTGGGTACTGATAGCTGACTACATTATGGGAGTCATCATGTGGACCTTGATCGGACGCTTCGGCATGTCGTTGTTTCTACGCGAAGACACCCCGTTTTTCTTTGCCCGCTTCTTTATTCGTGTGACCAACCCGCTGCTCCACCTGTTCAACCCCGTCACACCCAAGTTTCTGATCCGACCCCTGATACCTTTGTATGTGGCCTGGTTCTTTTTTCTTATCCGCTTCTACCTCATGCCCTGGGCGCTAGGTTATACGGTTATGGGAATGCTCTCGTTTCCACTGGAGAGCGAATTCGCCAGCGCGCTCAACTACTTTGTCGGACTGCTGGTGAACTAAGTGACAAGCAAGCGCCAAGGGCTATGAAATCCCTGGCAAAAGGCGGTCCGCTGCTCTCGAGTTTAGGTGACGGCTGTATTTCCAGACGGGTTTGGGAGACTTAAAAGCGTCTTTACTACTCGCCAACAGCAGTTTGAATCGCGCCGCCCAATTCGCTGCCTAAAGCGTCCAGACAGAAAGATACGTTCTCCAGGCGGCTGGAATATCCCATAAGACCGATACGCCACACTTTTCCGGCAAGTGGTCCAAGGCCGGCACCGATTTCCAGGTTTTTCTCATTCAGTAATCTCGAGCGGATTGCTGCCTCGTCGATGTCAACTGGCATACGCACGGCATTGAGTTGGGGCAACCGGGCCGCTGGATCCTCGACCAGCATGTCGAGGCCCAGACACCGCAGACCCGAGACCAATCGCTGTGAGTTTTCCTGGTGTCGCTTCCAGGCTCTATCCAACCCCTCTTGCTTCAGCAGGCGCAGCGCCTCGGTCAGCGCAAAGATGCTGTTAACCGGTGCGGTGTGGTGATAGGCACAGATAATTGGGTAATTGATATTGGCGAAGACGCTGGGGCAGTCTATAGGGTTATGGGACCCTAAATAGAAAACCTCTGGCCCCAAACTGCAGCCCCTTTAACTTCCTGGTCAGGTCGAAAACCCTATCGGCGAAAACCTTGCGCACTCAGGAAAGTTTTTCGACCTGCAGATAGAGCATTTCTAAACCCAGCGTTGCTGCGGCGAGCGCGGTAACCTCAGCCTGATCGTAGGCCGGTGCCACCTCGACTACATCCATACCGACAATATCTAAACCCTTGAGGCCGCGTAAAATCTGCAGTGCCATATTGCTGGAAAGGCCTCCGGCCACCGGCGTGCCGGTGCCGGGAGCAAAAGCCGGATCCAGGCAATCGATATCGAAAGTCAGATAAACCTTGCGCTTGGCCACCCGGTCGCGAATTGCCTGCGCAACCTTTACTGGCCCGTGATTGTGCACCCAATCAGTATCGAGCACGGTGAAAGCGTGCGTCGAAGGTTCGTATTCTGTCCGGATACCCACCTGTATTGAGCAATCAGTATCAATCAGGCCCTCTCTAGGCGCGCATCGAAACATTGTGCCATGATCGAATTCGGACCCCTGCTCATAGGTATCGGTATGCGCATCAAAGTGAACCAGGGCTAACTCTCCATGCACCGCATGATGCGCCCGCAACAACGGCAGAGTAATGAAGTGATCTCCGCCGAAGCTAAGCAGTGTCTTCCCCGAGCGCAAAATATCCGTGGCCCGGTCCTGGAGGGACTGGGTAAACCCGGCACTGTCTCCAGGCGCATAAGCAAGATCGCCACAGTCGATGACCTTAAGGTGATCCGCGAGCGCATAGGGCCACGGCCAGCGTGCCTCTTCCCAGCGAAGATTGCCAGAGGCCTGACGTATCGCACCCGGGCCACTACGAGTACCAGCGCGTCCGGAGGTGCCTAGATCATACGGCACGCCCAGAATGGCTACATCTGCCTTATCGTGCAGTGGGTCATCACTCAGCGGGCAACCAAGATAACCAAACAGGTTGGCATAAAGAGAAACATCGTCGTACATATCGGTATCAGCCACTACATTATCCCTGTTTGACTCAATGATCGGTTCCTAGTGTAGTGAAGCCTGACTTTGGGACACAAGTTTTCGCCCCGTTTTGGAGCGGACGAATGGATACCAAGCGCAGTCGTTACCAGTACAGATAAGCGCCGCCAGCATTTAATTTCGCCCTACGGGAGGATAGTGAGCCAAAAACTCCGCTATTGAGGTGTATAACCTGGGGGCATCAATCCAAAGGCCGCAGATCATCAATGACCTTGCCGTCATTTGGCAAGGCGCCCTGTGCAAAGAGTTCTACCTCGCCTCGCAACTTGCACACCTCTCGAATGCTGGCTGCAAACTCCTGGGCAAGCCCTGGCGAGCGCTCCGCAACTCCGGTCAATTCACAGCGAAAAGTCATTTTGTCCGCATTGTCGACACGCTCAATAACCAGCCGAGCCCGGGTGATCTCCTGATGGCGAGAAACAACCTGAGCAACCTGCGAGGGGTGCACAAACATGCCCCGGACTTTGGCGGTCTGATCGGCCCGCCCCATCCATCCTTTGACGCGCTGGTTGGTGCGGCCACAAGCGCTAGCACCATCCATAAATGCAGAAAGATCCCCGGTGGCGAAACGAATCAGCGGGTACCCTGGCTGCAGCGTAGTCACCAGCACCTCGCCCACCTCTCCTGGCGATACCGGATCACCTGTTCCGGGGCGGACAATCTCTACTAATACTTGCTCATCCAGAATCAAACCTTCGCGGGCTGGGGATTCGTAGCCGATCAGCCCCACATCCGCTGTGGCATAAGCCTGCAGTACATCCACGCCTTTAGTCGCCAACTCCTCACGCAAACTTGTGGGCAAGGCTTCGCCCGAGACCAGTCCAATGGCCAGGGGGGAAAGCGACACGTCCATCTCGTCGGCTTTGTCCAGCAGGATCTTGAGAAACGAAGGAGTTCCAACATAAGCTCGTGGGCGTAAATGCGCCATCGCCCGCACCTGTAGCTCACTTTGCCCCGTACCCGCCGGAAACACTGTGCATCCCAACGCATGGGCTGCGCCTTCGAGCATGAACCCCGCTGGCGTAAAGTGATAAGAGAAGGTGTTATGTAACAGATCTCCTTCCCGACACCCAGCTGCATACAAGGCCCGCGCTATGCGCCAGAAATCGCCGCCTGCGCCCTGGGGCTCAAAAATTCCACCCGGTGAAGAAAAGACTCGAGGTAGGGTATGACCAGAAAGCGCGCAGTATCCACCCAACGGCGGGCTGTCTGCCTGCGCTTGCGCCAACTCGGACTTGCGCGTTACCGGCAGTTTTGCAAGGGCATCACGCGTCTTAACGGCGTCAGGATTAACTTCCCCAAGCAAGGCCGTATAAGCCGGGACTTCACGCTTGGCATAGCGTAATTGCTCACGCAACAACTCAAATTGCTCGGCCTCACGCTGTGCCACATCGCGTGTTTCCAAAGCGTCGTAGTATTCGCTCATCTTAATCTTGGGGTTTGATGTTGCTCGTACTTGAACAATTCGGATGACATGCGGCCCGGGTTCAAGAGCACAGACTGTGTGCCGCTATTAACTCAACCAGCGCTTTCTCCGACGATAATGTTTTACGTTCCTGAAACTCTTTCTTTCTCCGCCGCTAACCCCAAGATAAAACTCTTTTACGTCCTGGTTATCCAGCAGTGTTTTGGCATCGCCATCCATGACGACTCGGCCATTTTCAAGAATATAACCATAATGGCAGTAACGCAGCGCCATATTGGTATTTTGTTCTGCCAACAGGAAGGTGACCTGCTCTTTCTGATTGAGTTGCTGCATGATTTCACAGATTTCTTCAACCAAAGTCGGTGCCAACCCCATCGAGGGTTCATCAAGCAGTATCATTTTTGGCCGAGCCATCAAAGCCCGCCCCACTGCTGTCATCTGCTGCTCCCCGCCAGAGGTATAGCCGGAGGTGCTGTTGCGCCGATCCTTGAGGCGAGGAAAGTAACTATAAACCAGTTCCAGATCATCGCGGATCGAAGACGCACCATCGGTACGTGTGAACGCGCCAGTCAGAAGGTTTTCTTCCACAGTCAAATGTTCGAAGCAGCGGCGGCCTTCCATGACCTGAATCACGCCACGCTTTACCAACTGGTTAGCTGAAAGACCCTGAATAGATTCGCCGCGAAACTCAATGGTTCCTTTGGTAATGTCGCCGCGCTCCGCCATCAGCAGATTGGATATCGATTTGAGCGTAGTTGTCTTACCCGCTCCGTTGGCCCCGAGGAGGGCAACAATGCCCCCCTCGGGAACCTCGAGAGATACACCTTTTAGAACCAAAATGACATGGTCATACACAACCTCAATGTTGTTCACACTCAGCAGCGTTGCTGCTTTTTCGTTCAAGGTTGCTTCCATGAGATTCTGGCCTGTCCTGGTTAACTAGTTAACCGCAGTCCGAACCCATCGACATGCCAGAACGCGGGGTAATGCCCTTCTCTTTTGCATACGCAGCGGCAGAGGCCTCGATCATCGGTCGGGTAATATCCTTCATGGGCTCAACCC
>CAJWEF010000194.1 GCA_913031305.1 uncultured Acidiferrobacteraceae bacterium
AATGAAGAGTTACGCGAGCGCTTAAAGGCGATGACAATGGCCTGTGGCAAGGCTGTGTACTATCCTCGGCTCGAGTTCTGTACCGATAACGGCGCCATGATCGCTTATGCCGGTAGCCTCAGGCTGCAGGCCGGCCAGCATGAGGGGTTGGATTTTTCTGTGCGCGCACGATGGAGTCTCGCCGACCTTCCCGATCTGAAAGAGGGCATTGCCTAGTTTTTCTTGCCGATACGTGACTCGGTTCCATTGACCAGCTGGCGAATATTCTTGCGGTGGCGCCACACCAGAATGAGGGCCAGTATCACGGCAAGTGTTGCATAAGCCGGTTCTTCAGTAATCCACCAGGTATACGCTGGCGCGCTTACCGCACTGACAAGCGCGGCTAGCGACGAGTAACGGAATATCGCAGCCACGCCCAGCCAGGTCAGGGCCAGGGCGAGGGCCAGTAGCGGATTGATGGCAGCAAAAATGCCCAACGCAGTTGCTACACCCTTGCCACCCTTAAAAGCGAAAAAGACTGGAAACAGGTGTCCCACAAAAGCCCCGCCGCCAGCCAGGCTGATGATCAACGGCTCACCTGACCACCAGTACGCGGCCAGCACCGGCACTATGCCCTTGAGGACATCGCCTGCAAGGGTGAGTGCTGCCGCCGGTTTGTTGCCAAGGCGCAGGACATTGGTGGCACCCGGGTTACCGGAGCCCTCGCTGCGTGGGTCAGGCAGATGCATCAGTCGCGAGACCAGCACAGCGCTTGATATAGATCCCAGCAGGTATCCAGCAAGCGAGAAAAGCAGGTATTCCATTTCAGCAGATTACACTGGGGTTTGGGTCAATACTGGCTAAAGTATAAACTGCGGTTGGGTACAGCCGGCTGACAAGGGGAAACGCGTTGGATACAATTTTTGTACATGGCCTGGTGATTGAATGCGTGATCGGGGTTTGGGAGTGGGAGCGACAGATCACCCAGAAACTGATTATTGATCTGGATATGGACTGGGATATTAAGGCAGCAGTTGCCAGCGATGCGCTTGAGGATACCCTGAGCTATAAAGACGTAGCCAAACGGGTGAGCACCTATGTACGCGAAGCCGAGGCGAACCTGGTAGAAACCCTCGCTGATGGTATCGCGACACTATTATCTGAGGAGTTCGGTGTAAAGTGGTGTCGCGTGCGCATCAACAAACGCGGTGCAATCACTGGGGCAGGTGATGTAGGCGTTGAGATCGAGCGCGGTAGTCGCTGAATGTGGCCGGTTGTTGTCAGTCTGGGGAGCAATATCGAGCGCGAAACTAATCTTCGCATTGCAGTAACACGCCTGAGAGCTCTTTACCCTGGAATATTTTTCTCGTCCGTATTCAAAAGCGATGCCGTTGGTTTTAACGGACCGTACTTCTTAAATCTGGTCGGGGTGTTTGACAGTGATCGTCCGGTTCATGTGTTGGTGGAGCAATTGCATGATGTTGAGGCCTGCCAGGGTCGCCAGCGCGCCAAGGACAACCTGACCTCGCGGCTGATCGATATCGACCTGTTGTTATATGGCGACAGCGTCCTTTATGACCAGGGTATGGACGTGCCGCGCCGGGAGATACTCAAGTACGCCCACGTGCTCAAGCCGCTCAGTCTGGTGCTTCCCGATGTCTGCCATCCTGTCAGTGGGCGCAGTTATCACGAGTTGTGGGGCGCGATGTCGGTATGCCAGGAGCAGTTGCTCGAACTGGCTGACCTGGAGCTGTGAACAGGAAAAAGGTCAGAGTACTGCCGAGCGGCCACCATCTACATTAATGACCTGGCCGGTGATAAAGGGCGCATCCCGGAGCAGGAAGCGCACGGTACGTGCGATATCTTGAGGGCTGCCCAGCCGTCGCAGCGGTGTACGCTGCACGATCTCATCTCGATTTTCATCGGATATGCTTGTTTCGGGCCAGAGCACAGCGCCAGGTGCGATGGCGTTGACTCTAATATCCGGACCGAGGTCGCGCGCCAGCGAGCAAGTCAGGGAAATCAATCCGGCCTTGGCTGCCGAGTAGATCGGATGCTGTGCCAGCGGCCTTTTTGCATAAATGTCCGCTAGGTTAATGATGGCGCCATTGTGCATGGCCAGCATCGGCGCACATGCCTGTGCCAGAAAGAACGGTGCTTTAAGATTTACCGCAAACAAATCTTCCCATTCGGCCTCAGTCGCCCTATCCACCGGGGTCGGATAAAAAGCCGAGGCGTTGTTGATCAGGGCATCGAGACGGCCAAAGGCCTGGTGGGTGCATTGCGTCAGTGTTTCGCATGCGCCGGGGTTCGTCAGGTCGGCCTGGCACAGCGTCACTGATCCTGAACGATGCGCGTGCAACTCTTCTTGCAAAGCCAAGGCGGCATCAGCGCTGTGGCGATAGTGAACAATCACGTCCATGCCTGCCGCATGCAGCGTGCGTGTGATTGCCGCACCGATGCGACGCGCTCCGCCAGTGATCAGCACGGCCTTTGTCTCGAGAGAATTTTCAGACCTACTCATAAGTGGTGTCGATTGTGTTGATTTTTTTAATCTCTGTCGAAAGTCTACTGTTTGTGAGGTGCGGCCAACGTCGTCGGTACGCCGTTTCTTGGCTGCACTGTAGTTATTCGAGTGACTTTGACAGAAGTTCTGTCTGTCTGTCTAATCAAACTTCTTTAAGGCGCGCTTTGGGTGGATTAGCCGTTATGTGGTGTATAAAGCGGGGCCTCACTTCGTTCGCTTGATTGTACGAGTTAATGTTGCAAGATCAGGCCTCAATTTTTCTCAAGAGAAAAAAAGGAAATCGTAGCTGTTGTAGTGCGTAATAGATGAAAGAGTCGACGTTGGTTAGCAATAATAAAACACGAAATTCGGTTTGGCCGGACCTGGACCCGGCCGCTCTGGTACACAGCGCCGCCGTTTCTAGGTATATCCGTGAGTTGATCAGGTCGGCCGGTGGCGTGCTGCCTTTTGATCAATATATGGAAGCCGCCCTGTATGCGCCGGGCCTGGGTTATTACGCAGCCGGCGCTCGCAAATTCGGTGAAGACGGTGATTTTGTCACTGCGCCGGAGATGGGTGAATTATTTGGACACTGCCTGGCTCGTGAGGCAGAGCAGATTCTCGCGGCGGTCCCTGATGCGGCGGTGCTTGAGTTCGGTGCCGGCAGCGGGGCGCTTGCCGAGACATTGATCACCGCGCTGGCGCAAAGTGGTCGACTGCCCTCACAGTACAACATCGTGGAGATCAGCCCCGATCTGCGCCAACGCCAGCACGAGCGGTTGACCCCTTTATGCAAGCGGTACGGGGTAACGCTGCAGTGGCAGGAGTCACTACCGCAATCACCTTTTAATGGGCTGATCCTGGCCAATGAAGTGGTGGATGCGTTTCCGGTAACCCGGTTTCGCGTTGAAGGTGGCCAGCTTCAACGTGCGGGAGTGCGTTTGGATGGAGATGCGTTTGCCTGGGATTGGATGGATGATCTGGATGCAGATGGAATGGAGGCGCAGGTGGCACAAAGGCACCAGCTGGCCGAGGGCTATGTTACTGAGGCGTGCCCACGGGCCCATGCCTGGATCCGGGCGCTGGCGTCTTGCCTGAAGCAAGGCGTTGCCCTGATTTTTGATTACGGCTTTCCAAGTGATGAGTACTACCTGTCACAGCGTGCCTGCGGGACACTGCGTTGTCACTATAGACACCGTGCGCACGATGACCCTTTTTTATATCCAGGGCTGCAGGACATCACCTGCCATGTGGATTTCTCGGCTCTGGCAGATGCCGGCCGTGAGGCTGGTCTGCAGTTGCTGGGCTACACCAGCCAGGAGGCCTATCTGTTGTCTTTGGGTCTGATGGAATTGGCAGCACCGGGCGGCGATGATGACCAAAGAGCGATTCTGGCAAGGGCTGCACAGATCAAGCAGTTGGTGCTGCCGTCGCAGATGGGGGAGGCATGCAAGGTCATGGCGCTGGGTAAGGCAATGGAGCGCCCTCTGACGGGGTTTGACCTGCGTGATCGCAGTGCCAGTCTATGATTGAACCGGCACAGGCATTCTGGCTTGCGCTCGTGCAGGGTGTAACCGAGTTTTTGCCGATCTCCAGTTCTGCACACCTGGTGCTGTTGCCGATCCTGGCAGATTGGCCTGACCAGGGGCTGGTATTTGATGTGGCCGTGCACCTGGGAACACTGCTCGCGGTGGTGGGTTATTTACGCAACGATCTGATCAATATCGCTGGCGGCTGGCTGCGTCAGTGGGGGAGCGCTGGCCGCTCACAGAACAGCCATTTGGGGTGGTTGTTGATTATCGCCACTTTACCGGCCGTGGCGGCGGGCGCATTGCTGGATGAGGTGGTAGAGGACTTTTTGCGAGATCCTCTGGTCATCTCTGGTGCCACGATCCTCTTTGGTCTGATGCTGTGGTGGGCAGATCGTCAGGCATCTCGCCGGCGGACCATGCAAGACCTTAATCTGAAAGATGCGCTGCTGATTGGCGCCTTTCAGGCGCTGGCACTGATTCCTGGAACCTCGCGCTCGGGGATCACCATGACCGCAGGGCTGATGCTCGGCCTGTCGCGCCGGGCAGCCGCGCGTTTTTCATTTTTGATGGCGGTTCCCATCATCATCGCGGCTGGCAGTTTCAAGGGCATAACACTGGTGAGATCATCTGAGGCGATCCAGTGGGA
>CAJWEF010000195.1 GCA_913031305.1 uncultured Acidiferrobacteraceae bacterium
ATAGAGCAGCTACTGGGTGATCATGGCTACGCCTTTGCCAATGTCAACACCATCACAGATATTGGTGAGGATACCCAACGTGTCGACTTTGTCTTTGCCGTCGACCCTGGGCCGTTAGTTTATGTCCGCAAAATCAATATTTCAGGAAACCAGGCTACTCGCGATGAAGTGATACGGCGCGAGGTCCGGCAGTTGGAATCGTCAGTATTTTCGGCTGAAAAAATCCGACGCTCCCGTGAGCGGATTAGACGTTTGGGCTTTTTCGATGGTGTCAATATTGAAACGGCATCGGTTCCCGGAACTGTTGATCAGGTTGATCTGACTATCTCTGTAAAGGAACGGGCGACTGGTAATTTAATGTTTGGCGCCGGCTACGCAGACTCTGACGGGCTTTTTCTGGTAGCTTCGGTCCATCGAGCGAATCTTTTCGGTACAGGACGAGAGTTGGGTTTTGAGTTTGAAGTTTCCAAGATCGATCAGGTTTTCGATATTGAGTACCGCAATCCCTACCATACCGCAGAAGGCGTAAGCCGCGCGTTCTTTCTGAACCGTGAGCAGACTGATACGGATTCGGCGACAACAGCTGATTATTCGTCGCAAACCACTGGCGCAGGGATTCGCTACAAAATTCCTATGTCGGAATACAATGCGTTGAGTTTCAGCGCTGCGTTCGAGCAGATCGACCTTGAGGAGAACCTCAACACGCCGCTTGAATACATATCGTTCATAGACTTGCGCCCGAACAACACCAACTTCAACCTGACTACTGGGTTTTCTAAAGACACACGAGACAGTATCTTTTTCCCCAAAACTGGCTTCTACCGGCGTATCTCAGGGGAGGCAGCCATACCAGGAAGCGATCTTGAATACTATAAAGTGTCTCTTAGGGGTAGTTGGTATCGCAGGCTTGCCGGCCGCCTGGTTTTTAACTTACGCGGTGATGTAGGGTATGGGGATGGCTACGGAGGTCTTGAGCAATTACCGTTCTTTAAAAACTACTATGCTGGCGGCGCCTCCAGCGTTCGAGGCTTTGAGTCCCGTTCATTAGGCCCTGTCAGCAGCAATCTGGATTCCGACCCATTGGGCGGCAATATCCGTACGGTAGCGAGTATGGAAATGTTTGCGGCCATTCCCGGGCTTGAAGACAGTAACGACAAACGCCTTAGCGTATTTTTTGATAGTGGCCAGGTTTTCGGGGAAGATCAAAATCTCGAGTTTGACCAATTGCGGCTGAGCGTCGGAGCTGGGTTTCACTGGTTCTCGCCGGTCGGACCAATCTCTTTGAGTTACGGGTATCCACTGAATGACAAAGCAGGAGATGATGTTAAAAAGATTCAATTTACCTTGGGTACATTGCGCTGACCCGTTGAGGCCGAACCGATGTTTACAAACACAAAAAGCAAAACGGGCAAGCACTGGGCATTGCCGTTCTTAGCTGCTATTACCTTGGTTGTTTCAGCAGCAAATGCGCAGCAAGTTGTTCGAATTGGATTTATCGATCCCGTGCGGCTGATTGAGCAGGCCCCTCAGGGTGGCCGGGCCCTGGAACAACTTGAGATCGAGTTCCAGCCCTCGAATGAAAGTCTGATGAAACAGCACAATCGAATTCAGGAGATGGAAGCCGAGCTTGAAAAAAATATTCTGGTCATTAGTGCCAGCGATGCGCAGGTGCGGCAACGGGAAATAGATAATCTGAAACGACGACTTAAACGATCACAGCAGGAAGCCCGTGAGGACTATAACCTGCGGCGCAACGAAGAAATAGGAAAGCTCCAGGCACTGGTCCGAGAGATCGTCGTCGAACTCGCAAAAGAACAAGGCTATGACCTCATCATAGAGCAAGCGGTTTACGTCAGCGAAGCGGTGAATCTCACTGACGAGGTGCTTGGGCGTCTTGCCCAATTGCCATAGATGACGATCTAGAGGATGTCCGCCGATCTTTTCCAACCCCCTAGCTTCTTCTACGGCACCTAGCTTTAATGATCGGTTTGCCGAGTCCAGGCAACAGGACTATTTGATAAAAAATGGAAATCGACATTCATCGAATTGAGGACATTCTACCTCATCGTTATCCGTTTCTTCTTATCGATAGGATCACCGATGTAACCCCGGGGGAGAGCCTTAGAGCTTTAAAAAACGTCACGATTAACGAGCCTTTTTTTTCCGGCCACTTCCCTCATCGCCCCGTGTTTCCGGGGGTGCTCATGCTTGAGAGTATTGCCCAAGCCTCGGCGGTCTTGGTTAGCCTCATTATTGACGCGAAAGCCAGCCGCAAAAACGTGTATCTTTTTGCCGGTGTCGACAAGGCGCGGTTCAGATCTCCTGCCGAGCCGGGAGATCAGCTTGTCATTGATATTACGCTCGGGGCTCACAGGCAGGATTTGTGGCGCTGTTCGGGTCTTATCACAGTGGATGGGAAGACCGTCTGCACCTCGGATGTGTTGTTTACGCACAGGCCAATTGAGTGATAGATGACCGTGCTGCCATCCACCCGGATGCACAAATTGGTTCAGACGTCAGCATAGGCCCCTTTACCATCGTCGAGGCCGGCGTGACGATCGGTTCAGGTACCCGCGTGGGATCACATGTCGTGATTCGAGAGGGGACCCACCTGGGGCAGGATAATCATATTTATTCTTTCGCCTCGATCGGCGAAGATCCACAGTTCGCCGGATATTCTGGGGAGAATACCGTCCTTGAGGTTGGTGATCACAACGTTATTCGCGAATATGTAACCTTGAACCGAGGCTCACCGGCAGGTACAGGTACTACCCGGATCGGCAGCCATAATTTTCTCATGGCTTATTGCCATATCGCGCATGACAGCGTGCTGGGAGATCACATCGTTTTCGCTAATGGCGCGAGCCTCGCCGGGCACGTCGTGGTGGGTGATTACGCGATTTTGGGCGGCTTCACACTGGTTCACCAGTTTTGTAGAGTGGGTACTCACTGCCTCACTGGAATTGGTACTGTCGCCCTAAAAGATGTTGCTCCTTACGTCATTGTGGCGGGTAATCCAGCGAAAACTTACGGAGTCAATGTTCGTGGTCTTCGCCGTCGGGGCTTTGGCGAAGATCAAATCGTTGAATTAAAAAAAACCTACAAGGAAGTCTTCCGTAATACCGCCCGCACCAATGCGGAGCCGATTTCCTGCAACAAGGCTTCACCAGGTAGCTCGCCCAGCGCACAACTGCTGACGTTTGCTGGTGAGTCCCGGCGCGGCCTTATTCGTTAGCGCTCGCCCAATGGAAGGTGCTTTTCGCTTAGGGGTGGTTGCGGCAGAAACCTCAGGGGATAAATTGGGCAGTGGAGTAGTCCGGGCGTTGCGGAGCCGCTACCCCAAGCTAACGATTCGGGGCATCGGTGGGCCTGAACTTGCGTCGGAAGGGCTGGAATCTCTGTGTGATATCCACGACCTTTCAGTTATGGGCTTAGAGGATATCGTGCGCAAACTGCCCCGGGCCTTATTGCTCCGTCGCAGGCTCTTTCAGGATTTCCTAAAGGACCCGCCAGACGTTTTTTTGGGAATCGATTCTCCTGACTTCAATTTGACGTTGGAGTCCTGGCTGCGCGCCGCCGGAATACCTGTCGCACACCTTGTCAGCCCAACGGTTTGGGCCTGGCGTGGCTATCGGGTTAGGAAGATTCGACGTGCAGTGGACCACATGCTGGTGCTGTTTCCTTTTGAAGAGGCGTTCTACCGTGAGCGTGGGGTGCCAGCCACTTTTGTAGGACACCCGGCGGCGGACGAAGTGGCAGACCTGAATCGAGCGAACGCACGTCGGTGCCTGGCTGTTCCGTCTGGCAAGCGTGTCGTCTCGATTCTTCCTGGGAGTCGGGTATCTGAAATCAAGCATCTCGCTCCTGTGTTTACCCAGACGATAAACAAGTTGGTGCTAACCGATCCAGACCTTGAGTTCTTGCTGCCTTTTGCCAGCGCAAAAGTCCGTGAGACGTTCTTTGAAGCCGTTGGCGAGAATACATCTTTGCCACAGGTCAGGTTTCTCGATGGGCAGGCCCGAACTGCGCTTGCAGCGAGTGATGCGGCATTGCTGGCCTCTGGGACGGCTGCGCTTGAGGCAGCACTGGTGGGGTGTCCTATGGTCGTTGCTTACCGCGTGTCGGCCGTGTCCTTCTGGCTCGCCCGGATGCTGGCGACAACACGATACGTGTCGATGCCCAATCATTTAATGCCGACACCGTTGGTACCAGAGTTTTTGCAGGATCAAGCTGATCAATCTAATCTGAGTAGTGCTATTGCCAGGTTACTGAATGCGCCGGGCCACCGTAATGAGATGCTCCAAGGGTTAAGCGGGATTCGCGATACCCTTCAAAGAGATGCGAATCACAACATTGCTCGGCTTCTCGGGGAGCTTGCCTTCGGATGACTGGAGCTTATGGACCGGTGATTGCCGGTGTCGATGAGGCAGGTCGAGGACCACTCGCGGGGCCAGTAGTGGCCGCAGCGGTAATACTGTCGCATTCGGTAGACCTGAGTGGTTTAGCTGACTCCAAGGCTTTGACCCAGAGATGCCGCGAGGCTTTTGAGCGGAAAATTCGAGAATTGTCGTGGGATTGGTCAATTGGTGCATCTTCTCCCGGAGAAATAGATCGGTTGAACATTCACCAGGCAACCC
>CAJWEF010000196.1 GCA_913031305.1 uncultured Acidiferrobacteraceae bacterium
GTAAAGCAGTTCTTCATCCGCCATTGCAAATCCCCCTCAGGCTTGATCGTCACCCGCGTACCCTTTGGTATCACCGACGTCAATCTCTCGTTTTCTTAAAAGGATGACTTGATGTTCACCGTAGCGCTACCCCCAACCAGTCATTATTTGCCCAAGAGCACTAGAGGTTTGCGGTACTGAAAAAGCCAAAGCCGGCTACGCCTTTTTTGTGTACTGAAATGACTGCAAGTTGCGATGACCGGCGCCAGGAACATCAGTGGCGAAGGAATTTGTTCGGCCCTGGTTGAGAAATACTCCCCGATCCAGACCTTACAGAGCCCCAGTCGGCCCGCAAGGAGTACGGCCTCCCGGTCTTCCTGAAGAGTGACTGCCCAAGGTTTCTCACTGCGGTGTACAGACTGGAGAAAAAGACCCAGATTCATGCCCCGCTGACTCATCCCCACTCAAGCTCCGAAATGCGCACAGGCGAGTGTCTAAACCCCTGCGAAGCCAGCGCTAGAGGATCTGATTGACGAGTTCTTTGTTGCCAGTCCATAACCGGTCCATATTTTCGATCAGGATATCGATCACGTTATCTTCGTATTTTCGCGTCTCCCCTGCCGAGTGCGGTGTGATAATGAGATTTTCCATTGACCAGAAAAGTGAATTCATCGGTAGGGGTTCATCGTAAAAGTGATCAATTGCCGCACCTGCAATTTCCCCCGTCGTCAAAGCGGATGCAAGCGCCGTTTCATCGACGCAACCCCCGCGCGCCACGTTAACCAGTTGTCCGGAAGTCTTCATTGCAGAAAAAGCATTCGCATCAATCATCTCGCGGGTCGAGCGATTCAACGGACAACACAATACGACAAAATCCGCGCGCGCCAGGACAGATTGCAATTGCTCCGGCGCATACACTTCATCCGCAATGCCATCGTGTGAAGCGACATCCTGTTTTACACCCAGAACTTTCATCTCGAACGCTTTTGCCAACTTGGCCAGCCGGGAACCGATCTCGCCAAGCCCGATAATCAACATCGTTTGCCCACAGAGATCGTCTTCTCTTTGTGAGAGATCAGAGATCATCGGTCGCCAATGGCGATTGTGCTGCTGGTCTCTTGCATGATGCAGCTGGCGAGCCAACGCAAGAACGAGACCCATGGCATGATGACTGACCGCATCGGCATTTACGCCGCTGGCGTTTGCCACCCGAATGGCTCTCGTGCGTAGTTCATCCAGCGGAAACTGCTCATAGCCCGCACTGATGGTCTGGATATAACGTAGGCCAGGAGCGATCTCAAGGAGATTATCTGTCCAGAGCCCGGAGATCACGAGAACGTCAGCCTCGCCCGCCCGGGAGCAGGTTTCCTCATCGGTCCAGGTCTGAAAATACCCTATGCCCGTGCCTCGTGACAAAAACCGCTCTGCCATTCGATAGGCCGGATGCGCAAACTGAATAGTCAATTCCTCTCGCGACGGCAGAAAATTCATCTGAACGTTGCCCTCATTTGGTTTAATACAGCCTGATTCATCTTCTCCTAGATTAATCGACATCGTCAAATTTAGTCAGAATCTAACTAGCGGGCCGAACCGCGGCTCGGTCTACTGACACAAAGTCTGTTAGACCGACTACCCCACCTTTGATAGTCAGGAAGATCCTGAAACTCGGTAAGAGGGGATGTATTACAGTAAGATCAGCAAGTGCATTGGCGTTAGCACAAGCAAGATATCAAGAATAATTTTCCTTCCTAAGTATGCGTAAGAAAACCTAGAAAGAATAATTATTGCTTATGTTGGACCCCTATTGTTGCCCCACAAAGGAAACCAAAGTAGCGGGGCTCGAAATAGCTATCTGGTAAACGAATTATCGTTGAGATAAACGCTTAGATCGTCTGCTAACTTTTGCCGTTTGTCCGGTGTCATTTCAACCGGATAAAATCCCAGAATGACCGGATATTTTTCTTCACCTTGATAAACCACGGATACCGTAAACATCCAATGTGGTGGAGCATCAAATAGCACCGTAACCAGATCGCCACGGGCAGACACCTCTCCTTTGGAGCCGAATGGTGCAAACCTCAAAGCCATAAAACGACCACGTATTTTGTCGACCCCTAGCTCCTCTATCGACTTCCCTTTTACTGTATCCCATGTAAATTTACAGGGGTAGCCAATTTTCGGCTTATCAGCCAGACAGTCGTCTATATATTCGCGAATTGTCCTAACGGCTGGCCGCTCCAAACCCTGCTTATAGGCCGCTTCCTGTTCCGGCGATAGCGTTGTTCCGGCTGGTGCGAAATGACTGACAAGAAGTAGGCAAACAAATGCGTAAAGCCGCTTCATATCGCTATCTTAATCCTGTCAGGGAAAAGCAGCCAGGGAGTGTGTCGGGCTGTGGAGTTCTTTGTTGTGCTTTCATTGCAATTAAATCAACGCATTTATTGATGTTGAGGGATTACTCATCACAAACCCTAATAATCCGTTTCACCCACAGACAATACTATTGTATGGCCTGGCACAGGCTCTATTTCGTTAGCTTAATGGGCAATGTATGATCTCGGTCGACCCTAAGCAGGGTAACCATTAATCAACATGTTGCCAACAATTATTTCCTGATTGACCGGATTCGGCCATTGCTCGATAACCATTGCTCACTAAAGGAAAATACCCATGCGATTAGAAAATAAGACGGCTATCGTGACCGGAGGGGCCTCCGGATTCGGCGCCGGCATTGCCCAGCGCTTCGCGGGCGAGGGCGCTTCGGTGGTAGTCGCTGATGTCAACGACCGAGCCGGAGAATTAACTGCAAGCGAGATTAGAGATTCTGGCGGGGATGCGATATACGTTCATGCAGATGTCACATCGCGATCTGATACCAAACAGATGATTGCAAAGGCTGTGACACATTCTGGACAACTCGATATCCTGATCAACAATGCCGGCTTTTCCCATTCGAATAAGAATTTTACGCAAGTTACTGAGGAAGAATTTGACCGGGTGTATGACGTCAATGTTAAAGCCGTTTACATTGCTATCCAGGAAGTTATTCCCACTTTCCAGCAGCAAGGTCACGGCTGTATTATTAATACCTCTTCTACGGCGGCGCTTCGGCCACGGCCCGGCCTTGCTGTGTATTGCAGTTCCAAGGGAGCTGTAAGCAACCTGACCAAAGCATTGGCGGTCGAGTACGCGAGCGATCAGATCCGCATCAATGCATTGTGTCCGGTGATAGGAGAGACCGGAATGCTCGAGACCTTTATGGGTGTTCCCGATACACCCGAGAACCGGAAAAAGTTCGAAGCCACGATCCCCATAGGGCGTTTTTCAACCCCTTCCGATGTGGCCGCAGCAGCGCTGTTTCTGGCCAGCGACGACGCCGCCTTCATCACCGGCATAACCATGGAGGTGGATGGCGGCCGCTGCGTCTAACGAATGTCGACTCCGATCAGAAGCGCCTGGCAGATGAGCGTGCTGCATCCCCTGTGCGAAACGGCTTCAGCGCAGCGTAGACGGCTGATGTCACCGGCGTAGGCACGTCGTACTCCTGCCCTAATCGCTGAACGGCGCCCGACAATCCATCCAACTCGAGTGCCCGGCCCCGTTCCAGATCAACCAATAAAGAGCTCGTACCCTGCGCCGGATTGGTTTCGAGCAGGCCCATCAACCGCTCCTCCAGGGCTGCATCGAGCGGCACCCCGGCAGCCCGCCCCACTGCCACGCACTCGCGGATACAGCCAGCAAACAAAGAGCGCATGTCGGGGTCAGCCCGTATGATGCCAATCGGCTGTCGAGTTACAGCCGTCACACCGCTCACACCTGCAATCCAACAAAATTTCTCCCACAGCATCAGGTTTGCGTTTTTGTTCACGGCAGCCGTAATCCCGGCGTTTTGCATCTCTTGAATCAATTGTTCTGCACAGTCACTCGAACCATCCTGTGGCTCTGCCACTTCAACCAGTGGCTTGCCCGGGATTGAGCCCTTAAAGATGATCTCGCCCGGTGAATTGATGCTGGCCGGAAAATATGCAGCGCCAGCCAGCACCCGCTCTTTGCCAATCACGCCACCGATTCGCTGCAGGCTCTCGACCCCATTTTGAAGCGTAACCACCACCGTATGATCCGCAAGCAGCGGCTCCAGTTGGGCTGCTGCGCTCTCGGTGTCATAGAGCTTGACGCAAAAAAGAACGATATCCACCTGGCCCAGTGCCTGGGGTTGATCCGACACAGTAACGGGTAAGACGGTGAATTCCTCTGCACCGACAACGCGCAACCCGTGTGTACGCAGTGCCTCTAAATGCTTGCCCCGGGCGACAAACACCACGTCTCCTCCTGCAAGCGCCAGCTTTCCTCCCAGAAAACCACCCACGCCGCCGGCACCCATGATTGCAATTCGCATGTTCGCTAATTATCTCCGGCCAGTCGGCCACTGAAACCGGCCTGCAAGCAGTGCTCTTAGTCGCAGGGGTAACATCGAGCGCAACCTAATAGGTCGCCCGTCCGCCACTCAGATCAAACACCCCACCGGTTGTGAAGGAATTCTCCTCGGATACAAGCCAGGCGACCATCGCTGCAATCTCTTCAACTTGTACAAACCGCCCGC
>CAJWEF010000197.1 GCA_913031305.1 uncultured Acidiferrobacteraceae bacterium
TGATCGGTGCTGCGTTTGGCCCGGTCGGCCTGGTTCCGTTGTGGTGGAAGAGCCCTGAAATAAGTCGGGCGATGATTACACTATCGTCACTGGTCGTGATCGGCATTATTGCTGTGGCCTTTGCCAATGCGGACCCGGACAATAACTGTGTCTCCAACGGCTCGTTTGTCGCCTCGCAGATCACCAACGGACTCATCATCGGCATTATCTATGGCCTGATGGCACTGGGACTGACGCTGATCTTTTCGATTCTAGGCATCGTGAGTTTTGCCCACGGCGCCTTCTATATGATCGGCGGCATGCTGGTCTACCACATCGTGGTGGTCTGGTTTCCAGGCGCCCACCCGCTGTTCGGTGTGCTTGGTGCCTGTGCGCTTACATTTGCTTTAGGTGCAACATTCGAGCGACTTTTTTTGACACCTATGTACGATAATCGGATGGAGCGGCCGGTCGAATACGGCATCCTGGTTACTTTTGGCCTCTCGTTCACGCTGACCTATCTGGTGGCCGCTCTTGCAGGGTTCAATCCGGTCAAAGTGAAGCGGTTTTTTGATTTTCCGCGCATCCGGTTGCCCGACAGTTCCGATCCCTGGTTGATTAAGACCAGCCGGGGCAATATGGAATTATTCGACACCGTATCGATCTCCAACCCGCGATTTGTTGCCGCCATGCTTTCGATCATGGTGTTGTTGACACTGCTTTATTTCCTACACCGCACCTGGACTGGTAAGGGGTTGCGTGCGGTCAGCCAGGATCGCGAGGCCGCGGCGATCGCTGGAATCAACCCTAACCGGATGAATATGCTGGCTTTTGCTCTTGGCTCCATGGTTGCCGCGCTTTCGGGTGCCGTATTGGTCCAGGCTTTTTCGTGGCTGCCGATTGTTGGGCAGATTCCCGAGATGCGCTCGTTCGTGATCGTCGTTCTGGGAGGGCTGGGTTCACTGCCCGGGGCTTTTGTCGGGGGCATCCTGGTAGGGTTGGTGGAGGCGGCGGGGACCGGTTGCGTGCCGAGTGCACAGAAAGCCTCCAGTTATATCCCGGCCTACGGCATGATCATTCTTGTGCTGATGTTGTTATTGCGGCCCATGGGTCTTTTCGGTCGTAAATTCGCGAGTGGGGCGCACGGCAAGTTTTGAGCAAACGACACGTTCCCCACGCAATGGGAGCCGCCCTCTTGGCGTTCTTTTTTGCCTTTCCCTTTGTCTATACTGCTGGTAACTACGACTACATCATGCATATCTGCATCGTTGGCTTTTTCTACGCCATTTTGGCGTCGAGCTGGTCGATGCTGGCAGGGTATGCCGGGCAATTCTCGTTCGGCCATATGGCTTTCATGGGGCTGGGCGCGTATACCGCTGCACTTTTTTGTCATTATTTTTTCATCTCGCCCGAGCCCACTGGCATCTGCACCGAGTTTGCGCTGGGCAGCAATTACCTGATTATCAAGAACCCGATCGGGGTGACCTCTACCACGCTCACTCAGGATTGCCTGGCACAGGCAATGGAAAAATGGGATGGCGCAGTCACGGTTTCCCGGATGCCAGTCTGGCTTGGGGTGATTCTCGGTACTCTGGTAGGCGGTATCTTCGGCCTGCTTATTGGCTTGCTGGTGTTGCGCCTGCGAGCGGCTTACCTGGCGCTTTTCACCCTGGGTTTCTCCGAGATCCTTCGTGCCACTATCAGTGCCGAAATTCAGATTACCCGGGGTCAGGCTGGAATCGAACTGCCCAGTCTTTTTGAAAACGGCATCACTATTGCCGGCCATTTCTTTGCTAAAACGGACAAGATTCCACCTTATTTCGTCATGTTCTTTTTGCTGCTGGGCTGTCTTGCCATTCTTTACTGGTTGTCGCGCTCACGTTTCGGCCTTTTTGTGCGGGCCTTGCGCGAAGATCAGGATGCTGCCGCTGCGCTTGGCGTTAACACCACCCGCTACAAGATTCTGGTTTTTGTCATTACCTCAATGATGGCAGCGAGCGCGGGAGCGGTGCAGGCACACTATGTCACTATCATTACGCCGAACAATCTCATGATTTTGCAGATGAGTCTGGTGGTGGCGATGGCAGTTATTGCGGGGGTAGAGAACTTTGTTGCCGCTGCAATCGGTGCCATCCTGATTGAATTTACGCTGGAGATGCTCCGCACCAGTTTTAACATCGGCGGTGTTGAGATCGACATGACACTTTGGCGGTTGGTGTTCTTTGGCATGGTATTGATGCTGACCTTGCGTTTTGCCCGCAACGGTTTGCTGGTGCCGGTAATTGACTACTTCAGCCGTGGTCACGTGGCGGCTGAAACAGTGGTCCGGCGAAAGCAAAGTGAGTCCAGCGACGGTGTGGGCACTGCGCCCGGCGGACAGGGAGGATCGTCATGATCGAACTGGAAGTCGCCCGACTGAACAAGAGATTCGGTGGTAACCACGTGCTGAAGGATGTCTCCTTTGAGATTAAAGGCGCTGAGATGATCGGCCTGATTGGGCCCAACGGTGCGGGCAAGACCACGCTGACCAATGTGCTGGATGGGGCGGTCAAGCCAAACAGTGGCACCGTGTACCTGAACGGCAAGCGCATTGATCAATTGCCGCCGTTTGAGATTGCCAAGACGGGACTGGGTCGCACTTTTCAGGTGACCCGATCGTTTCGGCGGATGACCGTGCTGGAAAACCTCTATGTGCCGGCGCTGGCGCTTGGCAAGAGTCACACCGGAAATGAAGTCAAGGAGCAGGCGCTGGAAGTGCTGGAGTTTTTGACTATGGAGCATCTGCGTAACGAGTATGCCCGGGCGCTCTCTGGTGGCCAGCAGAAGCTGCTCGAACTGGGGCGCCTGCTGATGCTGGACCCGGATATTATTATCCTTGACGAGCCTTTTGCCGGCGTACACCCCAAGTTAATGGAAGTCATTTACGACTATATACGCCGGGTCAATTCCCGGGGTAAGGCGATGATCATCATCAGTCACCAGATGGATTCGATCTTTGCGCTATGCGAACGATTGCTGGTACTGAACTATGGCGACCTGATTGCTGACGATACCCCCGAGGCGGTAAAGAATGATCCGGTCGTTATCGAGGCTTACCTTGGCACCACTGAGGATCGCTCTGAAACCGGCCAAAACGATGCGGCAGGTACAACCAAATGAGTGATACCGGCGAAGAGGTTGTTCTCGAGTTGCGCGACCTATACGTGGGTTACTACAAGGATCTTAATATCCTGCAGGACCTTAACGTCAAGGCACGAAAGGGTCAGATTACGGCAATTCTCGGCGCCAACGGGGTGGGCAAGTCAACCGCGCTCAAAGCTGTGTTCGGGTTCCTCCGCCCGAATGGTGGACAGGTGTTATTGGCGGGCGAGGACATTATCGATGTGCCCACGCATCAGAGGATTCTCAAGGGCCTGGCCTACATCCCCCAGCAGCCGGGTATCTTCAAGGACATGTCTGTTGAGGAAAACCTGGAGCTTGGCGGCTGGACTTTCAAGCGCGATAAAAAACAGATTGCCCAAAAAATGGAGGCGAACTACGAACGTTTTCCTGTATTGAAGGAGAAGCGTAAGCAGATTACTGGCGAACTCTCTGGCGGCCAGCAGCGAATGGTGGAGATCAGTCGTACCCTGATGGCGGAACCACGCATGCTACTGGTGGATGAGCCTACTGCGGGGCTGTCGAAGATGCTCTCCGAAGAGGTCTACGAGATGCTGATCATGTTGACTGAACAGGAGAACCTCACCATTCTTCTGGTTGACCAGGAGATCCGACATGCGCTGCACATATCGGACTACGTTTATGTGCTGGAATTGGGGCGCAACAAGTTCGAAGGGCCGGCTTCTGATTTTGACGATCTGGAAAAGGCGTTCTGGGTAGCCTGAGTCAATAGGATAAACGGTCGGCCTTTTCGGTTACCCGTGATGACCAGAATGTTGTCCCACAACAGCGGCGCGCTCACAGTGCTGGCCTGCCAGGTCAGCGTTCCGCCCGTTCAGACCCCGTCGGATCGTGATGCGCACGTGCTGGCGTTATGCGAGCGGATCCGTCAATACCTTAATCGCAGCGATACGGTTGATCTTATCGTGTTGCCGGAGTTGTGCACGATTGAATACTCCATCGGCGCTTTTTCGCATCTGGACAGCCTCGCCGAGCCCATTGACGGCCCTTCTACCCAGGCATTCTCCCGTCTTGCGCAAGACAGTGGGGCGATGGTGGTTTTCGGCATGGCCCGATCCACAAAGCGGGGCTTCGCCATCAGTCAAATTATTATCGATGGCGTGGGCCAGATGGTTGGCTGTTATGACAAGATGCATCTTTGCCACTATGGCGCATCAACCGAGAAAGATTTTTTTCAACCAGGTGAGCGCGTTGTCTTTGTCGATCTTAAAGGTTGGTGCATTGCCCCGATCATCTGCTACGACATCCGCATCCCGGAGCTCAGCCGCGCGCTGACGGTGGATCATGATGTTAATTTATTACTGCATTGCGGGGCATATTTTCGGGATGAGTCGTTTTCCAGCTGGCACAGTTTTGCTATCACCCGGGCGATGGAAAATCAGGTCTACCTTTTAAGTTTGAACCGCGCTGGCGC
>CAJWEF010000198.1 GCA_913031305.1 uncultured Acidiferrobacteraceae bacterium
GTCCAGTTGCTGCACGAGGCGGGGATTCCAAACGATACGCTGCAATGCCTGCCTGGTGAAGGGGCAAGTGTGGGTGGCGCATTGGTGCAAAGTCAGAAGGTCAATGGCGTTTGTTTTACCGGCTCGACCCAAACAGCTCGCAATATCCACCGCACCCTTGCCAGCCAGGGCAATGCTGGTGCTGCGCTGATTGCCGAGACGGGCGGGCTTAACGCCATGCTGGTCGATTCCACCGCGCTGCCCGAGCAGGCGGTGCGCGATATCGTGGTGTCGGCATTTCAAAGTGCAGGGCAGCGCTGCTCGGCGCTGCGCATCTTGTATCTGCAAAGCGAGATACGTGAGCGGGTGCTCGAGCTGCTCTTTGGCGCTATGGACGAGCTGTGTCTGGGCAATCCTTTGGATCTTGCAACCGATGTGGGTCCGTTGATTGATCTTGAGGCGTTGGAAAATATCCAGACCTATTGCGCTCAGCGCCAAGCGAAAGGGCAGGTCCTTAAGCAGTTACAAGCCCCAGCGGGTGGGCACTTCATGGGCCCCACGGTGATAGAGGTAGGGGGGATCGAAGATCTGGATCGCGAAGTGTTCGGCCCGGTGCTGCATGTGGCAACCTATCGCGCAGACGAGCTTGCCGAGGTCGTCAGGACAATCAACCGGTGTGGGTACGGCCTGACGCTCGGTGTTCACACCCGGGTCGATGCACGGGTTCAGCAGGTTATTGACCACGCTCAGGTAGGAAACATCTACGTCAACCGTAATCAGATTGGCGCGGTAGTAGGGTCTCAGCCTTTTGGGGGAGAGGGTCTTTCCGGCACCGGACCTAAGGCCGGGGGCCCGCATTATCTTGCCCGCTTTGGTAAACGTGACTTCGCGGCATCCTTGATGGAGCAAAGCAATGAGTCATGGGTAGCCATTGACCGAATCAACAACTGGGCAAGTGCGCACAAACAAAGGCCCGGCCCACTGGACCCACAGCAAACTGCCAAAGTACTTGAAAGCGCTTCTGACTGGTTGGCGCCGCAAGCAGCCCAGGTGATCATGCGCATCGCTCAAAATCCCCTTGAACTTCCGGGGCCTACCGGGGAGAGTAATCGTTGGACGCTGTACCCCCGTGGCAATGTGCTTTGTCTGGGCCCTGATGCACCAAGTTTGCGGTTACAGGTCTGCCAGGCGCTGGCACTGGGTAATCGTGTACTTGCTGTCGGCGCTGATACTGGTTTGCTTGAGCCGTTCCGATCCGGCTGGCCTCTTGAAGTGATACCCGGAATCGTTGATCCCGATAATTTGGAAAAACTTTGTGGCATCGATGCGGTCATTCTTTGGCTTTTTGGGGAAGCGCTGCGGCCATGGCGTCAGGCGCTGGCACAACGCGAGGGGTCAATCATTCCGTTGATCAATGAGCCCTGCGCGAGTCAATGTCTGGTTATTGAGCGCCATGTCTGTGCCGACACGACCGCATCCGGGGGTAATACTGCGCTGCTGGTGCAATCAGCTTAAGTGCGCAGGGGATGGTTCGCCCGGGTTTGGTTTAAACGGTAGACTGAAACAGCGCAGTTGGATAAGACAAAAGGAGTGGTGATGACTGAAGGGGTAGGGGGATCATCGGCGCAAGCCGAACTTTCCGAATTGACGCGCCGCACGGGCTTTACAGCCATCACGGTAGCAGAGCGCCTGGGCCGCATTGAAAAAGCGCAGCGCCTGATGGTCGAGCAGGGTATCGATGCCCTGTATCTCGATGCCTCGACCAATCTTTTTTACTTTACCGGCCTGCGGTTTTGGGCCACAGAGCGGCTGCATGGCGCAATTGTCCCGGCGCGCGGGGACATTATCTATATAAGCCCTGGCTTCGAAGAAGAAAAAACCCGCGCCATGTTGCTGTTGGGTAGTGACGTTCGCACCTGGGAAGAACACGAAGATCCTACCGCGCTGGTGGGCCAGTGTTTCGCTGAGTTAAGTGGCGCGCAAGGTGTGCTGGCGATCGATCCTGCGACACCGTTTTTTGTTTTTGACGGCTTACGTCGCGCCATGCCGGGAGTACAGCTTATTAATGGGTCGGGCGTGACGGCAAGTTGCCGCATGCATAAGTCCGACAATGAGATTGCATTGATTCAGTTCGCAATGGATCTCACCTTAGAGGTTCAAAAAAGCGCAGCGCGAATACTGGAACCTGGCATCAGCACCATTGATGTGCAGGAGTTTCTTACCGACGCGCATCTGAAGCTTGGCACCGATGGGCCACCGGCATTTCGCATTGTGCTTTTTGCTGAGCCCACGGCTTACCCGCACGGGGTGCCATACCCTCAGGAACTTAAAGAAGGCGACATGGTGCTGATCGATACCGGCGCCACCATCGACGGTTACTACTCGGACATTACCCGCAGCTATGTTTTTGGCGAGCCCACGGCCCGCCAGCGCCAGGTCTGGGATCTCGAAAAAGCGGCTCAGGCTGCAGCCTTCGATGCAGCACAAGTCGGGGCGCCAGCGGAAACTGTGGACAAAGCCGCGCGTGACGTAATCGAAGCCGCAGGTTTTGGCCCGGGCTACAAGGTCCCGGGCCTGGCGCATCGCACCGGGCACGGCATTGGTCTTGATATTCACGAGGAAATCTACATTGTGCCCGGCAACAGCACCCCACTGGCACCGGGCATGTGCTTTTCCAATGAGCCGATGATCTGTATCTACGGTGAGTTCGGCGTACGCCTGGAAGATCACGTCTATATTACTGAAGCAGGCCCTCGCTGGTTTACTCAGCCCTCTTTATCTATCGATCAACCCTTTGGTTGAAGCGTGTTGCTGGCTACGGTTAATAGTTCGAGCCACAATCACTTTATGAACCATACAGTTGTCTAAGCAGGCTTTTGGGTAAATACCTCAATAATTCTGTCGGCATTACGTTGCTAAATTGCCCGGGTTCTCTTGTCTGCTCCCTGGTTCACTGTAATGAGCTTTCTTTAGGGCGCTACACCAATCGCCGCAGGCGCTGCCAGCGGTTCATCGAGGCTCGTGACATCGGCGCCAGTATGACTAGAGTCGGTATCATAGGTTCTTGGCAGTACTGCCGAGCGCTCAGGCTGACTAGCGTATCCAATCAGCTCGATGCTTTTGCCAGCTCCACGCACCTAAGCGTTCACCACCCGGGAATCCTCAATTCATGCACCAGAAACTGAAGATCAACGGCGATCGCTTTCTTGTTGATCTCGAGGCTCTTCGGGAATTCGGCAAACAGGGCACCGGTGTAATCCGACCTGCGTTCTCACCCGCGGATATCGATTCGCGGCGCTGGCTTGCTGAAAAATTTGAAGATTGTGGACTCACACCCCGGTGGGACCCAGCGGCGAACCTGTTCGGAATGCCGTCACAACCCGGCAAACCGATTCTGATCGGATCACATTCCGACAGCCAGCCGCAAGGCGGCTGGCTCGACGGTGCTTATGGCGTCGTCCTGGCTCTTGAGGTGGCGCGGACTTGTCAGGAAGCCGGTGGACCACCGGTCGCCGTGGTCTCGTTCCAGGATGAAGAAAGCGCCTTCATGCCTTTGACCGGAAGTTGCTTTTTCAGTGGTAAATTGTCCCGCGATGCACTGTATGATCTGACCAACGCCGCCGGACAACGGTACGGTGATCTAGCTAGCGCCCTGTCGGATCTCGAGGAGCCTGAGACACTGACCCCAGGTTTGTTCAGTGCTTTCCTGGAAGCCCATATCGAGCAGGGCCCGGTTCTGGACCAGGCCGGGGAGATCATCGGGGTAGTCGAGACCATCGTCGGCTCTCGCCAGTTTGAAGTCACCATCAAAGGCCAGCAGAACCATGCTGGCACGACGCCAATGGCCCTGCGACGCGATGCAGTCACTGGATTTAGCGCTTTCATAACAAACCTGGAAGAACGATTCAAGGAAATTGCAACACCCCGTTCGGTCTGGACCATTGGCCGTGTCGATGTACACCCCAATGCGCCTTCCATCGTACCGGGAGAGTTGAACTGCTCCGTGCAGATCCGCGATGGGTCCAGCCCGCAACTGGATGCCATGTGCGAGATGATTCACAAGGCAGCAGCCCAGACGGCGGTAGAACGAAATCTCGATATTTCGCTGTTAGAGACCAAAGCTGTCGCCCCGGTTGATATGGATGACGGGATCGTCGAGCAATTCTGTGAAGCGGCCGAATCGACTGCGCCTGGTGCCTGGCGGCGCATGCCCTCGGGTGCATTACACGACGCCATGAATCTTGCCCCACAACTTCCGACCGGGATGATATTTGTACCTTCGATCGGCGGCATCAGCCATGCTTTCGAAGAGGATACCCAAAGGGAACACCTGGTTGCTGGTGTTCAGGTCATGGCCAATACGGTCGCTCGGCTCGCGCATCAGCTGGGCGAATCTGGCTAGGCTGTACTCGTGCCTTCCAGGTCGAGTTCTGACACTATCTTCTCCCGCATGAGGAACCTCTGCGGCATTGCCATCACGGCGACGGTATCGCCAATGCCACGTGCCGACAACACACCAGCCACGGCATCGGCTAAAGTGGTTTAGGTGAGTTTTTCGATAATCTCAAAAGTAATGCCGTCTATATCACGCAG
>CAJWEF010000199.1 GCA_913031305.1 uncultured Acidiferrobacteraceae bacterium
CCGAGGCTCTAGAAGTCGTTTTAGAGGGCTTTGAGGGTCCGCTCGACCTGTTGCTGTACCTTATTCGTAGGCAGAATATCGATATTCTTGATCTGCCCGTGGCGGATATTACCCGCCAGTACATGCACTATATTGAGTTGATGCAGCGGATGCAGTTGGATCTTGCGGCCGATTATCTGGTGATGGCAACGATGCTGGCCGAGATCAAGTCGCGTATGCTGTTGCCGCGTCCGGGGCCAGGCGAGGAAGAAGAGGAGGATCCTCGAGCGGCTCTCATCAAGCGTCTTCAGGAATACGAGCGTTTCCGAAACGCTGCCGAGAACCTCGACGATCGGCCGCGGGTGGAGCGCGATCTGTACCTGGTCTACGCTCGAGTCGAGGACCCCAATCCAGCTAAAGAGGAGACTCGGGTCGACCTCGAAGATCTGGTTACAGCGATGCGATCTGCGATGTTATCAGCAGCGCGCCGCGAACACCTGCAGATGGTTCCCGAAACATTCTCGGTTCGTGAGCGGATGGCTCAGATCCTGGAGCGGGTCCGAAGCGGGGAGTACGTATCCCTGCAAGATTTTTTCAGTCCAGACGAAGGCCGCAAGGGGCTGGTTGTCAGCTTTATTGCCGTACTCGAGTTGGTCCGCGATAACGTGCTGGCAGTTACCCAGAATGAACCTTTTGCCCCAATCCACGTCAAAGTCAAGAGTGCATGAACCATAACAACGAAATTATTCATACCGTAGAGGCGGCCTTGTTCTCGGCAGAGCGTCCCTTAGGCATCCGCGATTTGCAGGCCCTTTTCCCGGGTCAGGCCAGCCGCGAGCGAGCCGACGAGATACGGTCGTCATTAGAACAACTCAGAAGTCACTACTCCGGCCGCGGCGTTGAACTTGTTGAGGTGGCGGGCGGCTTTCGTTTTCAGACTCGTGCCCCGTATGCCTCGGCTTTGCGTACGCTCCGGGAGAGCCGGCCGCCGCGGTACTCTCGAGCTCTGTTGGAAACCCTTGCGATTATTGCTTATCGCCAGCCGGTTACCCGGGGTGATATCGAGGATATACGCGGAGTCACGGTGACGACCGAAATCATGCGCTCTTTGCTCGACCGGGAGTGGGTGCGTCAGTCCGGCACTCGTGAGGTGCCTGGGCATCCAGCCCTGTACGTCACTACCTCGGCTTTTTTGGAATATTTTGGGCTGCCGTCTTTGACATCGCTACCTAACCTGGAAGATGAGCGGGAACTGGCCGATATCGCTCGCGAGCTGGGCATCGAGATGCCCCCATCTATCGCGGCACCCGTTGGTGAGTCTGGCGAAGATGGCGATCCGGATTCGGAATTGTCTGGCCCAGATCCGGATGCCACGGCTGATCAGGCCTCGGTTGAAGAGTCGCTAGAGACAGATCGCGCCCAGTTGCCTGTTGAAACTGAAACTGAAACCGAAGCGGCCAGCGCCGAGCCCATTGGCGACCCTGGCGAGGAAGATCCGATCTCACGGGTCGCCTCAAGTCACGAGATTGGCTGAACGAATCCAGAAGATGCTCGCCCACGCCGGTTTGGGTTCGAGGCGGGAGATCGAAGACTGGATTCGTCATGGCCGGGTTGAGGTTGACGGAAAAGTGGCAGTAATCGGCCAACAGGTCGGCGCCCAGTCCCGTGTGCTTGTAGACGGTCGGAGGATTCAACTGAACGCCGCTTCGCCGGGTAGCTCGCGGACACTGCTTTATCATAAACCGGTGGGCCAGATTTGTTCCCGCCAGGACCCGCAAGGCAGGCCAACGGTTTTTGATGGATTGCCCAGGCTTCGCGGGCAGCGCTGGGTTTCGGTTGGGCGGTTGGACTTTAATACCTCGGGCCTTATGCTCTTTACCACCGATGGAGAACTGGCGAATCGTTTGATGCACCCCTCCCAGGAGATCGAGCGAGAGTACCGCTGCCGGGTCCGTGGTCAGGTGAATCCGGCTGACTTGCGTCGTTTGAGTGAAGGCATTCTTCTGGGCGGCCAGTTGTGCCGGTTTGAGTCGATTCGCACGCAATCCGGCAGTGGTGTCAATCACTGGCATACCGTGGTCCTCAAAGAAGGGCGCTACCGTGAAGTCCGGCGCATGTGGGAGAGCGTGGGTTGCACAGTCAGTCGCCTGGTGCGGGTGCGTTACGGTTCGTTCCGGCTGAGCCGCGAGTTGAAAAGTGGCCAGTATCTGGAGCTTCAGCGGTCACAACACGATGGGCTCTATCGCCTGGCAGGAATGAAAATGGGGCGCGGCACGCCACAGCGCAAGCCCATGCGTTCCTCACCTGCTTCAGCGCGGGCCGCGCCCAACGACAAGGCTAAAACAAGTCGCGCTATCCGGGTAAAATGCAAGCGACCTGTCAATCGCAGGAACGACAGTTAGCCAACTGAGCCCTGGCCTTTGGCGGGATTCAAGTGGACGGCATCTCGTTCGATTCGCCCATAAAAATCAAAGGCTTTTCCAAAACCCTTGACCCAGCGACCACTGGATGGGGTCAGTTGAAACAGCTCGAAATCCGGCAAAGAGGTCAATGTTTCGATGATCTGGCCAAAACGTTCAAAAAACAGCGGGGCAAGAGTTTTCCAGGTATCGCTGTCTCGGCTATGGACCAAGGCCTGGCACTGAAAACGCAACCTACGTCGGGCGTAAATCTCGTCACAGGCGGATTCATCTTCGATAAAAAAGACTGCGGCGCTACTACGCTGTTTAAGGTTGGTGGTATGCGAAGACAACTGGCTGGTTAGAATGAAAAAAGAGTCGTGATGATCAACAAATGGCGCGTAACTCAAATCCACTTGCTCTTCGGCGTTGAGCGTGCCAAGCAGGAGTGAGCGAAACTGTGAAAGGAAGGCTTCACACTCGGGTTTCAGTGTCTTGTCCAGGGGCATCGATGTCAACTTTGATTACGGAGTCAAACAAATTCACGTGCTAAGCCGGTCCAAACCTGCCTCAAGATCGACGATAAGATCATCAAGGGATTCGAGTCCCGCATGGATGCGCAAGAGTTGACCCGATGGGTTCCACGGAACGGCGCTGCGGTGCTTTTCAGGATACACAGGGATCAGCAGACTTTCGTAGCCTCCCCAACTGGCCCCTATCCCAAAAAGCTCGAGGTTGTTGACCATATCCAGGACTGCTTGGCGAGGCTGAGGTTTAAGAACAATGCCGAAAAGACCGGATGCTCCGAGAAAATCACGTTGCCATAGTTTGTGTCCGGGATCACTCGGGAGCGCGGGGTGTAACACCTCGGCGACTTCGTCACGGCCTTGTAGCCAGGTGGCAAGCGCGATTCCTTGCTCCTGATGGGCCCGCAGCCGCGTCGGCAGGGTTCGTACACTGCGCAGCGTTGCGTAGGCATCGTCTGGCCCGACGCATTGGCCGAACAACTTGTGGGTACGGTGCACAGCCTCCCAGGAGGCCTCGTTGCAGACGATTGCTCCCATCATGACGTCGCTGTGGCCAGATAAGTATTTAGTTGCGGCGTGGACGGATACATCGACCCCGTGCTCAAATGATTTGAAAAATAGTGGTGTTGCCCAGGTGTTATCGAGGATAGTTGTTACCTGATGCTCCCGTGCGACCTGTGTGATTGCGGGAATATCCTGCACCTCAAAGGTGTATGAGCCGGGTGATTCCAGAAAAATGACTCGTGTGTTTGGCCGGATAAGCGATGCGATATCTGCACCAACCAAGGGGTTGTAGTACTGAACTTCAACACCTAGATCTGCCAACATCTGATCGCTAAAGGATCGGGTCCATGCATAAACCGAATCCGATACCAGCATGTGGTCCCCGGGGCGCAGAAATGCCAGCAAGGCGATATTGATCGCGGCTAATCCAGACGGGGTGAGGAGCGCATCGTGCCCCCCTTCAAGGTCTGCAATCGTTTCTTCCAGATCGAAACTGGTCGGAGTGCCTAGTAAGCCATAGATGACTTTTCGTCGATCACCCGTTTTGGAGTCATGGCGTTTCTCGAAAGACTCGACATTGGGATGCAGAATGGTCGAGGCATGATAGACCGGCGTATTGACGACACCGTGATGACTGAAAGACGAACGTCCGGAAACGATCGCCCGGGTAGCGTCTGCGCGACTAGCGCAAGAGGTTTCTTTTTTCATACAAGACCGTTTGAAATATAGACAGTTGGAACACGCCGTTGGACCCGCAACAGGAAATCGTCATCACGGGCACACGCATTCTAGCAACCTCCTAAGGGCTGATCGAGCGGTATCGTCAGCAAAATAGGGACTCGGCCGTAAAGTTTGCGCTGCTGTGGTCTGTATCGGTGTTTTAATTCAGTCTGATGCGCCTTGGGTTTGAAGTCGGAAGGTCAGAACGATCTTTGGGTGGTGAGTTTTCGTCGTGTCGTGGTTAGAATCGAACCTCATTTTCTTAAAGTCATGGAAGGGTTGATCAATGAGCAGCATTGAGCGAGGCTGGTACGACACATATATGATGCCGAACTACGC
>CAJWEF010000200.1 GCA_913031305.1 uncultured Acidiferrobacteraceae bacterium
TGGTCGGCCAGGATCTGTTTTCCGGAAAGGTAGATGTATTCGGCGTGGGTTGGCACAAATGGTACGGCCAGCAACTGCATACCGACCTCTTCGGGCCTGTTATTGCCCTTATGATGATTGCAGCGTTTACAAGCTGTTACCACATTCTGCCAGCTGTCACGGCCGCCGCGACTCACCGGTTTGACGTGGTCTCGCGACAGGTCAGAACTGCGAAAATGTCCCCCGCAGTACAGGCACAGATTGGCATCACGACGAAAGAGTGTGATGTTATTTAAAGGTGGCGTATAGGACGGAAGGCGTCTCAAGTGAGCCTGCGAGCGTCCGGCAGTGCAGATAATTGAATGCACTGCAAGAGTGCTTTGCTGGCCAGAGCGGGCATTGATACCGCCATGCACCGTGCACAGCACTGACCCCATTGGATAGAGAATCTGTTCCAGGCAGTGTAGACGAGCAGCCTCTTCAAACCCGACCCATTCAGTTGGCATGCCGGCTACATCTGTTCTCAAAACACGCAGGGCTGAATCGATCATCGTTTTTCCAAAACTGGGCTGACGTTAATGTGCTTCAAAACGCTGGCCTAATCAATACCCGGGCATATCCTATTTGTAACCGCTGGCAACATTGTAGGTTACTAGGCCGATGCCGTTTTTCGCCTAAGTGACATTTCCAAAGCTTAGAATATAACTTGCCAACAAGTTGATACCAGGCCCTAATACCCCTATCCAGCGTAATTTATTCCGCCTGCAGTCGTGGGACAGGTTGTTCGTTTATCGGCAGGTGAATCAACGCCGCAGCAAGACCCAATATGATGCCCGCTTGCCACATGAGATCGTACGATCCGGTCAGGTCGTAAATATAACCACCCATCCAAACACCGATAAAGCTGCCGATCTGGTGGCTGAGAAAGACAAATCCGTAAAGAGTCGCCATATACCGTATTCCAAATACCTGGGCGATAATCCCTGCTGTCAGCGGAACCGTCGATAGCCACAATAGTCCCATGGTCGCGGCAAAAATATAAATCGTAAGCTCGGACTTGGGCGCAACCAAAAATACCAACAGCGTCACTGCTCGAAGCGCATAAATACTACTCAGGCCACACTTCTTACTGAAACGCTGGCCAAAGGCCCCGGACAGCAATGAGCCGACAATATTGAATATTCCAATAAGGGATATAGCGATCGCGCCTACCATCGAACCCAGGCCGAGATCTGATACGTATACGGGCAAATGAACCGTGATGAATGCCACATGGAATCCGCAAACAAAAAACCCTGCGGTGAGCAAAAGGAACCCCCGATGAGCAAACGCCTCCCGCATCGCCCCGACTGAACCGGTGTGCACCACGTTCTCGTCACGCACACGGGGATCGTTGGGCAGCATAAACGCAAGTGGGATAATCAGGCAGACCGAAACAGCGGTAACAACCAGGGCCGACGACCAGCCATGATTCGATATCATCCCCTGTGTAATCGGCGAATAAAGCACCTGCCCTAAAGATCCCGCAGCGGTGCACAAACCCATGACCAGCGAGCGCCTTTGCACTCCGACAACCCGAACCATGGTAGCGGTCACAAGTGAAAAAGACGTAAAGGCTACGCCGGTACCAACAAGAATTCCGCCCGCCAGATACAAAGACCCCGAGGATTCGACCCAGGTCATACCGAAAGTGCCAAGCGCATAGATCAGGGCGCCGCCGATAACAACCCACAACGGTCCATAACGATCTACCAGGATACCTGCGAGAGGAAGGCAAATCCCCCAAAAAAGATTCTGTAGCGCCATGGCAAGCGCGAAAGTCTCCCGGGTCCAGTTAAGGTCCAAAGTCATTGGCCCCAGGTACAGGCCGTAACTGGAACGAGCGCCGAAACCAACCAGTGAAATAAGACAGCCGCCAAGTAACACCACAAACGGTGTTTGCCAGGACTTGGCAACTAAACGATAGTCAGAGATCACAATGGTAGCCCGTAGTCATAACTGTAAATTCATTCTTTGCGGCCTTTATCTAAAACATTTCAGCTGCCAAACGATTACGCTGAAGATATATAATTGTGGCCCACATTTTAGCCGCTGAACTCTTCTTGCTTGCTTACTTTTATGGAATCTTTCGCGATAGATTACAAACGGGTTATCGAAACATTTGATTTCCTGAATGATTGGGACGCCCGTTATCATTTCATTACCGAGCTCGGTGAAAAACTGCCGGATTTTCCGGACTCCAACCGGGTCGAGGCGTACCTTGTTCCCGAGTGCATGAGCACGGTTTTTATCCAGGCCGTGCGGGATTCCCAAGGCCGCTATACGTTCCGGGGAGACTGCGATACATCTACCGTTAAAGGGGTCGTGGCAATCCTATTGGCAATGTTTCACGGCCAAACAGCCCAGGAGATTGCCGATTTCGATGCGGACGCGGGTTTTGAAAGGCTGGGACTTTTCGATCACTTAAGCCCGACCAGGCATGTCGGCGTCTACGCCATGGTGCAGCGTGTCAAACGCCAGGTCGCCGCACTGGAGGCGGGAGAATCCTAGGCTCAGGCACCATTGCCTTCGACTGCTAAAGACGCGGACAAGCTCGCACGAGTACAGTTTTGTCGAGATAAAGCCGGGTATCACGCCAGGGACGCACTGGTCGGAAGTTCCCCACGGCGGCGGCGCTCAACCAAAACGTCCAACCAGTCCGGGTCCATTTCAGGCACCGAGGACAATAGCAATTCAGTATAGGGCGCATGTGGAGGAGTCAGAATCTGCTCCTTAAGCCCCTGTTCGACAATCTGCCCTTGATACATCACCACGATATGATCGGCAATCGCTCTGACCGTAGCCAAATCGTGCGTAATAAACAGGTAAGAGACGCCAAGCTCGTTTTGAAGGTTTTGCAGGAGTTCCAGGATACCTTCGGCGACCAACTGATCCAGAGCCGAAGTGACCTCGTCGCAGATGATTAAGTCCGGGTTTGCAGCCAATGCCCGTGCGATACACACTCGCTGCTTCTCTCCGCCCGATAATTGTCCTGGATACCGATCGACATAGTCGAGCGGTAATTCGATCTGCAGCAACAGTTGAGCAATCCGCGCGCGTTTTTCTTCCCCCTCAAGGCCAAGGTAGAACTCCAGAGGTCGGCCAATGACCTCAGAAATCTTCTGTCGCGGGTTCAATGCAACGTCAGGCATCTGATAGATCATCTGAATCGCCCGTAGCTGATCCTTGGAACGAGTCCGCAGCACTTGCGGCAACCGATTACCCTGGAAAGCCACAGAGCCCTGACCTGGCGGCAACAGGCCAGTGATAACCCGGGCCAGCGTACTCTTGCCACTCCCGGACTCACCCACCACCGCGACAGTCTTCCCCCGAGGCACTTCGATCGAGATATCTTTCAATACCTCTTCAGCTGCCTGGGGATAGCGGGCTGTGACTGAGGTCACTTCTAGTATCAGTTGCTGGCCAGTTTCTCCTTCTTTGTGTTCACGCAGAGAGCGTACCTCCAACAAGCGCTTGGTATATTCCTGTTTGGGATCGCGCAACAGTTCCCTTGCGTTACCCTCCTCAATGAGATCACCGTAACGCAGTACCATGATCCGGTCTGCCAACTGCGCGACAACTGCAAGATCGTGGGTAATATAGATCGCCGCTACGCCCCGGGCTCGCACCGCCTCCTTGATGGCCGAGAGAACTTCGATCTGGGTAGTGACATCAAGCGCCGTCGTTGGCTCGTCAAAAACAATAAGCTGTGGATCACACCCCATAGCCATTGCGGTCATCGCTCGCTGTAATTGACCACCGGATACCTGGTGAGGAAAACGGTCACCAATTTGGTCGGGGTCTGGCAGGTCGAGTTGGCGATACAGTTCCCTACCGCGCTTGGCAGCTTCATCTGGCCGCATCTTGCCGTGTTGCACTGGGGACTCGGCAAACTGATCGATCAATCGGTGCGCTGGATTGAACGCAGCGGCTGCACTCTGAGCAACGTAAGACACATGGTTCCCGCGAATCTCGCGCAGCCGGAAATGAGATGCACCAACAAGTTCTTCCTGATTGAGCCGAATTGATCCTGAGGTAATTCGGCAGCCCGGTTTGGTATAGCCCATGGCGGCAAGACCCAAGGTAGACTTGCCGGCTCCCGACTCACCAATTAAGCCGACAATTTCGCCTTTATGAAGATCCAGACTGAGGCCGTTAACAATACTCTTCCATTTGCCATCAATATCAGCCTCTATTACGAGATCCTTCATCTGCATCAGCAAATCAGCCACGTCCCTTCTCCTCGATCAACCGCCGTGAGGCCCAATCATACCGTTTCCAACCGCGCGATCTCCCGCGTGGCTTGTGCTAATCACTTCATCGCCACCGGAAAACCTTTATTGAGTTAAATCCGTTCTTTAGAGTAACCTATTGACTCCATTTTCAGAAGACCCTCTTTTGAACGTTACCCCAAAACGCCAATCTAT
>CAJWEF010000201.1 GCA_913031305.1 uncultured Acidiferrobacteraceae bacterium
CAGTAGTCCAAGCGTTGGGGTAATCAATCTTGGTCTTGGCCAGTATGGTCGGTCAATTCGGTTGGGGCTCTTGCACTATAACCTGCTCTTCCAAAGAGCCAACCTGGGTTCAGCAATTATCGTTTGGAAATCACCGACCAGCGTTCATTGGCGTTTTGAACAAAGTGGCCCACCCTGTTACGTACTGACGCCTATACAAGCACTCTGGAACGCACCGTCGCCCTTTAGAGTGAGAAACACGGCAAAGCTTTCCACAACTTAGGCCAACCTTGTTACAGCAACCGAAACCTTGTGAGACTACTTAGCCATAGGGCTTTTTGGCAAAAAAAGTTACGCTAGCCCAGCAAACGGCTCAACAATCACAGAGTCGCCCGGTTGCGCACCGGCGCTCTCGAGGGGCAGGATGACGAAACAATTGGCCTGACTCATCGAACTCAAAATGCCCGAGCCCTGTTCGCCAGTCGTTGAAACTACCAGGGCGCCGCTTTCATCCTGCGACAGGACACCGCGTTGGAATTCGGTACGACCGGGGCGTTTTTTCAGTCGATCAGTAGCGCGGGCCGTCAGTCGCAGTGGTTTCCAGGCAATCTCGCCTGACAGGCGCTTAAGCGCGGGCAACACAAACTGGTAGAAAGTCACCATTACCGAAACCGGGTTACCCGGCAGGCCGAAAAAAAGACTCTCGCCTATTCGCCCGAAAGAGAGCGGTCGGCCCGGTTTCATTGCGATTTTCCAGAAATCGACTTCGCCGATATCATCCAGCACCTCCTTGACGTAATCTGCGTCACCGACTGAGGCCCCGGCAGAGGTGATAACTACGTCGGCCATGCTGGCAGCGCGAAAAAAAGTGCTCTGGATCTGCTCGCGGTCGTCCGGCACAACGCCAAGGTCATTGAAAGCAACGCCTGCCCGGGTCAGCATGCCATGCAGGGTATAGCGGTTGGAGTCGTATACCTCTCCCAGTGCCAGTGGCTGACCAATCGAGCGTAACTCATCGCCATTGGAGAAAAAAGCCACCTGAGGCCGGCGCAATACTGGAAGTTCACCGACGCCCAGCGATGCCACCATGCCGATATCCGCTGCCAGTAGCCGGCGCCCGGCACGAAGCGCGGTGCCACCGCGTGCCAGGTCTTCCCCGGCGTGGCGTACATGTTGTCCTTCACGCTGACCACTCGCTACCCGGATCACATCGTCGTCGCGCTCGACATGCTCCTGCATGACCACTGTGTCGGCACCGTCAGGCAGCACCGCCCCGGTCATGATGCGCACGCTTTCGCCTGAACCGACCGCACCGCTGAAGGCCTTGCCAGCCCATGCCGTGCCAATCACCTGCAGTGATGTCTTGGCTAAATCTGCAAAACGCAGCGCATAACCGTCCATAGCCGAGTTGGTGTGGTTGGGCACCTCGATCGGAGAGCGCACATCGGCAGCAAGAATCCGGTCGAGCGCCTGGCGCAGCGCGATGACCTCAACGTCGCTGATAGGGGTAACTGCCTGGGCGATGCGCTTAAGTGCGCCATCCACTGACAGCAGGGTAGGATCGTATTCGTCGTCGCAGCTGGGTTGGCGTATCACTTGGTTCGGTGGGTTCATGTCTTTCGCTCCCAGTCACCCGAGCGGCCACCGGATTTTTCCAGCAACCGCACGTCGGTAATACTCATGCCTCGATCCACTGCCTTGCACATGTCATACACTGTAAGTAACCCAGCGCTGACACCGGTCAAGGCCTCCATCTCGACACCCGTGCGCTCACGAGTCTCGGTGGTGACCGTGCAGTGCACACACTGTGCATCGCTGTCTATCTCGAAGGTCGCATCCGCCCGTGTTAAAAAAAGAGGGTGGCACAGCGGGATAGTATCGGAGGTGCGCTTGGTTGCCATAATTGCAGCGACACGAGCTACTGCAAGCACGTCTCCCTTAGGATGCCCGCCCTCGGTAATCAGGTTCAACGTGGCACGCTCCATGCAGATGCGGCCCTGGGCGACAGCACGACGAGCGGTTACCTTTTTATCTCCGACGTCCACCATGTGGGCTTCGCCGCGCTCGTTAATATGGGTTAGTGTTTTCTTTGGAGGCAAATCTTGCACCGCTGTGTTTTGGAATCGGTCGATTATTGTAGCGATAATCGGCTAAGCCTGGGTTTGGGGCCAGCATGAAGCTCAGCGGGCTCATGTTAAAATTTAAGCAATTTCCAACTGTTTAGATGCCTTTTCTATGGTCAGCACCGCATCCACCATGCAATCTCTTGGCGCACCAGCGCCCACTTTTGCCCTGCCCAACACGAATCCTACGGCCGGGGAGAAAATGGTGTCGCTGTCAGATTACACCAGCAACTCGGCTTTGCTGGTTGCCTTTATCTGCAATCACTGCCCTTATGTGATCCATATCCGCGAGGCTCTGGTGCAATTTGCCAATGACTATGCGCCTCGTGGTTTGGCGGTGGTCGCGATCAGTTCGAATGATGCCGATAACTACCCGGACGATTCCCCGGCGAAAATGTCTGAAGAAGCCGTTCGTCATGGCTTTCCCTTTCCCTATCTTTATGATGAAGACCAATCGGTGGCTAAAGCCTACCGGGCAGCCTGCACGCCCGATTTTTTTCTATTTGATAGCGAGATGCACCTGGCCTATCGCGGCCAGTTCGATGCCGGTCGACCCAAAAGCAATGAACCGGTTACAGGAGTCGACCTGCGTAATGCCGCTGATGCGGTTCTTGCGGGTAGCGCTGTCGCAGCTGAGCAAATCCCCAGTGTCGGCTGCAGCATCAAGTGGAAAGCCGGCGGAGCACCGGATTACTTTCCCGCCTGAACACGTGGCGAGTGGCGTGTCCTGCAAACCGTGATTGGTGAATCAGTTCTTTTTTCGGTCTTCCTGATCTTCACAGGCGCGGCCCTGTTAGCCACTGTCGCGCTGTATGCACGCCAGTCGCTGCTGATCGCCTATATCGCTCTGGGGGTGCTGTGCGGCCCATCTGGCTTCGGCCTTGTCGATGATCCGCATCTGATCGAGGATATCGCCCATGTGGGCATCATTTTTCTGCTGTTTCTGCTGGGTGTAGACATGTGCCCCCGCAAACTACTGGAGCTGATGCGCGAAGCGATTGGTGTGACGCTCGCAAGCACACTGGTGTTTGCACTCCTTGGCTACGGGATTGCCGCGGCGCTCGGGCTTTCCCAGCCTGACTGCCTGCTGGTCGGCATTGCCACCACCCTGTCGAGCACCATCATCAGCCTGAAACTGCTGCCCACTACGGTGCTGCACCACCGCCACACCGGCGAAGTCATCATCAGCATTTTGCTGCTGCAGGATCTGCTGGCCATCGTTGCGTTGCTGTATCTTCATACAATAGCCGGTGGGGAAGTATCGTGGCTGCAAAACACCGTTCAATTCGCTGGCCTGCCAGCGCTTTTCCTCGGCGGACTGCTCGCGGAGCGAGTGGTACTACGACCCCTGTTCCATCGTTTTGACAAGGTTGGCGAATATGTTTTTCTGCTGGCGCTGGGCTGGTGTCTGGGATTTGCCCAGCTGGCTCAAAGCCTCGGGCTTTCTTACGAGGTGGGTGCTTTTATCGGCGGCGTTACCCTGGCTAACAGCCCCATTGCGCTGTTCATCGCCGATAGTTTGCGTCCGCTACGCGATTTCTTCCTGGTGATGTTCTTTTTTGCCCTCGGCGCTGGTTTTAACCTGGGCAGTGCGGGCGACGTCTGGCCTGGCGCGCTGGCGTTGGCGTTGGCCGTGGTGCTGGTTAAGCCATTGACCTACCGGATACTTTTCAGAAACTTTGGCGAGAGTCGGATACTGGCCGGCGAAGCTGGGGTACGGCTGGGACAGATGAGTGAATTCTCTTTACTGCTCGTGGCTGTGGCACTACAAGTGCAGGTGATGAGTACCAAGGCCGGGGCCTTGGTACAACTGGCCACACTGATCACTTTCGTGATCTCGTCAACTGTGGTGGTGTTTCGCTATCCCACCCCGATCGCACTGTCCGAGCGCCTGCGACGAGACTGAGCGACCCGCACCCGCGATACTGGCTCAAGGCTTTGAGGAAGCCTGATTCTTAACTTCGCTGACCGCCGCTTCGAGCACCGCTGCATCAGCGAGGTACTCATGGCCTGCGACACTCAGGTCATCGTTAAAGTGATAAACCAGCGGAATGCCGGTAGGAATATTGTACTGCATGATCTCATCCTCACTGAGATCATCGAGAAACTTGGCCATAGCTCGCAAGCTGTTGCCATGGGCCACCACCAGTACTTTGCGATCTGATTCCAGTTGCGGTACGAGTTTCTCCTGCCACCACTTTGTCACCCGCAGCAGCGTATCTGCCAACGATTCAGTAGCAGGCAGACCATCGATACCGTTGTAACGCGGGTCGTTGGCCGGATGTGATGGGTCGTTGGCCTCGAGTGCGGGTGGGCG
>CAJWEF010000202.1 GCA_913031305.1 uncultured Acidiferrobacteraceae bacterium
CATGTGAAGCCCATGACCGCTATGGTCAAAGGCACGGTAACAGACAGTAATTAACAATTTATTAATGCACGCACCTAAGAGATTGTTCTGGATGCGGCTTGTGGTGTTCGGCAGACCGCGGTGCAGTAAATGCCATCCGCGGGTACGTGTGAATCCACCTTTGCGAGCACCACTGCAAGCCCGTGGTCTTTGTTTGCCAAATGACGTCTAGACTGAATATTTCAAGAAGCACTTGCCCTTTGTGCTTATCTAGCATGTGATTGCTTGTGACAACCCAGCCGCGGCAAAACGATACAATAGGTCGATGACTTTACCCGCTGCACCATTTTTTCGTGTTACCAGCGCTCTGGTCTTTCTCGCGTGTGCGGGCCTTTTAGGTTATGCCTACTGGCTGCAGTTTCGTGAATTCCTGGACCCGTGCCCGCTGTGCATCTTTCAGCGGCTGGCATTTGTCGGCATTGGCGTCGCTGCATTGATCGGGATGCTTCACAACCCACGTGGCTTTGGCCGCAAAGTCTATGCCGGACTGGCCACGTTAGCGGCGGCACTCGGCGTAGCGGTAGCCGGCCGGCACATCTGGATCCAATCGCTACCGCCGGACCGGGTCCCCGAATGCGGGCCTGGGCTGGAATTCATGCTGCAGAACCTGCCACTCGCCGACGCTCTGAGCAAAGCCCTGGCAGGCTCCGGTGAATGCGCTTCAGTCGACTGGACTTTCTGGGGGCTGTCGATGCCCTGGTGGGCGCTTTTCTGGTACCTGGCGCTGGGCGCTTTGATGGTCAAGGCGGCCTGGCGCCGGATCTGAGTATCTGACCCCGTTTAGATCAGGGACGCCGAGCTACCATATCGATCTCGACCAGCGCGCAGCGCGCGAGGCCGGTTACCCCGATACAGGTGCGCGCCGGTAGTCGGCCCTGCAAAAAATACGCACGATAAGCCTGATTCATTGCTTCGTAATCACGTGCAAACTCGGTCAGGTAGACACGACACGAGAGTACATGTGAAAGATCGAGGTCCAGACCCTCAAGCACGATCACAAGATTATCCATCACCCGTCGTGTCTGTGCCTTGACCCCATCAGGCAAAGGCGCGCTGTCGTCATCCGGGTGAGTCGGCATCTGCCCGGTCAACTGTATCCAGCCATCCACCTCGACCGCATGGCTGAAGGGCGCGACATGGGTCGGCGCTTGGTCAAAGTTATGGAATATCGGTGCTTGGCTCACGGCTTATCTCCTGGGTAAATCACTGGGTCTCACAAATCCGAGATTAGAGCTCTCGTCTACTAGAGTACCTTATCTGTTTCTTAGGGCTACGCATCATTTTAAACATTAATCTGTCGATACTTTCTTATGACGATAAAGTTATATGAGCCGCGAGCAATTTATCGACGAACTGGCTTGCCCCACGAAACTAGAGTTCGATTCTTGATCAAGGCGCCCTCATTGAGGGTTGGATTCCAGTCTTCAAGGATATGAAAAAACCATCAGGCGATAGCTCAATATCTATTGTCATGAGCTATCGAACAGCATCAAGTAGTTTCTTTATGGGTCTTTTTCCTTAACGACAAACTGCTCGAGACACCTAGATTTCACTAGATACGGACTAGTAATTATTGAATCCAGCATGCAATAGTCAGCAGCTTACCAATATACTTTCGGGCTCACTATCAATAACCCCAAATTATGAAAGCACCTGTTATGTACTCCGACCGATCATGAACTGCGATATTCTTTCCACCTTATATGTGAAGTCTAATGGCGAAATTCTTTGTAACGACGATTTTGGCGAGCGCGTATCACTTGGGTCGTGTCGTCAATCGGCTGATGACCCCGATATTCACCAGACTCTCAACAATGACCGCTATCAGAATATTCGAGAAGCTCTCAAAAACGATCGGACTCCATGGCCCGAAGTCTGCGAGAACTGCTCGTTCTTCCGTCCCGATGAACCCTACTCAAATGATCTGCTTCAAAAACGCATAATCCAGAAAATTCAGATCGAAGCCTCACTCGCTTGTGCGCTCAAGTGCCCGGAGTGCTCTAACCTTATCCAAATTAAAACCCGTTCGGGGGGGCGCCATTTCACCCCAGAAATGATGGCAGATCTTCTCGGTGATCTGAAAGAGAATCATTACCAGATCAGATCGATCGAATATTGCGGGCAAGGAGAACCTTTAAACAATCCAAGATTTCCCGAACTGCTGGCAACCGCCAGGAAAATCTATCCTGACACGTTACAACGCGTCATTACCAATGGTAATCATGATTTTGCCAAAGCCATCAATTCGGAATATGTTGAGGAGACAGTCGTTTCGATCGATGGCGCGTTCCAGGAGTCTTACGAGAAGTATCGCGTAAAAGGGAGTATCACTAAAGCTTTCAAATTTCTAAACGATGCTATTGCGTGTCAAAAACCCAAAGGCGGCATAGTGGTCTGGAAATATGTTCTATTTGAAACCAACGATTCAGAAAGAGAACTGCTTGAGGCTCAACGCTTGGGCGACGAATTTGGTGTGACACGGCTTTGGTTTGTGCACTCGCACACCGGCAATCGATCGAAGAAATACACCTACGACAACCCGCACACGATTCCTATTCAATATTCCAATGTCAAGATCGACTCTCATCCCTCCTATTTCAGGCACGCTATCACTATTATTCCAGATGAATTTCCCCATAAGATTACAGGAAATGACTCCATCAAATGCATGATCGCCGTGGATCGAGTCGTAATCCATGAAAATGGATCAATTAACATCTCTGGATGGGCAAATTCCCAGACCAAACTTTCACACGTTACTCTTGAGATCGAAGATCAGAAAGTCGGCGACCTGGCGTTTGTGGTCAGAAGACCAGATGCTGGTGAACTCTACCCAGTATTTTCAGAAGTACTCTGCGGGTTCGATTCACTTCTTCCGCCTTCGGCAGTTTCGATCAAGCCTGGACAGGTCATGAATTTCCATCTTTGTAGCGATAAAGAGAACATTGCCACTTTCGCACTAGATCCGCAATAGCGATCTTATCTTTTTCAAAATAAGTCGGGTTTACTTGCTCCGATACTACGATATAACAGAATCAATCAAGGGCAACAGTGTCGGCACTCACACTCAGCGCCGCGGCAGGGGGCGACCCACAACGTACCAGTCCCACAGGCGATGCAAAAGGTAGGCGACACCCGTTGCCGCCAGGGTCACGAATCCCCAGCCAACGACGTCGTCATGAGGCATCAGAGTGGGAATGAGCAACACCAACGTGGCCAACCAGGTACTCCAGATCACCAACCAACCGAGGCGATACAGTGGTCGCAAAAAATTAGTACTTCGCGTACGTCGCGTCATTCGCCTACCCTGTCCGCGTTACACTGGCAGGCACCATAGCACACGCATCCTAAACAATACCTACCAGTTGAGGTGACTATATATGGTGATTGTCGTATTCGAATTTGAACCAGACCCAGCCTACCAGGATCGTTATTTTGAACTGGCCACGGCGCTGCGCGAGAAGGTAGAAACGATTGAAGGCTTTATCAGTGTCGAGCGTTTCGAGAGCATTGCCGCGAGCGGCCGCTTTGTCTCCCTGTCCACATGGGAGAACATGGATGCGGTATCGCGCTGGCACCAGCATGCAGCACACAGCGCAGCCCAGGGCGAAGCCAAGGATCAGGGTCTGTTTCGCAACTACCGAATTCGGGTGGCCGAGGTTGTGCGCGACTACGGCCAAGGGCTTCAGTAAATCCAGTCGCGCTGCAGCATTTCAGCCCCCGGGGTTCGCCGGTAGAGTATTTCGGTGCGGATGATGTACTTGATGCCGCGCCGGATCGTCTCGCCCGCGTGCACACACTGCTGTGGATGCCCGCCATGGGGGAAACACAGCGCACTGCCAAGCGGCGTGCGTACAGGAACGACCTCGCCTTCTGGCCCGGCTGGATAAAAGCGCGTATGCCCTCCTTCGAAGTCATCGCTTAACAACAGCACAAAAGTCAATTGGCTCCAGCGATCACCAAAGGCATCGGCCTGTAAGCGGCCGTCCACTGCGCGGCTGCCGGGCCAGGACCCGTCAGTATGCGGCTTGAAATAATCGCCGGCCTGGTAACGATAGAAGCGAAATCGCGCCTTCAGGCCCAGGCTGGGTGCACCACAAAAAAGGCCTGCATGATTCGCTGACAGCGCCCACTCAGTGTTTGGGCCGACTCATCGCGATGTGATGCAGTCGCGACAATACCGCCGCTGCCCGGTGTTGCTCAGGAACATCTTCATCGACCAAACTGGAACACAATACGGTCGCAGCCGACAGGCTGCCTGTGATCGAATAAGCGGTCATCACCGCATCGCGCAAAAGAGTCGCCTGGATGGTGGCGAGGCTCGCCGCTGGGGCCACATCCGCTACTGGTTGATTGCTTTTCATAGCACTAAGAT